>JBAUTG010000091.1:0-79828 GCA_049582105.1 Candidatus Dormiibacterota bacterium | reverse complement strand
GAACAGCGCACCGAGGGACGGAAGCACCAGCGCGACCGCGACGGTCGCGATCAGCAGCACGCGACTGCGCCCGGCGCCGAGGCGCACCGCGAGCGTTCGCTTGCCCGCGACGGTGTCTGTCGGGATGTCGCGCAGGTTGTTGACCATGAGGAGCGCGCAGGCGAGCAATCCCACAGGTACCGCGAGCCAGAGCACGCCGGGATCGAGACGGTCCTGCTGCACGTAGGCGGTGCCGCAGGTCGCGACCAGTCCGAAGAACGTGAAGACGGCGATCTCGCCGAGGCCGCTCGATGCATACGGTCTCGGTCCGCCCGAATAGAGGACGAGCCCGAGCACCGACGCGGCGCCGGCGGCGATGAGCCACGGAGTCGTGAGCAACGACAGCACGATGCCCGCCACCGCCCCGATCGCCACCATCACGATTGCGGCTGTCGCGACCGCACGCGCCGGCGCGAGTCCCGACGCCACGAGGCGGCGCGGACCGGTGCGTGCTGCCGTGTCGACACCGCCGACGCCGTCGAAATAATCGTTGGCGTAGTTGACGCCTATTTGAAAAGCGACGGCGACCAGCAGCGCGAGCAGCGAGCGCGGAATCGAAACCGCTGCGCGACCTGCCCATGAGGCACCGACCAGCACCGGCACCACGGCGGCTACGAGGGTCCGCGGCCGCGCTCCGATCCACCAGACGGTGAGCGGACCCGGCCGGGGTGCCGCCTCGGCGATCACGGCCGGTGCGGGAACTTCGCGAAGTCCGGCTTGCGCTTCTGCACGTACGCGTCGCGACCCTCCTGGGCCTCCTCGCTCATGTAGTACAGGAGGGTCGCGTCGCCGGCGAGCTGCTGAATGCCCGCGAGCCCGTCGGTGTCGGCGTTGAACCCGGCCTTGAGCAGGCGCAGTGCCAGCGGGCTCATCTCGAGCATGCGATTGCACACCGCAACCGTCTCCTCCTCGAGTCGATCGAGCGGGACAACGCGGTTGACCAGGCCCCAGCGCTCGGCGGTCGCCGCGTCGTACTGCTCGCAGAGGAACCAGATCTCCTTGGCACGCTTGAGCCCGATCGTCCGAGCAAGCAGTCCGGACCCGTAACCGGCGTCGAAGGAGCCGACCTTCGGTCCCGTCTGGCCGAATCGCGCATTGTCAGCGGCGATGGTCAGGTCGCACACGAGGTGCAGCACGTGGCCACCGCCGATTGCGTACCCTGCGACCATCGCGACGACGGGCTTCGGGAGTCTCCGGATCTGGACCTGGAGATCGAGGACGTTGAGCCGCCCGACCCCGGCCGAGTCTCGGTAGCCGTCATCCCCGCGAATGCGCTGATCCCCGCCGGAGCAGAACGCGTCAGGGCCCTCGCCGGTGAGGATGATCACACCGACCTCCGGGTCGTCGCGCGCCATCTCGAAAGCCCGCGTGAGCTCGAACAACGTCGTGGGGCGAAACGCGTTGCGGACCTCCGGGCGGTTGATCGTCAGCTTCGCGATGCCGCCCGCGGTCTGGTACCGAATATCCTTCCATTCACCGGTCGCGACCCATTCCACGATGCGATGTACCTCACGCTGATCTCGATCCAGTCGCCCTCGCAAGCTCGTGCCGATGGTAGCCCGCCGGGCTTCACGCGGGCGGTACCCTCGAGCCCGTGAAGACCGCGGGCATGATCGGCCAGCTTCGTTCCCGCGACCTGGTCGCGGTGACGCTGGAGCCGGGCAGAGCGTGGCTGCCGATCCTGCGTGCGGCGCGCGAGACCGGCTTCGCGGTCCTGCCGCTCGATACGAGGCTGGCAGGCCGGGAACGTGAGCGCCTGCTGGGGCGCGCGAAACCGACTGTCCTGCTCGGCGCGGACGGTCTGCGGCGCGTTGACGGTGTCCCCGTCGAAGCCGGCATCACGCTCGTGATCGCGACCTCGGGCACGTCCGGCCGTCCATGTCTCGCCGAGCTGCCGCACAGCGCCGTCGCAGCCGCGATCCGCGCGTCGTCATCGGTGATCGGCGCCGACTCGAGGCGCAGGTGGATCGCAGCCCTGCCGCTGGCACACATCGGCGGCATGCTCGTCGTCTTCCGGCACCTGATACTCGGCGCACCGATCACCTTCCGCAGCCGGCTGACCCCGTCGGCCATCGCGGGTGTTCCGGACGCGAGGTTCACGTCGATCGTCCCAACGCAGCTCGTCCGCCTGCTCGATGGGGGAGCGGACCTTCGCCACTTTCGCGCGATCCTTGTCGGCGGCTCCGGCATGGATGCGGCGCTGGCGCGTGCCGCCGCCGCGGCCGGCGCACCCGTCGTGCAGACATACGGCATGACGGAGACCTGCGGCGGTGTCGTGTACGCCGGGCGGCCGCTCGCTGGCGTGGAGGTCCGCGCATCGACCGACGGAGAGCTGCTGGTTCGCGGACCGACACTGATGCGCGGCTACAGGCTCGATCCTGAGGCGACCGCTGCGGTGTTCGACGCAGACGGTTGGTTGCACACCGGTGACGGTGGCGACGTTCGATCGGACGGGATTGTCCATGTCAGAGGCAAGCTCGCCGACGTCATCGTCAGTGGCGGCGAGAAGATCTGGCCGGCCGAGGTCGAGGCAGCGCTCTCGCAACACCCCGAGGTCGCGGCGGTGATGGTGTCGGCGAGCCCCGACGGCGAGTGGGGACAGCGGGTCGTTGCACGTGTCGTGCCACGAAGGCGTGGCGCCCCACCGTCACTCGAGTCGCTGAACGCCCACGCCGGGGAGTCGATCGCGCGTCACAAGCTGCCGCGTGAGCTGATCATCGTCGACGACCTCGATCGCAATGCGCTCGGCAAGCTCCGGAGGCGCTGAACCGGGCTACTCGGGACGCGCGACGTAGCGCGTGCCGCCCTCATCGGAGTCGCGACCAACCCGGTCGACCTTCTGTTCGGCGACCAGCTTGTCGAGGTGCGCCTGCACCGTCCATGCAGCCAGCGGATACACCTCGACCGGATAGCCCTCGTAGAGCGTGGGCACGAGGTCCATCGGAACGAACGGCCCGCGGTGACGCCGTGCGGCGTCGAGGACCTGCGTTTCGCGCGCAACGCGGTGGCTGATGTATTCGTCGATCACGGCGGCTGCGTCATCGACTCGCGCGCCGTGCCCCGGGTAGATCGTCGCCGGGGAGAGGTCACGCACGCGGCGCAGCGAGTCCATGTAGTCCGCCATGTCGCCTTCACCCGGGTGGATGACGGTGGTCGTGCCGCTGAGGATGTGGTCGCCCGTGTACAGCGTCCGCGACGCCGCGTCGTGAAAGCAGAGATGGTCGCGCGTGTGTCCCGGCGTGTGCACGGCGACGAGCGACATACCGCCGGCACGCACCACGTCGCCGTCGGCCATCAATTGCGCGTGCTCATCACCGGCAGCCGGGTCGAAGCAGTGCACCGTCGCGCCGGTCCTCGCAGCCAGCCGTGCGGCGAGCGGGCGGTGGTCCGGGTGCGAGTGCGTCAGGACGATCGAGGTGATGCGTGCACCGCGCGCTGCCGCGGCGGCAAGGATCGCCTCGAGATGCGCGTCGTCGTCAGGTCCCGGGTCGATGCAGATGACCTCACTGTCGCCGCCGACGAGATAGGTGTTGGTGCCCGGCCCGGTGAACACGGATGGGTTCGGCGCGAGCACGCGCGTCGTGTCGGTCATGCCTGATCAGCGGGCTCGTGCTCGAGCGCCATCCACGCGGCGATGATCTCCGGGGTGATGTCCGTCACCTCGATCGGCTGCGCAGACAGCGTGTCGAGGATCGCGGCGACAGATCCCAGCCGCGCGAATTCGTGGCACATCATCCGGGTTGGCGGCATGATCGCCGGGAAGCGCAGGGGCAACATCGCCTCGGGACGGTGCCAGCCACCCTCGACCGCCTCGGCAGCATGCACGCGGATGTCCTGCAGCGGCCCGGCGCGGAATCCGAAGAATCGGGTGTCGTAGCGGCGTCCTTCTCGTGGCGGGGTGATGAAGTGCGCGATGTAGACGAGCTGTTCCGGGGTCACGGCGAGGCCGTGGTCGTGCAGGGTGTCCATGAAGTCGCCGCCGGCGAGGACCGCCGCGCGCGCCGCGTCGATGCGCTGTTCGAGGTGGTCATCGCCTGCGCCAGGCGCCGGCCCGCCGATGAGCAGGCCGACCTCCTCGAGGACCTCGCGAACCCCGGCCATCCTGTACGCCGCAGGACCGATGCCGTCCGCCTCGTCCACGGCTCCGCCGGGAAAGACGAACGCTCCGGCGGCGAAGCTGCTGCGCCCAGGACGCCGGAGCATGCAGACCTCGACGCCATCGTCGACATCGCGCAGCAGCGCGACGGTGCTGGCGGGGACCGGCTCCTGGATGTCGAGGTCAGTCATCGACGTCCATGGTATGGAAGGTGAGCAGGACGAGCGTCTCGATCGCGAAACTACGTGACCGGCCATGCAATCGCACCTGGAAGTCGCCCTCGAGCTCGCGGACATCGCAGACGCCATCACCACGGCGCGTTTCCGAGCGTCCGATCTCCGCGTTGATACGAAGTCCGACAACACGCCGGTGACCGACGCCGACAGGGCGACCGAGGAGGCGCTTCGCGAAGCGCTCGCGCGCATGCGCCCCAATCAGCAGATCGTGGGCGAGGAGTACGGCGGTGACGAGAACGCGGAGTGGCGATGGTTGCTCGATCCCATCGACGGCACGCTCAACTATGCGAACGGGGTCCCGGTCTGGGCGACGTTGATCGCGCTCATGCGAGGCGAGCGCGCAGTCTGCGGCGTGGTCTCCGCCGCGGCGCTCGGCAGGCGCTGGTGGGCGGCGACCGGTCAGGGCGCGTTCACCGACACGCGGCGGCGGATCCACGTGTCGCGGACCGCGTCGCTCGACGACGCATACGTCTCGTGCACCGACGTCCGTGACTTCGCGAGGCGGCGCGGCGAGGCGGGTTTCCGTCAGGTGCTGCAACGGGCGCGGGTGGTGCGCGCCTTCGGCGACTTCTGGTCGCACATGCTCGTCGCCGAAGGGGTCATCGACGTCGCCGTCGAGGCATGGGTGCACCCCTGGGACGTCGCGGCGGCGCAGGTCATCGTCACCGAGGCCGGCGGCCGTTTCAGCGACTTCGACGGCGAGGACCGGATCGACACGGGCACCGTGATCACCACCAATGGACTGCTGCATGCCGACCTCGTCGCGTTGATGAGCGTGCCCGACCGATAAATCGCGACGGGACCCGTAAAATCCCCGCATGACGGGCCTCGACGCGGTGCGCCACGGGGTTGACGGTCGACCGGAAGGGTGAGCGAATGATCGTGATCCCAACGATCGATGTGCAGGGGGGCCGGTGCGTTCGGGTTGCACAGAGCGAGTACGCGCGGCCCACCGTCTCCGCGCGCGACCCCGCGGTCCTCGCCCGGGGATTCATCGACGCCGGCGCAGCACGGCTGCACGTCGTCGACCTGGACGCTGCCCGGGGCCTTCCTGCATCGGAAAGCGCCGCCGCGGTCGCGCGGATCGTGAACGCGTGCGTTGCATCGGGTTGCGCGGTGCAGGTCGGCGGCGGCGTCCGCACCGTCGACACTGCCTTGCGCTGGCTGGAAAGCGGCGTGTCGCTGGTCGTCCTCGGGAGCGTCGCGGCGCGAGAGCCGGAGCTCGCCGTGAGGATCTGCGAGGCCGCCGGCGGCCGCGTGCTCCTCGGCCTCGACGTCCGCGCCGGGATCTCGCGCATCCACGGATGGACGGAGGACGGGCTTGCGGCGACGGAGTTGCTGCGGCGGTGGAGGCACTGGCGCGCCGCCGGTCTCGTCTACACGGACACCACGCGCGACGGGCAGCTCAACGGCCCCAACCTCGACGGCGTTCAGATCTGTCGCGACCTGTACGCGGGGCCGGTGATCGTCGCTGGTGGGATCGGGAGCCTCGAGGATATCGCCGCATGCGCCACAGCCGGGGCATCCGGCGTGCTCGTCGGCCGCGCTCTGTACGAGGGAAGGGTCGATCTCGCCACGGCGGTGGAGACCTTCACGAACCCGAGTTGAGATGTCACGACCTATACGAGACTGAGTTTCATGTAGACTCCGGTCTCATGACACGTTCAAGGCCTCGCGGTGCTGTGCAGGTGGCCCGGATGACGGCGGCGGGGGCCCTTTGCAGCGCGCTGATCAGCGGATGCGGGCCCATGGCAGGCCAGCCAGCGCCTGGCACGATCGCGGTCGTGGCTGCCGAGAATGAATACGGCAACGTGGCCGCGCAGATCGGCGGGAAGGATGTTTCGGTTACCTCGATTGAGAGCAACCCGAACACCGATCCACACACGTACGAGGTCAGCCCAAGCGTTGCCGAGGACGTCAGTGCGGCCCAGCTGGTCATCCAAAACGGCGTCGGCTACGACGTTTACATGACCAAGCTCGAATCCGCTTCGCCGAGCCAGTCTCGCAAGGTCATCAACGTGCAGCACCTCCTCGGGCTTGCCGACAGCACACCGAACCCGCATCTGTGGTATGACCCGACGACGATGCCGAAGGTGGCCAACGCCCTGGCTGCCGATTACGCGGCTCTGAAGCCTGCTGACGCCGCATATTTCAGCCAAAACGCGGCGACGTTCATCGCGTCGCTCAATCCATGGCTGCGGGCGATCGCAGACTTCAAGGCACAGTACGCAGGGACGCCGGTGGCCACCACCGAACCCGTCGCGGACTACATGCTCGCGGCTGCGGGTGCAGACGACCTCACGCCGTTCCGGTTTCAGGCCGACATCATGAACGGGGTCGACCCATCACCCCAGGATATTTCGCTGCAGACGAGTCTCTTCACCGAGCACAAGGTCAAGGTGTTCGTCTACAACCAGCAGGTGACCGATACCCTGACGCAGAGCTTTATCAGCGCAGCGCACTCCGCGAACATCCCCGTCATCGGTGTCTACGAAACGATGCCAACCCCAGGCTTCACCTACCAGTCGTGGATGCTCGCCGAGGTCACCGCGCTGCAGAAAGCGGTCGCAGACGGTACCTCGACACAAAGCCTGTAGTTGTTGTGGAGGAACGCGTCGCCATCGACTCGGACGAAATCCTTGCGGTTGACGGCATCAGCGTCACCCTCTCCGGTCGCGAGATTCTCCACGACGTCACCTTCCATATCAACGCCGGTGAGTTCACCGGACTGATCGGCTCGAACGGCGCCGGCAAGACGACACTGCTTCGGGTCATCCTCGGGCTCATCGCGCCGAGCGTCGGCACGGTGCGCGTCGAGAGCGGATCACGGCGGCATCCGCTCATCGGATACGTGCCACAGCGAATCACCCTCGATCCGGACATGCCGCTGCGAGCGCGTGACCTCGTCGGGCTCGGCATCGACGGACAACGATTCGGACTGCCGTGGCCCTCGTCAGCGCGTCGCAAGCAGGTCGACGCGATGCTCGAAGCCGTCGACGCCGCGCGTTTTGCCGACTCGCGGGTCGGCACCCTCTCCGGGGGTGAGCAGCAGCGGGTCCTCATCGCCCACGCGTTGATCAGCCATCCACGCCTGCTACTCCTCGACGAACCACTCGCGAATCTGGACATCGGCAGCGAGCAGGAGGTCGTCGATCTCCTGGCGCGAGTCGCGAGAGAGCAGCGAATCGCGGTACTCATATGCACGCACGACATGAACCCACTGCTGCCAGTGATGGATCGCATCGTGTATGTCGCCAACGGGCGGATTGCGACGGGGACGACCGCTGAGGTCGTCTCGAGTGAATCGCTCACCAAACTCTATGGTGTCCACGTCGATGTCATCCACGTGCACGATCGCATTCTTGTGGTGGCGGGCCGCCGCGAGGAAGCGCTGCAGCACGGTGACACCGAAGCCATTGTCGAGCTGGTCTAGCGATGGCCGGGTTCCTGTCACCACTCTTCGAGCCAGGCTTCTTCTCCAACCTGCCGGTGCAGACGGCGCTGGTGGTCGGGGGTGTTGTCGCCGTGGTTTCCGGCATCGTGGGCACGTTCACGGTGATGCGCGGCCAATCCTTCGCCGGTCACTCGCTGGCTGACGTCGGCACCGCCGGTGGGTCGGCAGCGTTTCTCCTTGGGATCAGCCCGCTCTTCGGATTCGTCGCGATGAATCTGGTGGCCGCTGGAGTGATGGAGTGGATCGGGATCCGGCGTCCGCGTGGACGCGACCTCGCAACCGGCATCGTGCTCGGTGCGGCACTTGGGCTCGCCGCCCTGTTCCTCTACCTGGACACGACGTCGTCGAGCACCAGTGGTGCGACGGTCAATGTCCTCTTTGGATCGATCTTCACGCTGCCCTCGTCGATGGTCCCCGTGATCGTTATCCTCAGCGTTGTCGCAGCGGGGATCGTGCTCTCGATGTGCAGACCGTTAATCCTCAGTTCGGTGAGCTCCGAACTCGCCACGGCGCAGGGCGTGCGGGTACGCCTGGTTGGGATCGGCTATCTCACCGCACTCGCGCTGGCGGTGTCGCTCTCAGCCGTGACCATCGGGGCGATCCTGTCGACGGCGTTGCTGATCGGCCCCGCGGCCACCGCGCTTCGTGTGACCAACAGGCCGGGTCGAGCGGCGCTGATTGCTGCGGTGATCGGCGTGCTCGCGACCTGGCTTGGCGTCGTTCTCGCTTACGACAGCTATTACTGGTTCCCAAGCGGTGGGGGCTGGCCAGTGAGCTTCTTTGTCGTGACGCTGATCTTCATCGGCTATCTCGCTTCGCAGCTTCGGATTCGAGCGCGCCGCGGCGCCCGGCGCCAGGCGATCGCGACGGTGGCGGGGTGATGTTTTCAGGCCTCATGCTCAATGCGTGGGAGTCGGCGTCGATCGTCGCCGTGGTCGCGGGCGTGGTCGGATTCTTCATCGTTCTACGCGGCTCGGCGTTCGCCGCACACGCGCTGCCCAACGGCGCTTTCGCGGGAGCTGCCGGCGCAAGCCTCATCGGTGTCGACGCAATCGTCGGGCTCGCCGTGTTTTCGATCCTCGGGGCACTGACCATTGCCGCGCTCGGACGGCGAGCGCGCCACGACGTCGCGACCGCGCTCGTGATTGTCGTGATGCTGGGTCTGGGATCGCTCTTCCTTTCGATGACCACCGAATACGCGCCCGTGATCTACTCGCTCCTCTTCGGTGAGGTGCTCGGTGTCAGCAGCAGCGAGCTCGTTCCAATCGCGGTAATCGGGGTGGTCTCCATCATCGCTGTGTTGCTCCTGTACCGCCCGCTGATGTTCTCGTCGGTCATGCCCGACGTTGCTGAGGCTCGTGGCGTCGGCCGCGGGCGGATGGAGGCGGTGTTCCTTCTGGTCGTCGCACTCACCACGACGATGGCGGTGCCGGTCGTCGGAGCGCTGCTCATCTTCAGCCTCCTGATCAGCCCGGCCGCTGCCGCCCGGTCGTTCACCAACCGACCGTTTACGGCAATGGGCCTGTCGGTCCTGATCGCACTCGGAACGGTATGGTCGGCCATCGCGCTCGCATACCTGTCCAATCTCCCGATCGGATTCTTCGTCGGGTCAATCGGTGCTGGAACCTACGCGGCGGGAAGGGGATGGGCGGCTCGACAGCGAGACAGGGGATCGTCAGCAGCCGCCGGTGCCACCGGATGGCGACCGATGGGCCTGGAGGTGCCCTAGCTCGGACTCGGCCACAGCACGGCGCAGGTTAAGATCGCCCGGTGCTCCAGCGGCTCCGCGACAGGCGTTCCCGCCCGGCCGGGCTGATCGGCGCGCTGATCCTCCCGGTGGTCGCCGCGGCCTGTGCGAGCGTCGCAGCCGCAGGCCCGGTGCCGATCCGTATCGGGGCGATCTTTCCCCTGGCGGGGAGCGACGCGCCGGACTCGAGCGACGAGTACCTCGGTGTGACCCTCGCGGCCCAGATGGTCAACGCGTCGGGCGGTGTCGACGGCCGGTCGATAGCGCTCGACCCGCGTGACGTCGAGGATCAGAGCCAGATCCCCGCGGCCGTGTCGAGCCTCAACGCCGACGGAGTTCCTGTCGTGATTGGCGCATACTCGTCACAGTTGTCGATCCCCGCCGCGGCGGCGGTTGCGGGCGGCGGGATGGTGTACTGGGAGACCGGCGCCGTCGCGGACCGCGTCACCGGGCAGGGGTCGCCCTTGGTGTTCCGTGTCGGCGTCAACGGCGCCGAGCTCGGCGCCAACTCGGGGCAGTTCATGCTGACGCAACTCGTCCCGAAGCTCGGGCCGGTGTCGAGGATTCGCGTGTACTTCGTCACCGCAGACGACGAGTACGGGCACTCGGTTGCCGACGCTACCCGCGCATCCCTGGAGACGGGCGGCGTGCGCATCTCCGGGGAGTCCGTCTACAACCCGTACACACCGGACTGGGCGCCGGTCATGCAGGCGTTGGCCGCGGCGAAACCGGACATCCTCGTGCTCTCCTCGCACATCCAGGACGGCATCGCGTTCCGGCGCGCCTTTCTCGCGGCAGGGTTGCAGGTGAAGGTGTTCATGGGCACGACGATGGCCCAGTGCGACCAGGACTTCGGCAACGTCCTCGGATCCGGCGCCGTCGGCGTGTTCGCGTCCGATCGCCCGCAGGCGAACTTCAACCCGAACGCGCTCGACCCGAAGGCGAGGGCTCTCTACGACCGTTTCGCGGCGCTCTGGAAGCAGCGCACCGGCGACCTGCCGAGCGAGGAGGGAATCGCCGGGTTCAGTGCGGCGTGGGTGCTCTTCGCCGACGTGCTCCGTCAGGCGGGAGACGTCGGCGCGACGAGCATCGCCGCCGCAGCGCGGTCGCTGGACCTCCCGAACGGCAGCCTCCCCAACGGTGGCGGTGTGCTGTTCTCGACGGCCTCGGGCCAGGTCGGCCAGAACATCCGTGCCGCGGCGGTGGTCTGGCAATGGCAGGCGCCGCGCGTCAGCGTCGTCGTCTGGCCGCCGGTCTACGCGACCGGCCGGGTCAAGCTCGACCTGCACGCGTCGTGATGGTTGGCTGAGAGCGGCGCGAGGCATACTCGGGCCATGGAAACAGCGACATTCGGCGCGGGATGCTTCTGGGGCGTGGAATCGGTGTTCGAGCAGGTCGACGGGGTCACCGGGACCAAGGTCGGCTACACGGGCGGCTTCACCGAAGCGCCGAGCTACGAAGATGTGTGCTCGCACCGCACCGGTCATGCCGAGGCGGTCGAGGTCACCTACGACCCGGCAAAGGTCAGCTACGACGCACTACTCGACATCTTCTGGATGAACCACGACCCGACGCAGCTGAACCGCCAGGGTCCGGATATCGGCGACAACTACCGGTCGGTGATCTTCTTCCACTCGCCGGAGCAGGAGGCTGCCGCGGTCGCCTCGAAGGCGAAGCTCGATGCATCCGGACGCTACCGGCGCCCGATCGTCACCGAGATCGTGCCGGCCGCGAAGTTCTGGGACGCCGAGGAGTACCACCAGAAGTACTTCACCCGGCGCGGCATCGCCGCCACCTGCCACATCCCGGTGTAGACCGGACGCTTCGGCTCCGGTCTTTGACCGTACGTCAGGTCGGCCGGTGCTTGTGACCGAGCGAGCCGAAGTGACGTCGCAGGTAGTGGTACGGAACCGGCTGCAGCAGCGCGCTCCATGCTCCATTCGTCGGCGAGCGCCTTATCGTCGACGTCATGGAAGGCGAACCGCTCGGACGTAGATGGAGGTCGGCGGCCGCGCTCGCGGTGCTCGTCGGGGTCATCGCGACGGGAGGTGTGCTGATCGCCGTCCTGCAACGTCCCCCCAACGACGCGCCGACGCAACTCGCACCGGTTCCATCGTCCGCTCCCTCATCGACGCCGACGGCGTCTCAACCCCCGCTCGACCTGAGCGGAACGTGGTCGGGAACGTGTAGTGGCACGCCCAACGGCTTCTGTACTCTCACATTGACGCAGACCGCCGACGGGCTCGATGGGACGTTGATGCCGTGGTCACCACCGTCACCACCCGGCAAGCCCCTCGACATCAGGGGCAGTCTGACAGGTAGCACGATCACTCTGAGGGGCAGCGGAGTGGTCTTTTCGGGGACCTTGTCCGGCAGCACCTTGTCCGGCACGTATACCGACATCGCAACCGGGAAGACGTACTCCTGGAGCGTGACCCTATCCGCCTGACCCTTTGCGCTTGGTGATCGGCGCTGCGAATCGCCTAGTTCGTCGACCCGTCGCGCAGGGCTGAGAGTAGTTGCGCTCCGTAGCGCTCGAGCTTGGCTGGTCCGACCCCGGGAATCGCTGCCAGCGCGTTGACCGACGCGGGATTGCGGTGCGCGATCTCGAGTAGCGTCTTGTCGTGGAAGACGACAAACGGCGGCATGTCGGTGCTTCGCGCGATCTCCAGACGCCAGCGGCGCAATGCATCGAACCTCGAGGCGACCTCGGGAGTCGTTGCCTGTGTCGTGAGGGGTTCTTTCGTACGCGTGCGCGTCCGGCTGGACGCAGCGGGGTGGCGGTTTGCGCGTACGTCGACCTCGATCGTGTCGTCGCCTCGGAGTACCGCCGAGCCGGCTGCTGTGATGCCCAGCGTCGGCTTCTCGCCGTGGCCGCGGCTCACGCATCCCAGTTCCACGAGGCGCTCGAGCAGATCGCGGATCCGGTCGACATCCCAGGTGCGCAGCGCACCGAAGAAGGGCAACTCCGTGACCCACTGGCGCGATGTCGTCCACGCATCGGTGGCACCACGGAGGATCGACGCGATGCGGACGACACCCAGATGCCCGTCGAACCGCGCCACGCAGGCGAGCGCCGCGCCGACATCGACGGGGTCAATCGTTGCGAGCGGCGTCCGGTCCCCTTCCAGGCAGTTGTCGCAGGCGTTGCAGGTCCGCGCAACGCCCTCCTCGCCGAAGTAGTCGGCGATGCGCGCGTGCCGGCAACCGCGCGATGTTGCGTACTCCATCACCTGGTTCACCCGCGCGTACGCATTCGCCTTGAGCAGCGCCTGCTCGTCGAAGTCGACCGGCGCGCCGGTGAGACGGCGGATGCTGCCGTCGGGCTGGATCACATCAGCACGGCGCAGCAGGTCGAGAGCCGCGCGCGCCTCGTTGACGCCGACGCCACGTTTCCCCCAGTCGTCGATCGCATCGGATCCCTCGCGCAGCAGCTCGCGGTACACGGCACGCACGGTGTCGCGCTCCGGGTATGCCTGCTCGATGAAGAACTCCTGGAGCTGACGGTCCGCGGCGTTGTAGAGCAGCGTGCATGTCGACGGTTCGCCATCACGCCCGGCGCGTCCCGCCTGCTGGTAATACTCCTCGATGCTGCCGGGAAAGTCGTGATGGATGACCTGGCGGATGTCGGGGAAGTCGACGCCCATCCCGAACGCCGACGTCGCGACGATCACCTGCAACCGTCCTTCCCCGAACCCGGTGTGCACGATCTGGCGCGCATCGCCGTCGAGCGCCCCGTGATATGAGGCGACCGAGATGCCCTCTCCCGCAAGCAGCTCGGTGACGCTGTCCGTCGTCCGTCTGCTCCCGCAGTAGACCAGTGCCCGACCATCGCCCTGACGCACGAGTCCGAGCAGCGCGTTGCGCTTGTCGCCAACGCCGCGGCATCGGATCACCGACATCGTGAGGTTCTCGCGCACGAACCCGGTGACACGCTCGACCGGCGCATGCAATCCGAGGCTCGCCGCGATGTCGGCACGAACGCGTGGGGTCGCGGTCGCGGTGAACGCACCCACAGGCGGGCGGCCGCATGCGGTGATGGCGTCGCCGAGCCGTCGATAGTCGGGGCGGAAGTCGTGGCCCCAGCTGGAGATGCAGTGCGCCTCGTCGACGACGAAGTGGCCGACCGCGAGCCGCGCCAGGCTGTCGAGAAACCCGGGAGCGCCGATGCGCTCCGGTGCGAGGTACAGAAAGCGGAGCTCGCCGGCGCCTGCCGCGCGCAGCGCCTCGGCGCGGGTCGCGGCACTCACCTGGCTGTGCAGGCATGCGGCGGGGATCCCGAGCTCGTTGAGACGCGCGACCTGGTCGACCATCAGCGCGATCAGCGGTGAGACGACGATCGTGAGACCGCCGCCGACGATCCCCGGGATCCAGTAGGCGATGCTCTTGCCGGAGCCGGTCGGTGCGACGAAGAGAACGTCAGCGTTGGCCTCGGAGGCGGCCACGACATCGGCCTGTCCCGGACGGAAGTCCGCGAAGCCGAAGGTCTGCTCGAGCACTGCGCGAGCCCGCGCCGAGGGCTCGATCGCGAATCAGCCCTTGCGCTTGTCGAGGGAGAGGGCGCAGGAGTTCATGCAGTACCGCTGACCCGTGGGCGCCGGGCCGTCCGGGAAGACGTGGCCGAGGTGGCCACCGCACTTCGCGCAGCGGATCTCCGTGCGCGGGATGAGCATGCTCCAGTCACGGTGCTCCTCGACGACACCTGCCTTCAACGGTTCGTAGAAGCTCGGCCAGCCGGTGCCGGAGTCGAACTTCGTGTCGGAGCTGAACAGCTCCGCGCCGCAGCCGGCGCAGCGATAGATGCCCGCGTCGTCAACGTGGACGTACTGACCGGTGAAGGGGCGCTCGGTGCTCGACTTGCGGAGCACCGCGTACTGCTCAGGCGTCAGGCGCTGACGCCATTCGTCGTCGGTGAGGGTGATCTTCTCGTCCATCGTGGTCATCTTCTACCCCGTTTGCCGGATTTCGACGCGTACAGTGCCGCGGCTGCCGCGAGGGTCTCGGCCATGTGCGCGCGCAGCGATGGCGGCTCCAGCACCTCGACGTTCGAGCCCCATCGCAGCAGCCAGGGGCGCATCTCCACCTCGCTGGCCACGTCGAGCTGCACCTCGATCTCCCCGTTCCTGAGGTCGGTCCGCCGCATGCCCGCCGGCCAGAGCGCCTCGTCGACCCACTGACGCGCGATCGCCGGAAACCGGAGCACGACGTGGTCGTCGCCTGCGCCCTGCCAGATGGCCCATGCGGCGCCGAGCACGGCGTCGATGTCGAAGTCCTCCGGGACGGTGAACGACGTCGGCAGCAGGCGCGCCGTGCGGATCCGGTCGAGGCGAAACGAACGAACCTCGCGCGACGCCGAATCCCGAGCGAAGACATAGATGTGCCGTCCCTCGGCGAGGGGCTCGATGAAGTACGGGCGCAGATCACGCTTGGTCTCGTTGCCCTTGGCGTCGACGTAGCGCACCTCGACCTCGCGGTGCAGGACGAACCCGTCGATGACGGCGCGCTCTACGCCGATGCGTTCCGCCGCCGGTACGCGCCGCTCGGCGGCGGCGAGGGTCCGCCGCAGGTACTCGCTCACGGTGGGAACGCTCAACGCCCGTGACAGATGGGCGAGCGCGCCGATCAGCGCAGGATCCTGCTCGGTGCGCATCTGCTGCAGCAGACGGAGCGCCACGAGCACCAGGGTCGCCTGGTAGCGGTCGAGCTGTAGCGGCGGGAGGAGGCTGCGCTTGCCGATCCGCCACCGCCCGTCGGTCTCCTCGACGTCGATGCCGGCGCGGTCGCGGAGCGTGGCCACGTAGCGCTGGACGGTGCGCGAGTGCACCTCCAGCTCATCGGCGAGTTGACGCGTGGTGAGCCCGACCTCGGTTTCGCACAGGCGCGTGAAGAGCTTGATGACACGAAGCTCTTTCTCTCCCTTCTCGTACACGCCTGGCACGCGACGAGCCTAGCGCGTCGCCTGCGGGTCTGCGCCGATGTCGAGCGTGTACCGGAGGAGATGCACGCCGTCCGGCGTGTCGCGCTCGCCCTCGAAGGTGAACCCCAGCGCGGTGTAGAGCTGCTGCGCCGCGGTCATCGCGGGACCGGTGCCGAGCGTGAGCCGGCGCTTGCCACGCCCGCGAGCGAGCTCGATGCAGGCCAGCACGAGGCTCCTGCCGATGCCTCGCCCCTGCAGACCGGGGTCGACGCCGAGCATGCGGAGATGCGCCTCGTCGGGGGCGAGCGGCTCCGTGGATGCCGGGTTCATGCGGCGGTCGATCTCGAGGGTCGCCGATCCCGCGACCACACCGCCGGTGGTCGCCACCAGGACCGTCGCGTGCTCGGAGCGTCCCGCGACATCGCCGATCCTCAGCAGGTACGCGTCCCAGGTCGGCGAGTGCGGTGTGGCGAACTCCCGATAGGCGTTGACGGTTACCTCACCGGCGCGGGCGTGCTCGCCGTCGCGCACGGGGTGGATGTCGACATGGTCGTCGCGCATCCTCGCACCCTACGTGACCGAGGCAACCTCGGTGCGCACCGCGGGTTGTGGAACGGGTGCGAGCGTCGAGCGTCGCAGCGTGACCGTGAATGCCACGAACATCGCCGCGGCGCCGAGCGCCGGCAGCGATGCGATCTGGGTGAGCAACCACCAGAACGGTGAGTGGCTCAGCGAGGCGAGCTGCGTCCACGACGTGACGTTGGCGATGAGCACCGGGGCGAGCAGCGCCGTCGATGCGACAAACACCACGGTGGACCAGAGGAGCGCACGAGACCGGTGCGCAGGCTGCGTGGCGAGAATCGCCATCGCGGCGAACACGGCGATGATCGCGCTGACGTAGTGCGGGTACCACGTCACCGTGCCTGCAAGGAGCATGAGCAGCGTCGCAGCAGCGAACTCCGCGCCGCGCTGCCGCACGCTGCGCATGCCGGGAGAGACGGCGAGGAACAGCATCGCCAGCATCAGGGCGAGGACGGCGTAGGTCACGAGCGTGATGACGAGCGAGGCGGGCTGCGGTGTGAGCACGGCGTGGCCCGCAAGCCGGTTGAGCACGCCACTCACCGACTGGTTGTAGAGCCACCCGTCCTGGGCGGAGAGAACCGGCAGGACGCCGGTGACGTACTCGTGGAGCGTCGAGAACCCGAGAACCGCGATACCGGCGACGAGACCCGCAGTCACCGTCGCCGCGCATGCGATGGCGGCCTGCCACCAGCCGCGCCGCACCATGAGCACGACCAGGATGATCGGCGCGAGCTTGATCGACGCGGCGACTCCGATGAGGATCCCGAACCGCGTCTGCTGCCCGTGGAGCCACGAGCGCAACGCAAGCGCGAGCAGGAGGAAGATCACCGGGTTCATCTGCCCGTGCCAGTAGTTGTACGTCGCGGCCGAGTAGAGGAAGCTCGCGAGGGCGGTGAGCTCGAGGCGCGGCCACGCGCGCGGCAGCAGCTCGAATGCGGCGATGCCGGCCGCCGCCGTCGTGCAGGCGATCGTGAGCCAGAGCCAGAAGGTTGCCGCGACGCTCGCCGGGACCCACCCGAGCGGTTGCAGGAGGAAGGCCACGACCGGCGGGTAGTCGAAGCCGCTGAGCGCGACGTTCGGCGGCTGATGGATGAACTGCGCGTAGATATCCGAGTGACCGGCAACGGCGTGGGCGGCGGCGATGTAGGCGCCGAAGTCCTCGAACTCGCCGGTGAACGTCCCGCGGATCGGGGCAAGCACGAACGTGAGGAAGCCCGCGACCACCGAGGCCAGAGCGGCTGCCCGCAGGACGAGGAGGCCGAGCCTGCGCGATCGGTCATCCGGGTGGAATCGCCTGCGCGACGCAGTACCGCCTGCGCCCGCCGGCACGGTCTGGAGCCTTTCGAACACTTCCGCCATCGAGAGTGAGTGTGGGTTCTGGGGCGGGACCGGATCCGCTCGGTTATCAGACCGTGACCGTCCTTTCGCGCCGCGACAGGCAGCTGTCGCGGGCGGTCGGCATCCTGAGGCCATGGACGCAGACAACCCCGGACGCGGCTCCTACCTCCGGCGCGCCGAGGCGCTGATCGAGGAGCGACGCGATCTCTTCGGCCCGCTGCCAAGGCAGTCGATGTCCGCTCCGAGTGCCGCCCAGTCCCACGATCGCGCTGCGGGCTCCAGCCGCCCGCCGGTTCGCCAGCTCCGCCTCCCGCTGCCGCGCGAGCGGGGCCGCCTCCGAGCGAGGATGCTTCGCTGATGCGGTTCCTCCAGGACGGGACTCCCGTCTACACGGCGACCGACCTCTGCGACTACCTGGCGTGCGGCCACCTGGTCACGCTCAAGCGGCGCGTCGCGGCAGGTGAGCAGATTCCTCGTGATCAGTCGGCGCTCAGCGAGGTGCTCGCGAATCTCGGCGCCGGACACGAGCAGCACCACCTTGAGGCGCTGATGGCGCGCGGGCTGCGGATCAAAGCCTTCGAAGACGGCCGCGACCGGAACGCGAGCTCGGCCGCGGATCTCCGCGCGCTCGAGGCGGAGACCGTCGACGCGATGCGTGACGGTTATGACGTCATCTACCAGCCGACCTTCTTCGATGGCCGATGGCTCGGCCGGGCCGACTTCCTCATGCGCGTGAAGACTCCGAGCGCCTGGTGGGGGTACTCGTACGAGGCGGCCGATGCAAAACTCGCGCGCCGGGTCCGCTCCGAGGCGCTGCTCCAGCTCTGCGAGTACTCGGCGCATCTCGAGCGTTTGCAGGGGACGGCTCCGCGCTCGATGCATGTGATCCTCGGTGACCGCACCGAGCACTCCTACCGTCTCGACGAGTTCTCCGCGTACCACGCAACGGTCAAACGGGATTTCGACGTGGCGCTGCTCGAGGGGCTCGACGAGACGTACCCCGATCCGGTGGAGCACTGCAACACCTGTGGCTTCGCCGCGCGTTGCGCCGCGCAGCGCAAGCACGACGATCACCTCTCGCAGGTCGCGCGCATGCGATCAAGCCAGGTGCAGGCGCTGCAGCTCGCCGGCATCGGCACCATGACCGCGCTCGCGGTGGCGAGCACCGACACCGATCCCCCCGGACGCATGCAGGCCGAGACGTTCAAATCGTTGCGCGCGCAGGCGGTGCTGCAACATCAGGGCTCCAACCCCGACGGCGCTCCGCGATACGAGCTGCTCGACGCATGGGAGGTCGGGCACGGTCTCTGCGCACTGCCGCGGCCGTCGGCGGGTGACCTGTTCTTCGACATGGAGGGGGACGGGCTTGCGCGGGACGTGCCCCTCGAGTACCTCTTCGGCGCGGTCGACATGGACGGCACCTACCACCCGTGGTGGGGGCACGACGACGCGGGCGAGAAGCGCGCGTTCGAGCAATTCGTCGACTTCGCAATCGCCCGGCTCGAGCGCCATCCGGACATGCACATCTATCACTACGCCGCGTACGAGAAGACCGCGCTGCGCAGGCTCATGAGCCGTCACGGCACTCGCGAGGAGGAGGTGGATCGCCTGCTCCGCAACGAGGTGCTCGTCGACCTGTATCGCGTGGTACGTCAGGGAATCAGGCTGTCCACCGACTCGTATTCGCTCAAGAAGGTGGAGCGCCTGTACATGCCGGCCCGCGCGGAGTCGATCGCCGACGCGGCGGGCAGCATGGTCATGTACGAGCGCTGGCTGACGAGCCGTGAGGATGGTGGCGGCGGCGACGGCAGCCTGCTCGACGAGATCGCGCTCTACAACGAGCGCGACTGTGCATCGACGGTGCAGCTCCGCGCGTGGCTCGAGGCACGCCGGGCCGAGGAGGAGCGGCTCCGAGGCGCTCCCGTGGAACGACCGGAAGCGATGGATCGTGGCGCTCCGGAGGCGGTTCACGAGAAAGTCGTGGACACGCAGGAGGTTGCCGTCGCGCTTGTCGCAGGCGTTCCGGTTGTCGCGGAGCAACGGACGGCCACTGAACAGGCGACGTGGCTTCTCGCGCCGGTGCTCTCGTATCACCGCCGAGAGAACAAGGTGGGGTGGTGGCGTCACTTCGATCAGCTTTCGATGACCGACGAAGAGCTCGAACGCGACACCTACGCGCTGGGACCGCTGGAGCAGATCGGTTCGCGCGATGACGGCCGGCGTGTCATCGAGCGCTTCAGCTTCGAGCCGCAGGAGCATCGAATCGGCAAGGACGACAGTCCGCTCAATCCCCGGGCGCGCAACGACAAAGGGTATGCGGCGTCAGCCGGCGAGGTGACCGACCTCGACTCCGCTCGAGGGGAGATCACGCTGTCTCGCACGCCGTCGCAGATGGCGTGGGGGCCTCCGCGCTTTCTCATCCCGACGACGCCCATCCAGACCGACGTCCAGGAGGAGTCGCTGCTCGATCTCGCGCGCTGGGTGGTCGCCAACGGCGTCGACGCGCCGGGTCCGCGGCGGGCCGGGCGCGATCTGCTGATGCGTCTCCCGCCCCGCCTGAGCACGCCACACGACGGCGAGCTGCGTCTCGCCGGCGAGGCCGCCCCGGCGACAGCGGTGCGGCTGATCCTCGACCTGAACGCGGGATGCCTGCCGATTCAGGGACCGCCGGGCGCGGGCAAGACCCACACCGCGGCGGAGGCGATCCTGGCGCTGCTCGACCACGGACGCGGTCCGATCGGGATCACCGCCCTTTCGCACAGCGCGATCCGCACCCTGATGGGCAAGATCGAGGAGCTCGCGCCCGCGCTCGGCCGGATGCCCCGGATGATCCACCAGCGCTCGTCGACAGCCGGGACCGATGCCATCCGCATGGCGCGGTCTCCGCTCGATGTCGAGAAAGCCCTGGCCGACGATGCCGTCGACATTGTCGGCGGTACGTCGTGGCTGTTCTCGCGCCCCGTGCTCGAGGGAATGTTCGACACGCTCGTCGTCGACGAGGCCGGTCAGCTGTCACTGTCCGACGCGCTCGCCGTCTCGCGTGCCGCGCGGAACCTGGTCCTCGTCGGCGATCCCCAACAGCTCGCGCAGCCGCTGCAGGGCAGCCATCCACCGGGAGTCGGCGTGTCGGCGCTCGAGCACCTGCTCGGCGGGGACGCCACCATCGCGCCCGATCGCGGCGTGCTGCTCGACCTCACGTGGCGAATGCACCCTGACGTCAGCGCGTTCATCTCGCGTTCCTTCTACGAGAGCCGGCTCGGCTCCGAGCCCCAGTGCGCGCGCCAGGCGGTGCTCCAGGACGGCGTCGCGATGACGGGGCTCCGCCATGCGTTCGTCGAGCACGCAGGAGACCGCGTCCGGTCCGACGAGGAGGCGCAGCGGGTTCGCGAGATCATCGAGCACCTGACCCGCGGAACCTGGCGTTCGGATCGCGGGGAGGAGCGTCGGTTGACACTGGACGACATCGTTGTGGTGGCACCGTACAACGCGCACGTCGCGTGTCTCGTCGCAGCACTCCCACCCGGTGCGCGAGTCGGCACCGTTGATCGCTTTCAGGGCCAGGAGGCCGCCGTGAGCATCTTCTCGATGGCGACATCGAGTGTCGAGGACCTGCCGCGCAACCTGGAGTTCCTCTTCAGCCTCAATCGACTCAATGTGGCGGTGTCGCGCGCGCGGGCACTGTCCATCCTCGTGTGCTCCCCTGAGCTGCTGCGCGCCCGCTGCCACACGCCCGAACAGATGCGACTGGTGAATGCGCTCTGCCGGTTCGTTGCCATGGCAGAGCCGTGGGCTGCCACCACGCCGAACGTCGTTATGCTGACCGCGTGACCGACTCCACCCTGCGCGACCGGCTGCTCACCACGCTCGAGGCTGCGCGCGTGCGCGAGCAGGTGTTGCTCGATCGCTGCGACGACGTTCCCGCACCCGACGACCGCTGGACCGCAAAGGACAACGTCGCGCATCTCAACCACTGGCGCGAGCACGCGGTGCGGACGCTCGACGCCGTGCACGCCGGCAAGCCACTCGAGGGCCCGCTGGAGGATCGCAACATCGATGACACCAACGCGGAGATCCACGCAGCGCACCGCACGGATTCCGCCGCATCGGTCCGCGCCGCTCACGACACGACGTACGCCGCGCTGATGGCGGCTGTTGCGGCGTGCACCGACGACGAGCTTCGCCGTGAGCGACCCGGCAACGGCGGTGCGGTCTGGCGCATTGTTCCGGGCAACGGCCACGCCCATGTCGCCCAGCACCTCTCGTACTGGTACATCGACCAGGGCGATGTAGCTGCTGCGGAGGACGCGGCGGTCTGGGCGCACACGCTGGAGGTCGATCTCTTCCCCGACGCCGAGGATCGCGTTGTCGCCGACTACAACCTCGCCTGCTTCTACGCGCGCAACCGGCGTGTCGAGGAGGCACTCCCTCTGTTCAGCAGCGCCCTGCGCGCCCAGCCCGACCTGCGGGCGTGGGCCGCAGCCGATCCGGACATCGAGCCGATCCGCGACGACCCGCGCGTGCAGAGCCTCCTCGGCAGCTGAAGCGCGGGACCAGTGGGGCGGATGCCCCACGCGTGGCGTTGGCGAGAAACTGTCAGCGGACCTCATGCATCAGTTGACGCTGGTTTGGGCTGCATATTTCGAATTGATGAGCGTTGCCATACCTGAAGTCGCAACCGAGTACGTCTCGTGAGCGCCGAGCCTGGATGCGACCAGGACGTCGTCCGGCGTCCAGAGTGTTGGGGTCAACAAGCTGTTGCCGGTGACCACGGCCACATGGCCGCTCGTCAGGTCCAGGATCACGAGGCCTTCAACGCCTGTCCCCGGGCACGAGAGAGCAACTGCTGCGAGATGGGCATCGACCGAGAGCAGAGCGCCGTCGATACAGCGGGGAAGGCTGCTGCCCTGTGCGGTCAATGTCGAAATGCTGTAGTTGGTCTGCGTGCCGTCGGGCGCGATGACCCGAAGCGCCGGTGCGGACGCGGCGACGGAACATACCATGGTTCCGTCGTCGGCGATGCCTTCGAAGTTGCAGTCCGCACCGATGCGAGAAGCCAGAGCCGTGGCCGCGCCGGTCGCGGAATCAATGAGGATGGCCGGCCGGATCGCCAGTGTCGACGGGTGACCGGGACCGCCGCAGTCGTTGTCCCCCTGCGCGACGATGCCGGCAGACGTCCACGATACAAGACGGACCTGCGTGACCCCCGCGCCGAACGACGCACTGCCGACCTTTCTTGCTCCAGTACCGTCGTCGGTGTAGATGTCGAAGCTCGCAGCCGTTGACGACCCGCAGACCGGCGTGTTGGTTTGCACGTCCCAAGCCCACGCCTGACCATCATCACGGCCCACCACCGACCGGGATCCCGGGATGTTCTTCTCGAGTGTGGTGAGGGTGCCATCGGACGACAGCGCGACGATGGAAACCGGTCCTCTCGACGAAGACCCGCCCGGTTGACCGTCGGTCCCGATCATTCGAGCGCCGAACGGACCGTAGATCGCCAATGTTCCGACACCGCCGACGACCGGCCCCGAGGGCATCGGGGCAGTCGTCTTTCCGCTCGCCAGCATCAACATCGCCACCTCGGAGTCGGTGTCGGGGAATCCGAGGAGGAGCGGCTCGAACGAGGGGCGTGCCGGCGTGGGGGAGGGTGTCGCGGCGACCGTCGCGCTTGGTGATGGCGACGATACCGTCGGTGACGACGTCGCTCCGCAGGCTGCAAGGCCAACTGCCCCGGCGGTCACCAGAGCCGTTCGTTGGATCCGCATCGATTCATTCCCTTCATGCTTCGGCGTGTGCTCGTGGAACGCCACCCCTTTCTTCGGGTTACGCGACTGAAGCGTTCGTGAGTCCGGCACGGATTCGCCAGGTAGGTCAACCGATGACTGGACTGGAGCCTGGTTCGCGCTGATCAGATCCCGGGCGGCGCCTTTCGCAACCGGTCGACAAAGAGCGCCTGCAACGAGTGGCCGATCGGCCCGCGCTCGTCGTACAGACGGCTGTGCGCGAGGCCGATGCCTCGACTGTCAACGTCGGTGCTGGAGTCGAGGCAGACCCACTCGCCCTCGGGTTGCCGATGGAGGTAGACGGTCAGATCCGTGTTGATGAACAGGAACTCACCCCACGGCACGGCAGAGCTGACGCCGTTGCCGAAGTCGGCTGCCGCCAGCGCGCGCTGCAACGGTGACGGAGACTCACCCGCGATGACGGGCATGGTCAGACGCATCCACACCGTGGCCGGACCCTGCTCGAGGAACGTTCCGACGGCGTAGCGCATCACGACCCCGGTGCGATGAAACGCAGGCTTGTCACTCTCCGGCACATGTGGCGTCGACGTCTCGGGGCCTGCGAACTCCATGCTGTGCACGCGCTGCACTCCGACATCGAGGTCCGTGGTGCGCATTCGCCACGCGCTCGCACGGCACACCTCGGTGTCACCGTCCGAAAGCACTGCGCTCAGCAACTGCACGCGCCGTCCACTGCGCTCGACGCGTGCGGACACGGTGACGGGGCGGAGAGGCACGGGCCGGAAGATCTCGACAGTGGTGCGGACCACGGCCATGGGCGTCTCGGTGGGCAACGACTCCATCACGCCGCCGAGCAATGCCGACGGCGCACCGCCGTGCATCGCCGCGGGATCCCACGGGCCGCGTGTGTGCTCGCTCGGAATGAAGCGGCCGTTGCCTTCGGGAGTGAAGAGCGCATCGGTCACCCGCGCATGGTGCCGGAACCGGCCTCCGACGGGAGTCCGGCAACGGCCGCCTGCTAGGCTCAATCAGGTGGCGGTGAGACACACGACGATCGCGGCGAACGGCATGCGCTTTGACGCGCTCACTGCCGGGCCGAACGATGGCGAGCTGGTGCTGCTCCTGCACGGGTTTCCGCAGACGGCGACCTGCTGGCACAACGCGCTGTCGTCGCTCGCCGCCGCCGGATACCGCGCGGTGGCGGTCAGTCAGCGTGGCTATTCGGCGGGAGCGATGCCGGAGGGCATCGACTCGTACCGCGTCAGCGAGCTCTGCGACGACGTGCTCGCCATCGCGTCCGCCCTGGGGCGTGAGCGCTTCCACCTCATGGGCCACGACTGGGGTGGGACCGTCGCGTGGGCACTCGCCGGCGAGCACCCCCGAAGGGTCGCTTCGCTCGTCGCCGTGTCGACCGCGCACACCGCCGCGCTCCGCGTGGCCCTCCAACGACCGCGCCAGAGAATGCAGATGGCGTACATCCCGATCCTGCGCCTCCCGTTGGTGCCCGAGGCGATCTTCGATGCCGCGCGTGGCGTGCCGGTGGAGTCGCTGCTGACGGTGACCGGCCTCAGCCCGGCACACGCTCATCGCGACGTCACCGCCCTGCGCGAGCTGGGGCCGACCGGCGCGCTCAACTGGTACCGGGCGCTCGGGACCGAGCCGGTGCACTCGGAGCCCGTCTCGATTCCCGTGCTGCACATCTGGGGCGATCGCGATCCCGCGTTCACGCGCGATGCCACCGAGCTCACCGCCCGGTACTGCATCGGGGACTACCACCTCCTCGAGCTCGAGGGCGGGTCTCACTGGATCCCCGACGAGCACTGGGACGACGTGTCGGACGTCGTGCTCGATCACCTCGCCGCCAATCCGATCGGCGGCTGACGCCGGCTCATGGCAGGGATCGAGGTCACCGGGACCGCACAGCGTCGCTCGTGGGAGACGCCGGGCCTGCCGCTCGTCGAGCGGGTCCGTCCCGGGCTCTGGTCCGTGCCCGTTCCGCTGCCCGACAACCCGCTCCGGTACGTGCTCGTCTACCTCCTCGAGCTCGACAACGGCCTCGCCGTGATCGACACCGGCTGGAGCACCGATGAGGCCTGGACGGCACTCGTCGCGGGGATGAAGGTCGCCGGCTACGCCCCCGCGGATGTGCGCTCGATCCTCATCACCCACATCCACCCGGATCACTACGGGCTCGCGGGCCGGCTGCGCGACGCGTCCGGGGCATGGATCGCGCTGCATCCGGCCGACGCCGCGCTCATCCCGGCGCGATACGGCCACGGTATCGACGAGTTGCTGGCCGGGATGGCGGCAATGCTCGTCGACGCCGGCGTCCCCGAGGAGACGCGTGACGAGCTCACCGGGGCCTCGATGGGCATTCGCGAGTTCGTGGCCGCTGCGGAGCCCGACGTGCTCCTCGAGGACCGGGTCGCGGTGGCGCTTCCCGGCTGGGACCTGGTGACGCTCCACACGCCCGGCCACTCCCCCGGGCACGTCTGCTTCCACGATGCGGGGAGGCACCTCCTCTTCAGCGGGGATCACGTCCTCCCGCGCATCAGCCCCAGCGTCGCGGTCCACGTCCAGCAGCCCGACAACCCCCTGGCGGACTTCCTCGACTCGCTCGGCAAGGTCCGCGATCTCGACATCGACGAGGTGCTCCCCGCCCACGAGTGGCGCTTCCGGGGCCTCGACGCTCGCGTCGACGAGCTGCGCGATCACCACCGGCACCGGCTCGAGGAGACCGAGGCGGTGCTCACGAAATCACCGGGCGCCACCTGCTGGGACGTGACGCTGCGCCTGCGCTGGTCGCGCGACTGGACGGAGATCAAGGGCTTCATGCGCCGCGCCGCGGTCGGTGAGACGCTGGCGCACCTTGTCCTGCTCGAGCGATCCGGCCGGGCGAAGCGGGTGGGACAGGGGCCCGCGCGCTGGTACCTCACGACGGACACGGTCGCAGCCGGCTAACCGAACCCCTCGCCCACACGGGCAATGCGAGACGACGTCGCGCCCCAGGCGACGCCGATGATCCCTGCGGCGATCGACACCGCGAGCATCAACAGCGAGACGGTGATCAGCCCACGCCCGGCCGCGAACGAGATCGACGTCACGGTGACCCCGACCGCCGTGCCGAGACCGCGGGACATGTTCAGGAGGCCACCGGCGGCGCCACCACGCTCGGGAGGCGCAGCGCTCATCGTGGCCGCGTTGTTCGCCGGGATGAAGAGGCCCAACCCGGCTCCCGCGACGGCGAGCGCGAGCACGGTGAGCTCCGCGTGGGTGGTGGCAAGGGCGAGGATGCCCATCCCCAGGGCGGTCATGGCCATCCCGAGCCCCGATGGTAGGCGAGGGCCGGCGCGGTCGCGAATCAGCCCACCCAGGGGGGCCACAACGGCGAGAGCCAGGGGGAGTGCGGTGAGTTCGAGCCCAATCGCCGCCGGGCCGAGGTGCCGCTCATTCGAAAGGAAGAAGGGCACGGCCACGAGGCAGCTGAAGAGGACGGCGTACGAGAGGAGCGCGGCGCTGATGCCCGCGATGAACGGTGGTATCCGGATGAGCAGGGAGTCGATGACCGCACCCGGGGCGAGACGCTGGCGCGCGTATGCGACGGCGATGAGCAGGACGGCGAGGACCACGAGCGCCGGCACGGTCCACGCGGGCGTGCCCGGCTGGGCTGCGAGCGACAGAGCCGCGAGGCCGGCGGAGGGGATCGCGGCGAGGAGCACGGTGCCTCGGACGTCGATGCGGCTCGCCGGGTCGCGATGCGTGCTCCGTGGGAGAAGAAACCATCCGAGCGTCAGGCCGATCAGGCCGATCGGCACGTTGACGATGAAGATCAACCGCCAGCCTCCGAGCGCGGTGAGGACGCCGCCGAGCACCGGTCCGACGCTCAACCCGACCGCCTGGGCCGCTCCCTGGACCCCCAGGCCGGTGCCGAGGCGCTCGGATGGAAGGACGTCGCGGATCAGCGCATAGGAATTCGCCTGGAGCATCACCGCGCCGATCGCCTGGACGACCCGCGCAACGACGAGCAGGCCCAGTGACGGCGCGAGCGCGCACGCGGCTGAGCCGGCGACGAAGATGCCGAAGCCGTAGGTGTACAGGAGCTTGCGGCCGATCCGGTCGGCGACCTTGCCGACCGCCGCGACGGTGCCGGCAAGGACGAGCACGTAGACGAGCACCACCCACTCCACAGCGGCGATCGAGGCGTGGAAGTTGGATTGCAGGAAGGGCAGGGCGGCCGAGACGATGCTCGCGTCGAGCTGGCCCATGAACGCCCCGACGCAGACGGTGCCGACCGCCAGCCAGGGTGCCGAGGGGCTCTCGCGGATCCACGCGGGCCTTCGCGGTTCGGTGAGGATCCTGCGCGTGGCCCGCGGCGGTGGCTGGGGCTCAGACATGCGGTGTCATCCGCCCGGGTTCATGCCGCCACAGCGGTGCGGTGAGGTGGCCACCATGTCCGCACATCATCGGGCACCGTCTTCGCCGGCGCGGATGCGATGGTGGATGTCGCTGCCCGGTGACGGAACGATGGTCGCTCAATTCGGCATCGAATAGCGCTCGATACTTGGGCGAAACACCTGTCCACGCGCCCGGGAGGTCGCACTCGTTGGCCCAGCAGCGCATCCTTCTCGTCGATGACGAACCGCGACTGCTGCATGTGGTCGGGTTGTATCTCAGCATGGAAGGATTCGAAGTCAGAGAGGCCCAGGACGGCACCGAGGCGCTGTCCATTCTCGAAACCGAGCAGTTCGACCTGGCAATCCTCGATGTGATGATGCCGGGCGTCGACGGTATCGAGGTGTGCAGGCACATCCGCTCCCAGCCCGAGACGCAGTCCATGCCGGTGCTGGTCTTCACATCGCTCTCCGCCGATGCGGATGTCGAGCGCGCCCGGCTTGCCGGCGCCAACCACCTGATCACCAAGCCGTTCAGCCTCCCGGGGCTCGGTGCGGTGGTTCGATCCTGTTTCGAGGACTCGCCAGCTCTCGCCAGTTGATCCGTGCAACGCGCTCGCCCCGTTCGGAGCGTTGGCTTGGTACGATGTGGATCCCGAGGGAGGCGGCTCCAATGGCGCCATTTGACCGCGCGTGGAAACTGCGACAGGCGTGGCGGCGGCCGTCCGGTCGCGTCCGCTGCACGGAGCAGGGATGCACCCAGCCCGTCGTGATTCGCTGCACCTACGCCGATCGTCGTCAGCACGTCTGTGGCACGACGTGGTGCATGGGGCACGGGGCCATGTTTCATGACGACGCGTACTGCCGGCGGCATGCGGGGACCGTCGCGGCGCTCTCCAACGGCTTCCATCAACTGGGCCTGCCCGACCTGGAGAACCGCGCACCGTCGCTCGTCGGGTGGATGAGCGGCGAGTTGGACGAACCGATCCGCGCGGCGCTCCGGGCGGCTGCGTCGAATGCAGACACCACGGTCGTCGCCGATCCGGTACGCCTCATCACCGCGGGCACCGCGCTGCCGCGGTGCTGGGGGCGCGCCTGGAAGCTTGTCGACCACCTCGGGGTCGTGCACCAGGTGTCGATCGAGGTGGAGGAGGGTGCACAGGATGTTGTCGGCGTGCGGATCGACAACGACCTGATCGGCCGTTCCACGCCACCGTGGATCGAGCGCCGCGTGACGGCGGGTGCGGCGGCGAGCGACGACGATGCGGCGTCACGAGGCGCCTTCCGCCTCGCGCTGGCGCGCTCGGTCGAAGCCTTCCTCAGTCGCGAGGAGATCGCCTCCGGGTTCTGACGTCTACGCGATCGCTCTGGTGAAGCGACGCGCGCCGATGAGGACGCCGACGACTGCGAGCGCGGCCATGATCACGAGCCCTTCGAGCACCGCCTGGTCGAACCCCTTTCCGTTGAAGAGGTCGCGTGCCGCATTCACGGCATAGGAGAGCGGATTCGCCTTGCCGATGTCCTGCAACCACTGCGGCGCCAGGTTGAGCGGCAGCAGGACACCACTGAGGAGGAGGAGCGGCAGCGACAGCGTGAAGATGAGCGGCGCATAGGAGTCCTCGCTCTTGAGTGCCAGTGCGGCCGCATATGCCAGCGACGACATCCCGAGGCCGATCAGCGCGACGAGCCCGAGCATCACGACGACGCCGAGGAACGTCGGCTTCAACCCGAACGGGATCGCCAGCAGCAGGAGGATCAACGACTGCACGACGAGCGTGAGGATGTCGCGAAGCGCGCGACCGAGGAGCAGCGCGAAGCGGCTCACGGGGGTCACCCGGAAGCGCTCGATGACACCGGCGCGAAGCTCCGCGATGAGGCCGAATCCCACGCCGCTCGCGCCGAAGAGTCCGAGCTGGATCAGGAGCCCGGGGACGAACACGTTGTACGCGCCGCCGGCCGGAAAGCCCTGCACGTTGACCAGCGACTTCAGCAGCGGCGCGAACAGCACGAGATACAGGAGCGGCTGGATCACGCCGATCGCCACCCACGCGGGGTTGCGGAGGAAGACGACGAGATACCGCTGGAACATCAGCCAGGTGTCCTTCAGCAACTGCATGTGATCCTTCCTCTCTATGCGGCTTCGCGGAGCGAACGCCCGGTCTGACGCAGGAACACGTCATCGAGGCTTGGTCGGTTCAACGACAGTGATGCGAGCGGAATGCCCGCGGAGTCGAGCACACGGATGATCTGCGGCATCGCGGTCTCGCCCCGGTCGACGTACAGACGCACGACCCCGTCGCCGCTGGTCGCCTCGCGGACGTACGACTGGCCCTTGAGCAGCTCGAGGACGCGATCACTCGCCTGGTCGGTGCCCACGACGACGACGTCCCCCGCGACCTGCCGTTTCAGCTCGTCCGGTGTGCCGAGGGCGACGATCTTGCCGTGGTCGATGATGGCGATGCGGTCGGAGAGCGCGTCCGCCTCCTCCAGGTAGTGCGTTGTCAGGAACACCGTCGTGCCCGTGTCGCGCAGGCGGCGCACCTCATCCCACATCCGCGCCCGGCTCTGTGGATCGAGGCCGGTGGTCGGCTCGTCGAGGAAGAGCAGTTGGGGTCGATGCATGAGCCCGATGCCGATGTCGAGCCGCCGCTTCTGTCCGCCGGAGTAGGTCTTGGTCGCACGGTCGGCGCAGTCCTCGAGCTCGAGTGACCGGATGATCTCGGCGGCGCGCGCGAGCGAGTCCGTCTTCGTCATGCCGTACAGGCGTCCCTGGATGATCAGCTCGGTGCGTCCGGGGACCTCCGGGGCACTGCTCCCTTCCTGGCTGACGTAGCCGATCTCGTAGCGGATCTTCGCGGGATTGCGGAGCAGGTCGAATCCGGCGACGGTCGCCTCACCGCCGGTGATGGGCAGCAGTGTCGACAGCATCCGGAGCGTCGTCGTCTTGCCCGCGCCGTTCGGTCCGAGGAAGCCGAAGATCTCGCCCTGTTTCACGTCGAGGTCGACGCCGGCGACCGCTTCCACCGTGCCCTTGCGCGACTTGAACACTCGTCGAAGGTTGTGTGTCTCGATCATCGTGTCTCCTCCCGAGCGACATCCGATTGGTGCGGGCGGTGGTCTGCCGGACGCGGCAGCTTACCGAGGGGCGCGGCTTCTCGGTCTTTCCGCCGCCGAGCGTCGGCGGCGTGCATGGTTTCGAAGTGCGCCCTGATGAGATCGTCGTTCCAGATCAGCGCGCCGGAATGCATGTCGCCGAGGATTCGGCGGACCCACTCCATCTCGGCGGAGGCGAGGGCGATCGCGTGTTCGAGTTCGAGCAGGACCAGGCGCGGGAGCCCGAGATCGTCCTGCGCCAGCTTGAGGGTGGCGTCGAGGGCGACGAGCCGTGCCTGCAGGCTGATGAGCCGCATCGCCAGCGACGCCTCGGCACGCTCCTGGGTGATGTATCCGAGCAGTCCCACGGCGACGCTGAAGACAGGCGTCTCGTCCACCGGGGTCGCCAGCACGTCGGCGAGCCAGTTCTCCAGCTCCTCCTGCCCCTCGGGAGTGATCCGGTACACCGTCCGCTCCGGGCGCCGCCCGTCGCGGGTGGTCTCGACGGACTCGATGTGGCCGACTGACTCCAACTCCTCGATCGCCCGGTACAGCGCCCGGGTCTTGCCGACCGCGTACGACTTGTGGCGATCGCGGAGCATCCGCTGGATCTCGTAGGGGTGGCACGGTCCTTCGCTGAGAAAGCTGAGCGTGGTCAGCGCCACCATGTCCTTGGGCCGAGTGCGGATTTCCATATTGCGTTCCGCACTATAGCGCCAAGCAATGGAACCCGGTCAATCCTCGGGGTGGCGGGCGACCTCGTGGTGCTCCTGCAGGTATTCGCGGATCGCGATGAGCGCGGCGATGCCGTCACCGACGGCTGAGCCCAGTTGTTTCGTCGAGCCGCGGCGGACGTCGCCGGCCACGAAGACCCCGGGCATCGAGGTCTTGAAGCCGCCCTTGTCGTCCACGAACCCGCGGGCATCGAGATCGACGCTGCCCTTGAGGAAGGCGGTGTTGGGGTCGAGGCCGATGAAGACGAACGCGGCACGCGGGTGCACCACCTGTTCCTCACCGGTGCCCCGGTCGCGGAGGCGAACGGACTCGAGCCTGCCCTTGCCGGTGAGCTCGAGGACCTCGGTGTTGCGGTGCACGATGAATCGGGGATCCTTGTTGACCTTGTCCTGGAGCAGGCGTGACGCGGTGAGCTCGGGGTCGCGCTGGACGATGCGCACGCGCCGCGCGAATCGTGTCAGGAAGAGCCCTTCCTCGAGCGCTGAGTTTCCGCCACCAATGACCAGAAGCTCGTCGGCGCCACGGTAGAACGGTCCGTCGCAGGTGGCGCAGAAGTGGACGCCGGCGCCGATCAGGTCGTCCTCGCCGGGGATACCGAGTCGCCGGTACGACGAACCGGTCGCGATCAGTGCCGCATGAGTCCCGATCTCCTGGCCGTTCGCCAGGCGCAGGCAGACGTCTCCGGACTCAGCGCCGTCGGCGGTGAGATGCTCGGCGCTGACCGCGCTGAGCAGCTCCACCTCGTAGCGTCGCGCCTGGGCGATGAACCGCTCGGCGAGGTCGGCGCCGCCCACGCCCTCGGGAAACCCCGGGTAGTTGTCGATGCGTTCAGTCACGCCCGCCTGCCCACCGAGCCCGCTTCGCTCCACGACCACGGCGTCGATGCCCTCGCGGGCCGCATAGATCGCGGCTGCCAGTCCCGCGGGCCCGCCACCGATGATCGCCAGGTCGTAGCACTCCCGCTTGGCTTCGAGCGTCAGCCCGAGCTTGCGCGCCAGCTCCTCGTTGGTGGGTTCGACGAGGACCTCGCTGCCGTCGAAGACGATCGTCGGGATCGACCTGCCGCCCTTCTGCAGTTCCTCGACGTGCGCAAGCCCATCGGCGTCCTCGTCGATGTCGACCCAGTCATACGGAACGCGCTGCTCGGCGAGGAACTTCTTCGCCCGTTTGCAATCGGGGCACCAGGGTGCCCCGTAGACGGTGATCTGGGTCACGAGGTCAGGCGCGTGAGGTCGCTGCTCACCCCGGAAAGTGTGCCAAGGAACCGATCGACGATGTTGCCGTGCGCGTCGACGATGACGATCGTCGGTGGATCCGGAACGTTGTACTCGGAGGCGATCACCTCCCCGGAGTCACTGACGCTGGGGTACGGGACGTTGAAGCTGCGCTCGAACGCGGCGCCATTGGCATCGGTGTCCGCGAGGTCCACGCCGAGGAACACCACCCCTTTCGGAGCCCACCGCGCCTCCAGCTTGTTGAGGTCCGGCTGCTCGTGGATGCACGGGCCGCACCACGAAGCCCAGAAGTCGAGCACCACCACGTGGTCGCGAGTCGCCGACCAGTTGAACCGCGCACCGCTGAGCGTCGCGGCGGTGATCGGTGTTGCGGCCCCGGACGGTTGCTGCAGGCCCCCATTGGGGACCACCGCGTCCGACTGCTGCAGGCCGCACCCGGAAAGCAGCAGCGTCGCAGCGACCGCGGCAACCGGGGCGAGCCGTATCGTCCGTCGTCTCACGGCGTTACGGCCATGTCCTCGAGCACACGCTGCCCCAAGTTCTGGACACCTTCGACAACAACACGAGACGGCGCCATCGGATCGTCGGAGCGGCCGCAGGCGAGCACGGTGAGCGTGTTCAGGTCGAGACGCAACGTCGTGGTCGGCAGCTGGGGGATGTCGATGCCCGCGCGACCCCGCTCGCCGTCGAACATGATGGCCCGCTGCGCACCGCCCGGCCCGGTGATGTCGAAGAACACGGTCGTGCCCGCGTCGGGGCTGAGCCGCTCCTGGATGCGGTTCCCGGCGCCCATCAGCATCCGCTCGCGACTGTGTGCGGCCGGGATCCCCTCGAAGCCGCCCGGCCGACCGAGCGCTCTGCGGATGTCCTGCTCGTGGGCCCAGAGATCGAAGACACGAATGGCGAGGATCGACCGGAGCTTCGATTCCCCGAAGAACCAGGGCCTCATCTCATTGAGGTCCGAGTCCTGGAGATCGGCAAGGCGCGAAAGGCGTTCCTTGGTGACGTCGCGATACTCGGCCACAAGGTGGTGGTACGGCATGCCGCGGCGGGCGTCAACGCCGATCTCCATGAACTCGCCGGGTCCGTTGCGGATATAGGGGAGACCGCCCGGGACGGCATGCTCGGCTCGTGGCCGTCCGATCAGCAGGCTTTCGAGGTCGACGATGTGCGCCACGTGGTCTCGCACCGTCCACCCCGGACAACCCGTGATCCCGAGCGCCTGCCGGTCGTCGAGGTCGGACGTCAGCGCGTAGACGTTCGTGAAAACCTCCGAATACGCGAGCTGGAAGCCCTCGGCGGTCGTGATGTTGCCGCTCCCCATGGCAACGCAGCCTAACGCCTCGCCACAATCGATCGCGATGCCCCAACAGGCGGCGCCCGGCCCGGCAAGGGCCATGTCGGCGGTCAACTCATCCGGCTTCCCGGCTCCGGCCGGGATGTACGCGGTCCCGGTCGTGCTCGCCCCGCTCTCCGGAAAGCTCCATGTGCTGCTGGTGCAGCGTGCCGAGGCACCGTTTGCGGGGACCTGGGTGCTGCCCGGGGGTTTCATGAGCCCGAGCGAACGTCCGGAGGAGACTGCGCAGCGCAAGCTCACGGAGAAGACCGGCGTCGGCGCCGTCTATCTCGAACAGCTCGAAACCTATGCGGACCCGGAGCGCGACCCGCGCGGCTGGATCCCGACCGTCGCCTATCTCGCCCTCATCGATGCCGCCGTCCTCCGGGCTGACGAGTCGAGCGCGCGGTGGGAACCGGTCGATGCGCTGCCCCCGCTCGGCTTCGACCATGCGCGCATCGTCGTGGACGCCGTGGACAGGCTACGCGGCAAGCTCTGGTGGTCCAACATCGCGGTGGGATTGCTGCCGGAACGATTCACCATGCCGCAGGCGCGCCGCGTCTTCGAGTCGATCAGCGGCGTGACGCACGAGCCGTCGAACTTCCGGCGAGAGCTCGAGCAGTCGGGTCTCGTGCGCGCCACCGGAACGTTCACGAAGGGTGGTCCGGGACGGCCGGCGGCACTGTACGAATTCGTCGAGCGTCAACCAGCCTGGAGCCTGCGCCGGTCACGACCACCGGCGATGCTGCGCCGCCGCGCCTGAACCGGCGCACTCAAGCCCGTTCGCATCGTTCACGATACCGCGCGATCGGGCGCCACCTCCGAGCGCCCAGTGTCAGGAGACGTGCGATGACGGACACACCGGCCCAACCGGCTCAGGCGGCGCCGATCCCGAAAGTGAACGAACTGTTCCACCACATTCCGCACCCACGCATCGCACAGCGCCAGCATGAACGGCCGGTCAAGGTCGATGACGAGCGCGTGGGCGTCAACGGCAAGGTCGCGTTGATCATCACCACAATCGTCGGGACGATGTGGTGCGCGTACCTCTTCGCCGTCCTCGGAATCACCGGCATCTTCGGAGCGATCACGAACAGCGTCACGCTGGTGCTGCTCGTCGGGGCGGTATCGGGGTACTTCCTCCAGCTGGTCCTGCTGCCCATCATCATCGTCGGCCAGAACATTCAGGGAAAGGCGTCTGACAAGCGATCGGAGCAGACATACAAGGACGCCGAGGCAATCCTCAGTGAGTGCCTGCAGCTGCAGCGACATCTTCAGGCACAGGACACCGTGCTGGATGACGTCGTCGCACACGTCAAGCAGCACCACGTGGAATTGCAGCGGCTTTCGAAGCTGGCTCAGCAGCAGGGTCCCGCCACCGCGTAGTCAGCGCGCCTCGGACTGCGCTCACGGTCCGTCATGAGGGCGTGCGTCGGCTCCACGATGGAGGAGTGGGGCTCCGCACGTTGCCACCGGCGTGACGTCGCTGACGTGCGCGCTGGGACCCGACGCTGCGGGAACACTGCTCTCGGGGTTGCTGCGGGATGCACGTGTGCGCATCGACGCCGCGCTGTACGAGGTCGGTCCTTCATATCGCTGGGAGCTGGTGCGTGCGGCGCTGCGTGGGGTGCGCGTCCGTCTCGTGCTCGACGCACACCGATCCGACGGCAACGCCGCGACCGCGCGGGAGCTGCTGGCCGCCGGTGGGGAGTGCCGTGTCGCCGGGGGACAGGAGCACGCCGCGCACGGGAAGCTGGTGCGCACCGACTCTACGATCGCCGTCGGCACGGGAAACCTGATCTGGCGGGACGCGCCGCGTGACCGGCACCTGCGTCTTCCACCCGCAGGGGCGCCCCTCGCCGGCACTCGGGAATGGTGGGTGACCGCGTCGGGCTCACGATCACTCGAGCGCGACGTTCGACGGGCGTTCGATGGGCACTGGGACACCGCTCGCCGGCCACCCGACGACTGGTCGACGACGGTGACCACCGCCCCGATCGTGGGAACGCCGATGCCGCAGGTCGCGCCGTTCACCGCGAGCGTCGTCGCTCGCCGGCTGCGTCTGGTCACAGGTGGTGCTGCTGTGGCGTCGGCCCTGGAGGCGCTGGTGACGAGCGCCCGAATGCGTCTGCTGGTGACGGTCCCCTACGTGCGCACCGGGGAGCCCGCCGTGCGGCGGCTGCTCGACCTCATGGCGGATGCGTCAGGCCGCGGCGTCGCATGCGCCCTCCTGCTCGGTGCGGTCCCCGGAGGCGTCGACGTTCACGTTCTCGGGGCCCTGCCCTTTGCAGTCCGGAGCATGGATCCCGCGCGGTCCACCTCGGGACATGCCAAGGGCGCTGTGATCGACGGCTCCGCGATCGTGTCCTCGTCGAACTGGAGCTCGGCCGGACTGGGCGGGAACTGGGAGGCCGCACTCCATATCGAGCACGCTCCCGCCGCCGCGTATTACGCCGCGGCCTGGCATCGAGACTGGCAGACGGCGAACCCGATCCGCGTTTGAGCACTCGGAGGCCCGGCTATGCTCGAGCGATGACAGACGTCGCGCCGCCCGTGCCCGACCAGCCGGCCGAGCCGGCTGCGAATCCCGCTTCGATCACACTGCCCGCGGTGCCGCTCCGGGACAACGTCGTGTTCCCTTCGCAGCTCGCCCCGCTTGCGGCCGGAAGGCCCCGCTCGGTCGCCGCACTCGAGGCTGCCGTGAACGGCGACGGCAGGGTCGTCCTCGCGATTCAGCGGGATGCGGCACGCGACGAGGCGTCACTCGACGACGTGCATGCGATCGCGGTGATCGCTCACGTCGGCGCCTTCAGACGTCTGCCCGGCGGCGGCGCGCACGCGCTCGTCGAGGGCAAGGAACGCGTCCGGATTGATGCCTTCGACGCGTCGGGTGACGCGTGGATCGCGACCGTCACACCGGTGCCGGTCGACGTTGCGGATGGCACCGAGGTCGACGCGCTCTTCGGATCGGTTCGCTCGCTGTTCGCGGATTACGTGAACGCCGGCGCTCAGGTCGGGGCGGACACGGCCGTCGCGATGGCACGTGCGGCCGAACCGGAGCTGATCGCCGACATCGCCAGCACCTGCCCCGATTTCGGCTTTGACGACCGCGTCGCACTCCTGCAGGAAACCGATACCGTCGCTCGGCTGCGCACGCTCATACCGCTGCTCGCGCGCGAGGTGGAGGTTGCGCAGCTCCGCACGAAGATCCACGAGGATGTGCAGAAGACGATCAACAACTCGCAGCGCGAGCACATCCTGCGCGAGCAGCTGCGCGCCATCCGCAAGGAGCTCGCCGAGCTCGACGATGCGGTCGAGGACGACGAGGATCTCGCGACTCGCGTCGAGAACGCAGGCATGCCCGATAACGTGAAGATGCGCGTCCTGAAGGAGGTGCATCGCCTCGAGCAGATCCCGAGCGCCTCACCCGAGATGGGCATGGTCAGAACCTGGGTCGACTGGCTGCTGGACCTGCCCTGGGTGGATCCTCCAGCCGAGTCACTCGACATCGAGCGCGCAGCGGCCATCCTCGACGAGGACCACTACGGCCTCACGAAGGTGAAGGACCGGATCCTCGAGTGGTTGGCCGTTCGCGAGCGGATCCGGGTTAAGGACGCGTCGGAGAGCGCGGGTCCTGTCGACGCGGGGGCCCCTCCCAGTCCTGCGGTCGGGTCTCCCGTGTCGTCCGATCCTGGTGCGGACATCTCGCCGCCCGCCCTCCGGCCTGCGCTGCCCCCCGCGTCGCCACCCGCTCCTGAGTCGCATGACGAACCCGTCGCCGCCCCGCTCACTGTGATGAAGCGCCGTACGTTACAGACGCCGATCCTCTGCTTCGTTGGACCGCCGGGTGTGGGCAAGACTTCGCTGGGAAGATCCATCGCGCGTGCGCTCGACCGGAAGTTCGTGCGCATGTCGCTCGGTGGGATTCGTGATGAGGCTGAGATCCGCGGGCATCGCCGCACCTACATCGGTGCGCTGCCCGGACGGATCATCCAGTCGATGCGCACCGCGGGGACGCGCAATGCGGTGATCATGCTCGACGAGATCGACAAGGTCGGCGCCGACTTCCGTGGCGACCCGTCCGCAGCGCTGCTCGAAGTGCTGGATCCCGAACAGAACTGGGAATTCAGTGACCACTACCTCGAGGTTCCGTACGACCTCTCGCAGGTGCTCTTCATCACCACGGCGAACATCGCCGAGACGATCAGCCCGCCGCTGCGCGATCGCATGGAGATCATCCGCATCACGGGGTACACAGAGCAGGAGAAGGTCCAGATCGCACTGCGGCACCTCGTGCCGCGCCAGCTCGATCAGCACTCGCTCGATGCCGGCGAGCTCGAGATCCCGGTCGAGACGGTGGTCGCGATGCTGCACGGGTACACCCGCGAGGCGGGTGTCCGCCAGCTCGACCGCACCATTGCCGAGGTGGCGCGCAAGGTGCCGCGCAAGCTCGCAGCCGGTGCCGTCTCGCCAGTGGTCATCACGCCCGATGACCTCACGGATCTGCTCGGGCCGCGTCGCCACGACTACGGCGAGGCGCAGGAGGAGGACGAGGTCGGCGCGGTGACCGGAGTCGTCGTCAGCGAGGTCGGCGGCGACATCATCACCGTCGAAGCACTCGCCATCGAGGCCAAGCCCGACCTGGTGCTGACGGGACAGCTCGGCAGTGTCATGGAGGAGTCCGTGAGAGCCGCGCTGTCGTGGGCGAAGGTGCACGCGATCGAGTACGGAGCGTCGCGCGACTTCTTCGACACGCATGCGATCCATGTGCACGTGCCGGCGGGTGCGATCCCGAAGGACGGCCCATCGGCAGGGGTCACCATGGCAACCGCGATGGTGTCGGTCGCCACCGGACGCCGAGTGCGTCGCGACCTCGCGATGACGGGTGAGGTGACATTGCGCGGCAAGGTCCTTCCCATCGGTGGCGTCAAGGACAAGCTGCTCGCGGCACACCGCTCGGGACTGAAGACGTTCATCCTGCCGGCGAAGAACGTTCGCGATCTGTACGAGGTGGACAAGGAGATCCTTGACGCCATCGACGTCGTGCCCGTCGCATACGTCGGCGAGGTGCTCGACCGCGCCTTGCTCGAGTCCGACGCGCCGCGCCGCCGCGAGCGTCGTGGCGCCGGGTTCGTGCTCCCGATCACGTCGTCTGACGTCATCGGGCCGATCAATGCCGAGCCCAGGTAACCTGCACTCGTGACCGAGACGCTGCGCGACCTCGTCGAACTCGCCATCGTCGTCGATCCGATGTTCGACCAGAACTGTTACGTGCTGCGCCGTCGCGACACGACCGATGCGCTCGTGGTCGATCCGGGGTTGCAGCATCCACAGACGATCGCGTTGCTCGAAAAGCGCGGTCTGCGCTGCGATCGAATCCTTCTCACGCACGGACACCCGGACCACGTCAGCGGCGTGCCCGCGCTGAAAGCGGCGTACGGTTGCGAGGCGGCCATGCACCCGGACGATCACGAACAGCTGGAGGCCGTCCACTACCTTCCCGGAGTGCCGGACGATCAGCCGGATGTGGTGTGCGAACAGGAACTCCACGACGGCGAGATGCTTCGCTGGCACGGTCTCGATATCGAGGTCGTCCACACGCCGGGACACACTCGCGGTTCGGTGTGCTTCCGCGTGGGGCCGGATCTGCTCTCCGGCGACACGCTGTTCCATCGGGGTATCGGCAGGAGCGACCTCCTCGGTGGATCCTGGCAGGCGCTCATCTTCTCGATCGAGCACAAGATCTACACGCTGCCTCCCGACACGGTGGTGTATCCCGGTCACGGGGCGCGCACGACGGTGGATGAGGAGATGCGCGCGAACCCCTTCGTCGTGCATCCGAGGTACCGCTGACGCGGAGCACGTGTGCTACGGTGACCACACGGGAGATGTGAGGATGACCAGAATCACGCGCGCCGCAACCACAATCGGGCTGTGTGCCGCCGCCGGCCTCGCCGCCTGCGGGAGCCCGGCCACCACGTCTCCTTCGTCGAGCGCTTCGGCCGCACCGTCGAGCAGCGCCACTGGCTCCTCCTCGCCGAGTTCGCAGCGCTCCAACCCAGCCGGCATCGCACTCACCGTCGCCGAACTGCCGCCGGGCGGACCGGCGCTCACGCAGATCAGCGACGGTGAGATGAACAACACGGCGAACACAGACCAGCGTGGATTCGCCAACACCGGCAACACGTATCGCATCGAGGATGATGTCCTGCTCGACACGTCGTCACAGGCAGCCGCCGCCGATTACGCGCAGTTGCGCGACGCCACGAAAGGACAGCTCGCGACGGTTTCCAGCTCGTCGACACCCAGTGGCCTCGGCGCGCAGGCGGACGAGTACATCGGCAAGACGTCAGCCGGCTACAGCGAGGTCGGCATCACGTTTCAGGACGGCAATGTCATCGCCATCGTGCTGATCGTCGACTCGAGCGGCACTGTCGCCCCTGCGTATGCCGAAGCAGTTGCGCGCGCCCAGGTCCAGAAGATCGCAACCGGCTCGGACTGACGGTCAGTCGGTTCTGCCGAGCAGGGCAAGCAGCTCGTGCACGATGACGCCGGTGACACCCCAGATGACGCGGTCCGGCACGTCGTAGAAATGCACCTGGCGTGCGACGCCGTCACGCTGCAGCTCGCGAACGGTGTGCGGCGCCACCATGAGATCGGCGATGTCGACGCGGAACCATTCCGCCACCTCGAAGCCGTCGCCGCGAAGCGTCGAGGGCGTGCGTTCGAGGGCGACGACCGGGGTCAACCAGCGGTCTGAGACAACTGTCGCGAAGGGCGAGAGCAGGCCCAGGACCTCGACGTTCTCCGGCTCGATCCCCAGCTCCTCGTTGGCCTCTCGCAGCGCGGTTTCGACAACGTCGGAGTCCGCCGGCTCTGCGCTTCCCCCGGGAAAGGCAATCTGTCCCGGATGTGACCGGAGGTCGGCGGAACGGAGGACGAACAGCAACGGGACGCCTGCCGTTGACGGATCACAGAGCAGCAGGACCGATGCGGGAAGGCCTCCGTGCGGTGGCGGAGGTGTCGCGTGGCGCACGGGCCGGACGATGGCGCGGAGCCGCTCCACGATCGGCGTCGTCGATGCCATCACGCGGTCCCGCACGATGGACGTGCGTCCCGGGTCGTACTCTTGCTCCGATGGCCGAGACCACTGGAGCGGCGAAACCACGGCGCCGTTGCGCCCGATGCGGCGGTGATCTCACGTTCTCGCATCGCGAGTACGCGGGGCACGGCACCTCGTCCGCGGTGCTTCGCTGCTCGGCGTGCGGCGACGTCGTTCGCGACTCGGCGCGCGAAGCGCCGCAGGCGGCGCAGCGCCACAAGTCCAAGCATCATCGCGACCTCGACGCAGGCCCGCTCGAGAACCCCGTGCTCGACCCTTCGATTGCAGCCCGGCTTCTGGAATCCACGCGCGACTCGAGCTGAATGCTCAGACCACCGCTGCGGTAGCCGGCGCAAATCGTTCGAACCACTGCAGGACGTCCGCGTTGGCGGCGTCGCGATCCACGTCCACCGAGATCGCATGACCGCTGCGCGGAAGCATCTGCAGCCGCACCGCCTCGCTGCCGATGAGACGCCTCGCGATCTCCCGTCCGCAACGCGGGTCGATGGTCCGGTCACGCTCGCCATGGAGCACCATCACCGGCGCACGGATCTCCGCGAGCTCGTTGCGCACGACCGCGCACAGCTTGCGAAGCTCGTCGATGCTGCGCGTGGGACGCATCCCATAGCTGTGCAGCTCCTCGACACCCGCTGGATTCCAGAGATCCACGTCGTCACCCGCGCGGTGCCAGCGGACAATGCGCTTGATCACGGGGAGCAGCGGCGGAAGAGGCCCGCTCAACCAGATGGGCGCAGCCAGGCTCGCCACTGCGCGGACGCGATCGTCGTGCGCTGCGAGATGGAGCGCCAGCGTCCCACCCATCGACTGACCGGCGACGACAACATCCGAGCATTCGGCGGCGAGGTCGTTGAACGCGTCGCTCACGCACGAGGCCCAATCCTGCCAGCGCGTGCGAGCGAGCTCCTGCGGCGTGGTCCCGTGCCCGGGGAGCGAAGGCGCGTGGCATCGGAACCCGTGCTCCGCGAGCACCTCGCCGAGCCGCCGCAGCTCCGGCGGCGTGCCCGCGAACCCGTGGATGAGGAGCGCTCCTCTGCTTCCCTCGCCGAGGCGCCACGGGGCGACGGCCTCCGGGTCGAATGGTTCCAGCGTTCGCGCGGTCACCTCTCGAGTATATGGATCGCCCTCGTCACGCTCGGTGATACCGTCGCCCGAGATGGGCGAGGAGGTGATGCGACAGGCGCTCGAGGCGGTCGTCTCCTCTCGCGCCCTCGACACGCCGATGGCACGCGCCGTGATGGACACGATCATGGACGGGGAGGCGACACCGGCCCAGGTCGGGGCGCTGGTGGCGGCGCTGCGCACCAAGGGCGAGACGGTCGACGAGCTCGAGGGCATGGTCGAGTCGATGCGCGCGCATGCGACGGTCGTGACACTCTCGGTCGACGCCGTCGACACCTGCGGCACCGGCGGTGACGGGGCCGGAACCTTCAACATCTCGACGGCCGCCGCGCTGGTGACCGCCGGCGCCGGGTGTCCGGTTGCCAAGCACGGCAACCGCGCCGCCTCGTCGCGTTGCGGCAGCGCGGATGTTTTCGAGGCGCTCGGCGTCGTGATCTCGCTTTCCCCGGACGGCGTTCGTCGTTGTGTCGAGGAGGCCGGGATCGGGTTTCTCTACGCGCCCGACTTTCATCCCGCACTGCGTCATGTGATCCCGGTGCGGCGCGAGCTCGGGATTCGCACGGTGTTCAACGTGCTCGGACCGCTCGCCAATCCTGCGCGCGTCCGTCATCAACTGATCGGCGTGTCCAACGCACGCCTCGCGCCGTTGATGGCCGAGGTGCTGCACCGGCTGGGACACGTGCACGCGATCGTCTTCACCGGACCCGACGGTATCGACGAGCTCGGCGTCGACGGGACGGCGCGCTGTTTCGAGGTCACGCCCGACGGTGTGCGCGAGTTCGTCATCGATCCGGCGGATACCGGCCTCGAGGTGGCGTCGCTCGATGCCGTTCGCGGAGGTGACGCCGAGACCAACGCGGCGATCATCGTCGATGTGCTCGAAGGCGCACAGGGCCCGCGTCGCGATGTGGTGCTGCTCAACAGTGCCGCAGTGCTCCTGGCTGCCGACCGCGTGTCATCGCTCCGTGAGGGGATCACCGTCGCGGCATCCGCGATCGACTCGGGCGATGCCCGGCGGGCGCTCGCACACCTCGCCCGGGTTTCCCACGAAGCAGCCGCATGAGCCGCGCATCGGTGCTGCTGCGGCTGCAACAGATCGACGACCGCATCACGCAGCTGCAATCCGAGGTCGCGGCGGTTGAAGCATCACTGCGCGGCGACCCGGAGCTCGACCGCCTCCGTATGTCAGAGAAGGGGGCACAGGATGAGCATCGCGACCTCAGCACCGCGGCGCGCCTTTCGGAGCTCGAAGCTGCGTCGTTGCAGACGCGCATCCGCGAGATGGATCGGAAGCTCTACGGTGGCACGGTTCGTAACCCGGCCGAGCTCATGGAGATGCAGCGCGAGATCGACGTGCTCCGCGTCAAGCTCTCGAATGCCGAGGACGAGGCGCTCGAGCGAATGGAGCAGGTGGAGACGGCGCTCGCGATAGCCCGATCGATGTCGAAGCTGGTGGCGGTCCGCGAGGCCGAGCGCAACGCCGCGATGGAGCCGCTGCGCGCGCGGCTCGCCACCCTGACCGCTCAGCTCGAGGGCGCCACCGCAGAACGCGACGCGCTCCGTGCCGAGGCCGAGCCCGGCGACCTGTCGCTCTACGCCCGCATCGCCTCGCACCGCCGCCCCACGGTGACCGGAATCGTCGGCGAGGCGTGTGGCGGCTGCCGCATGCCGGTGTCGAACGAGGAGCGGCGCGCGGTGCGCACCGGCACAGGCCTCACGCAGTGCGCCAACTGCGACCGGATCCTCGCACCGTGACGGCGACCGTGGTCGTCTTCACCGACGGTGCGTGCTCCGGCAATCCCGGTGCGGGGGCGTGGGCGTACCGGCTGGAGTGGCCGGACGGCATGATCGAGGAAGCCGCCGGCGGCGACCTCGCCACCACGAACAATCGCGAGGAGTTGAAGGCGGTGCGCGAGGCGCTGCTCCGCGTTCGAGCGCGCATCGGTGACGATCCGGGATGGCGGATCGTCGTGCGGACCGACAGTCTCGGTGTCATCAACTGGCTCACGGGCCAGTGGAAGCGGCGGAAGAACCTCGACCTCTACCCGGACATCGATCCGCTCATCGACTCGCGCGTGCGCTTCGAGCATGTCCGCGGGCACAGCGGCATTCCCGGCAACGAGCGTGTGGACAGCCTTGCTGTCGAGGAGACGATGCGTGTTCTCGCCGGCAGCGTGGGAGGTTACTCTCGATGACGTACTCGATCGTCGCGCGGGATCCGGACACGGGACGGCTCGGTGTCGCCGTGCAGTCGCACTACTTCTCGGTCGGCTCGGTGGTGACGTGGGCCGAAGCGGGTGTCGGTGCCGTCGCGACGCAATCCTTCGCCGAGCCCGCGTACGGGCCTCGCGGCCTGGCACTCATGCGGCTCGGTGTCGATCCGGTCACGGCGCTGCAGGCGCTGACGAGCGCCGACACCGGGCAGGCACGCCGGCAGGTTGCGTTCGTCGACGCAACGGGGCGCGTCGCCGTGCACACGGGATCGCTCTGTATCGAGGCGGCCGGACACGCGACGGGGGACGGTGTGTCGGTGCAGGCGAACATGATGCGTGGCAACGGAGTCTGGCCGGCGATGCTCGACGCGTTTGAGTCGTCGAAGGGCGATCTTGCTGAACGGTTGATGGTCTCGCTCGAGGCCGCCGAGGCTGCCGGCGGCGACATCCGCGGACGTCAGTCCGCAGCGATGCTCATCGTCGACGCCGAGAGTACTGACCAACCATGGCGCGAACGTCTCGTCGATCTTCGCGTCGAGGACGCTCGCGAGCCGCTGGCCGAGCTTCGCCGCCTGATCACCATGCACCGTGGGTACCAGCTCATCGATGTCGCAGAGACGCATGAGGTCGCCGGCGATCTCGAGGGTTCGCTCGCCGAGTATGAGCGGGCCCGGGCGCTCCTGGAGGGCAACGATGAGGCGTCCTTCTGGGCCGCGATCCTCATGGCGGACGCGGGCCACGTGGAGGAGGGGAAGGCGCTGCTCGAGGAGATCTCGACCCGCGAACCCGGATGGAACGAGCTGCTCCGGCGTCTACCGGCGGTGGACCTCCTGCGCAACGGCGAGGCAACGGTCACGGCACTGCTCGGCGCCTGAGGAGAGAGTGCAAGCCGGCCGATAAGCCGGGTTCTGTCCCCGTCCGCGCGGCAGGCGAGGGACGGTCATCCATCTAGGACGCCGGTTGCCCGGCGCCTCGTGCGGCCCACCTGAGACACGGGGAGCGAGCAACTCCCGAGCGCCGAAACGCTCGTTCTCTGTTCGGCCTTGCTCCGGGCGGGGTTTACCTGGCCGGCCGGTCACCCGGCCGCCGGTGGGCTCTTACCCCACCATTTCACCGTTGCCCCGGACGGGTCCGGGGCTGTGTCTTTTCTGTGGCACTCTCCTTCGGGTCACCCCGACTGGGCGTTACCCAGCGCCCTGCTCTGCGGAGCCCGGACTTTCCTCGGACGGCGTACGCCCGCGACCGTCTGGCCGGCTTGCCCGTCGAGTCTATCCTCTGGGCTGCTGCCAGAGGACATCGCTCAGCCGGAGGCAATGCTCACGTGGACCGACACCTGATGCTGCACGCGGGCGGCGACATCTCATCTGCGTGCGACGAGATCCTCGAGCACTTCCATGGTGCCCGACGCGCCGTCATGATCCCCTGGGCGATCAAGGACTGCGACCGGGCGGTCGCCCGTTTCAACGACCGCTTCGCATCGCGAGGTCTCGAGGTCACCGGCCTGCACACGGTACCCAACCCAGCGGCCTCACTCGCCGAGGCTGACGCGATCATCGTGAGCGGGGGTAACAGCTTTCGGCTCGTGAACGCGCTCCACACGTTCCACCTCATCGACACGGTCCGTTCCGCGATCGTGGGCGGCGTGCCGTACTTCGGCGCCAGTGCCGGCGCGAACGTCGCGTGTCCGACCATCCGCACGACGAACGACATGCCGATCGTGCAGCCGCCGAGCTTCGCCGCCTTCGGGCTGGTCCCCTTCCAGATCAACCCGCACTACATCGATCCTCCGCCTCCGGAGGCTCGAATCGGCGAGACGCGCGAGGAGCGGCTGCAGGAGTTCCTCGAGGAGAACAAGGTCACCGTCATCGCGCTCCGTGAGGAGAGCTGGCTCGTGCTGCACGGTGGGTCGATGTCCCTCCACGGGACCGGCGGCGCGATCGTCTTTCGCCGGGGCGCCGAGCCTGAGGCGGTCGCGGGGGGCGCCGATCTCTCGCCCCTGCTTCAGGAGACGCCCGTCTACGACGCCTGACAAGGGCTTGCGAACAGGTGAAGCGTACATTTGTTTGCGTTGACGCCACCACACACACCTGTTAGGGTTCGGCCCGCTGGTGGAGAAAAGTGGTGAGTAGTGGGGGCTTCGAGGTACCTACGGTGATGGCCGAGCAGACGCAGGTCGATGTGCGTGTTCCCGTGACGTTCGTTGGAACGTACCGGCATCGCATCGATGACAAGGGACGGGTCGCAATTCCCGCCCAGCTGCGTCGCTGGCTACCCGAGGGGAGCGTCGTGGCTCCGGGCCCCGACAACCGCCTCATGATCCTGCCCCCCGACGAATGGGCTCGCCAGAAGGAGCTCTTCCGCCGAACCGCTGAGGCACCTGCGCAGGAGCGCCGCTTCATGCGTCGCCTCACCGGCAACACCTACCTCTTCGAGCTCGACGCCCAGGGCCGACTGCTGCTCTCGGCACGCCAGCGCGAGTTCGCACGGATCGTCGACATGGTCGTCTTCGTCGGCCTCGACAACTGCGTCGAGGTCACGGCCGAGGAGCTCTGGCAGGCCGAGCAGGCCGACCTGAGCCCCGACGAGTTCACCCAGGTCTGGGATCTGGTCCACCAGCGCGGAACGCCCGCCCCTCCGACGCCGGCGTGAGCGCCCCCGACGGATCCGACTCGACATATGACCATCCCCTTGCCGATTGTGGCCGGCATGGAGCCACCCGACGCAGCCACACCCGGTGCCCCGGCGCCTGACGGCGCGGGTCACCGGCCGGTCCTTCTCACACCCCTCATAGAGAGCCTGCAGCCCCGGCCGGGGCAGACCGTCGTCGACGCCACGCTCGGTGCCGGCGGATTCACGGCCGCGCTCCTCGAGCGCGTCACCCCCGGCGGCCGTGTGATCGCCATCGATCGCGATCGCAGCGCTGTCGACGCCGGACGCCTCCGATTCAAGGACAGTGGCGACGCGGTCCAGATCGCCCAGGGCGATTTCGCGGACCTCGAGGCCATCGTCCACGGGCTCGGCGTCGCGGCCGTCGATGCCGTTGTGTTCGACCTCGGCATCTCGTCCATCCAGCTCGACGACCCGGCCCGGGGATTCAGCTTCCGCCTCGACGGACCGCTCGACATGCGCATGAACCCGAGCTCCGGCACGACAGCCGCCCAGCTCGTGGACTCACTGACGGCGGACGAGCTGGCGTCACTCATCCGTGAGTACGGCGACGAGCGCTTTGCCCGGCCCATCGCGAACCGCATCGCGAGGACCCGAGAGCTCGTGCCACTCACCACCACGACCCAGCTCCGCGAACTCGTCGAGCAGGTCGTCCCGCGACGGTTCTGGCCGAAGCGGATCCATCCCGCGACGCGCACCTTCCAGGCGCTTCGCATCGCGGTGAACCACGAGCTCGAAAGCCTCGAACGAGGCCTGCAGGCAGCAATCAGCATCCTCCGGCCCGGTGGGCGTCTTGGGGTCATCTCCTTTCACTCCCTCGAGGACACCCTTGTCAAGAACGCACTCCACGTCGCAGCACAGAACTGTATCTGTCCGCCCCAACAGCCCAATTGCACCTGCGTCCACCGGGCCACTCTTTTTCTTCTGACCCGCAAGGTCATCCGGCCTGATGCGGCCGAGCTGGCTTCCAATCCGCGTTCGCGCTCCGCGCGACTCCGCGTCGCGGAAAAGCTCGCCCCCTCCGGCTGACCCATTCCTCACGCCTCATTTCGCTCTCCCCCAGGGCGGAGCCGCAGCTCGCAGCGGCTCCGCCCGCCAACCTCCTCAACGCCGACCCGGGCACTGCCCGCGTCTCCTCCGTCCCTCCCCAACATCCCACCACTGGAGATCAGGGCAGTGCCCAACTTCCGTCCTCCGCGCGGCGCCGATCACAAGCCGGCTCCGGGCAACGGCGGCGTCGACGACGTCCCCTTCGAACCGCTGGTGCGCCGCCTGCGCATCCGTCGAGGCGGGCCTCGCACGCCGCTGCCGTTGCTGCCGGTGATCGCCATCGCCGCGGGCATCGGCATCGCGTACGTCAACCAGACGGCGCACGTCACGACGGCGACGTACCAGGCAACGCGCCTCGCCGCACAGCAGGAGCAGCTCGTCGCGCAGGACTCGCAGCTGGCGAGCGAGCTGGAGCGACTGCAGTCGTCCGAACGCATCATCACCGCGGCACAGAACCTCGGCATGCATCCCGCGGCGCGCTGGGCGAACGTCGAGGCGTCGCCGTCACCGGTGATCGGCTCGCCGCCCGCCGAGCAGCTGACGTCGAGCGAGAGCAACAGCACGTTGCAGCAGCTCGTGGCGGCGCTGGCAGGTGACTTCGGCGGGAGCGCGTCCGGCCGATGAACGTCCGGCGCCGCTCTGGGCGGGCAGGGCGGACCGGTGACACGCGTGTCTTCAACGACGGCCCGGACGTCCGCCGCCGCGGGCTCTGGCTCGTGCTCGCCTTCCTCTCGATGGCGACAGCGGTGTTCGGACGTCTCGTGCAGATCCAGGTCATCCAGGGGAAGTCGCTCGCGGCGCAGGCCGCGCAGACGCACACCACGTCGATCACGCTGCAGGCCACGCGTGGCGAGATCCTCGACCGCGACGGACGCGTGCTCGTCAGCGACGTGCAGGTCTTCGACGTCTTCGCCGATCCCGCGCTCATCAGCCCGAGTGACCGAAACGCCGTCGCCGGCATGCTGGCGCCGATCCTGCAGGTGGGAACACCCCAGGTCCTCAACGCGCTGCAGCAGAACAACCAGTTCGACTACCTCGCCAAGGGCGTCTCGCAGGACGTCAACGAGAAGCTCCAGGCACTGCGCCTGAGCGGCATCGGCACGGTGCCGTCCGAGGAGAGCGTGTACGAGCCGTCGCCCGTCCCGGGTCTCTCGTTCGCGGCCAACCTGCTCGGTTTCGTCAATGCGAACGGTATCGGCCAGTACGGCCTCGAGGGCTACTACAACTCGTTGCTCGGCGGGATCAACGGGCACGAGTCGACGCTCACCGACGTCAACGGGAATGCGATCGTCCTCGGGCGCCAGCAGAAGGTTCCTGCCAAGAACGGCGATAACCTGGAGCTCGGTCTCGACTCGCAGATCCAGTACGACGCGGAGATCGCGCTCGCCGACGGGGTCATCTCCAGCGAGTCAGCCTCGGGAACGCTCATGGTCATGGACACCAGGACCGGGGCGATCCGCGCGTGGGCCCAGTACCCGTCCTACAACGCCAACGACTACGGCGCAGCCAAGATCCAGGACTTCCGCGACCTGGCGGTGGCGCAACCGTACGAGCCGGGCTCCACGATGAAGGTGATCACCTTCGCCGGCGGCCTCAACAACAACGCGTTCACACCGGGCACCGTGATCGACGAGCGCCAGACGCGCATCAACGGCTACCTCATCCACGACTGGGACGGCCGGTCGCACGGTCACGTCACCATGCAGTGGGTCCTCGACGACTCGTTGAACAACGGCGCCATCGATGCCGGGAAGATGGAGGGCCAGAACAACTTCTACTCGAACCTCCTGGCCTTCGGAATCGGCGCCCCCACCGGGATCGACCTGGCCGGTGAGGTCAACGCGCCGCTGCCCGCGCAGTCGTCGTGGAATCAGCTGAAGTACGCCGAGGCATCCTTCGGGCAGGGCGTGGTCGCCACCCCGGTCGAGATGCTCGCCGCCATCAATGCCGTCGCCAACGGCGGCGTGTGGGTGCAGCCGCACGCCGTCGACGCGATCGTCAACCCCAACACGGGGACGACCACGCCGGTCGTGCCGGTGACGCGCCGGGTGATCTCGGTGACCGCGGCCCATACGCTCGCGCACATGATGGTGGGCGTGGTGAACGATCCCGGCGCCGAGGGGTTCAAGGCGAAGATCACCGGATATTCCGCGGAGATCGCCGGCAAGACGGGGACCGCCAGCGTGGCGCTGCCGAACGGCGGCGGCTACGGTCCCAACGTGGTCGCGTCTTTCGTGGGCTTCATGCCCGCGCAGAATCCGCAGTTCACGATGATGGTCATCCTCAACGAGCCGCAGGAACGGCACACCGGCCGGTTCGGGTCGTTGCTTGCCGCGCCGATCTGGAAGCAGATGGCGGAGATGATGATCAACGACTGGCGGATCGCTCCGTGAGAGAGGCGATCATCGTCGGGGTGCTCGCCCTCGTGGTGGGCGTGCTGCTCTACCCGGCGTTCATCGGGCTCCTGGTGCGCTACGGGGCACGGCAGCACGTCGCTTCGTACAGCCCCGCGAGCCATCGCGCCAAGGAGGGGACGCCGACTCTCGGCGGAGCACTCTTCTGCGTGGTCGCGGTCGCCGTCTGGCTCGTCGTGGATCGTTCTCGCCAGGGTTTCATCCCGATCTTCGCACTGGTCGCCGGCGCGATCGCGGGCGGCCTCGACGACGTCATCAACATCAGCCAGGTGCAGCGACTCGGGCTCACCGTCTGGCAGAAGCTCGGCCTCCAGGGGATCACCGGGGTCCTGGTGGGCATCGGGCTCACCATCACCGGCTTCACGCATCAGTTCTTTCCCGGGCTCGGCGCGCCGAACCTCGGCTGGGGGCTCGCGATCGTCGTGGCCGTCGCGGTGGTCGCGATGAGCAACGCGGTCAATCTCACCGACGGTGTCGACGGACTGGCCGCCTCGTGCACGTCGCTCGTGCTCATCGGGATCACGATCATCGCGGTGACGCGCTCCGATGTCCCGGTTGCGGCGATCGCGGCCGCGCTTGCGGGGGTCGTCGCGTCGTTCCTGGTGTTCAACTGGTTTCCCGCGCGCGTCTTCATGGGCGACGCCGGCTCGCTCGCGCTCGGCAGCGCGATCGTCGCGCTGACCGCGGAGCTGCACCTGGTCTGGCTGCTGCCGGTGCTGGGGATCGTCTTCGTGATCGAGGCGGCGAGCGTCGTCGTGAACGTGACGGCGATTCGACGGTTCGGGAGGCGTGTGTTGCGCGCGAGCCCGATCCATCACCACTTCGAGGAGATCGGACTGCGCGAGCAACGGCTGGTCCTGAGCTTTGCCGGCGTCGCCGCGGTCGGCACTGCGATCACCGTGCTCTACGCGCACGTGGCCGGCGCGGTCTCGTGAGCGAGGGGCCCGTTGTGGTCATCGGCTCGGGGCGGAGCGGTCTTGCGTGCGCTCGCACGCTGGCACGCGAAGGGCATCGGGTCGTGCTCGTGGACCGCACGGACACCCCCGAGGTGCGCGGATCCACGGCGAACCTGCCGTCGAACATCGAGGTTCGCCTGGGCGGCTATGCGGACGACATCGCCGTCGGCGCGCTCATGGTCTGCCCGAGTCCGGGCGTACCGTGGAACGCACCCGAGCTCCAGGTGGCGCGCGCACATGGGGTCCCGGTTCGCAGCGAGATGGACCTCGTGTTCGAGCGCTGCCGCGCGCGGATCTGCGGCATCACGGGCACCAACGGCAAGACAACGACCACGGCGCTCGTCGCCGCCATCCTCGAGCGAGCCGGGGAGCGCGTCCACCTCGGCGGCAACATCGGGGTCACCATGCTGGACCGGCTCGACGAGGTCGTCGACACGGACTGGGTCGTCCTCGAGCTCTCGTCGTTTCAGCTCGAGTCGGTGCGCGAACCGCGTTGCGCGATCGCCTGCGTCCTCAATGTCACCCCCGACCATCTCGATCGCCATGGCGACTTCGCCACCTACGCGGAGACCAAGCGCCGGCTCGTGCGGTTCGCGCTCGATGATGCGGTCCTCGGCTTCGACGACCCGGTCACGCGCGAGATGGGCACGGTCGCGCGCTGCCGCGTCCATGAGTTCGGCCTCCTGCCGGGCATCACCGATGGGGCCACCCGAAGCGGCGCCGACGTCGTGAGCGTCGCGGCCGGGGTCGCCACCAGGGTGCTGCCGGTCGCGGACATCCCGCTTTTCGGGGAGCACAACCTGCTGAACGTCCTCGCCGCCGTGGCGGTCGCTCGTGCCGCCGGCGTCCCACCGTCGCCGATCGCCGGGGCGGTGCGCGATTTCACGGCGGTGCCACACCGGCTCGAGACCGTCCGCGACGAGGACGGCGTGCTCTGGATCAACGACAGCAAGGCCACCAACGTCGAATCAGCCGTGGCGGCGCTGCGGAGCTTCCCAGGGCGGACGATCGTCTGGATCGGTGGCGGCAAGGGTGCCGGGACCTCGATCGACGGCCTTGCCGACGAGGTCGCTCGGCGCGCGCGGTTCGCGATCCTGAACGGCGCAAGCGCCGGCGAGCTGGACTCGGCGCTGGCCTCGCGCGGTTTCACGGATCGGACCGTCGTCGCGACGCTCGCCGAGGCGGTGAGCGCCGCCGCGGAGCTGACCCGCCCCGGCGATGTCGTCCTCCTTGCGCCGGGATACAAGAGCTTCGACCAGTTCCGAGACTTCGAGCATCGGGGCGAGGTGTTCGCGACGCTCGCCGGACGGCTGGCTCGACCCGCTGTGAGCAACGGCTGATGGCGGCGCGCGCCGGCAAGCTGACCGGGCTCACCGGACGGTGGCGCGGGGGGTCGCGGGTCGCGGGGGCGTTCGCGAATGCCGATCGTGCCGCGGCGGCGGCGGGGGTCGATGGCTGGCTCATGATCATCGTCGTCGGCCTGGTCGGTTTCGGGCTCGTGATGGTGTACAGCGCGTCCGAGGCGCTCGGCTCCCTCTGGTACCACGACCCGAACTACTTCTTCGCCCATCAGCTGATCGGCGCGACCATGGGCGGTGTCGGGCTCGTGGTCGCGGCACGGCTCGACTACCACCGCCTGTCCGCGCTCGCGCGGCCCGTCATGTTCCTGGTGCTCATCCTGCTCGTCGTCGTCCTGATCCCACACGTCGGGTCCCAGCACTTCGGTGCACAACGCTGGTTCCAGGTCGGTCCGCTCTCGGTCCAGCCGTCGGCGATCGCGGTCGGGGTGGCGGTGGTCTTCTTCGCGCGCTGGCTCACCGACCGCGAGGGGTCGGTCCGGAGCCTCCGCGGCGTGCGCGACTACCTGATCGTGCTGTTCGCGCTACTCGGTCTCGTCCTCGCCGAACGCGACCTCGGCAGCTCGATCGTCATCGCGACGACGGCGCTCATCCTCCTCGCCCTTGCCGGCGCGCGGAAGCGCCACCTGGTGCTGATCGTGGCCATGTTCGGTGCCGGCGGGGTCGCGCTCGTCGGGCTCGTCTCGTATCGTGCCGACCGCCTCGCCCACTTCCTCAACCCGTGCGCGGACGCGCTCGGCTCCGGGTTCCAGAACTGCCAGGCGCTCTACGCCTTCGGATCAGGTGGGATCTTCGGGGTCGGGCTCGGCAACTCCGTGGCGAAATACGAGTGGCTGCCGGAGGCGCACACCGACTTCATCTTCGCGATCATCGGCGAGGAGCTGGGGCTGATCGGAACTGTCGCGGTGCTTGCGGCGTTCCTCTTCCTGGCGTGGCGCGGAGTGCGCGCCTCGCTTCGGGCGCCCGACCGGTTCGGCGCGCTGCTCGCGGGAGGCATCACATCGTGGATCTGCATGCAGGCCTTCATCAACGTGATGGCCGTGACCGGCGTCATCCCCACAACGGGCATCCCGCTGCCGTTCATCAGCTACGGTGGCACCTCGCTGGCGACCACCCTCGTGGGCATGGGCATTCTGCTCAACATCTCGGCCCAGGGTCGACGGCAAGGGACGAAGAATCGTGCGCACGTTGATAGCTGGGGGGGGAACTGGGGGCCACCTGACCCCGGCGCTGGCGATCGCGCTGGCGTTGCGAGACGCCCGGCCTGACGACGAGGTGACCGTGGTCGGCCGCCGTGACGGCGTGGCCGAGCGCCTGGTGGTCGCCGCAGGACTCGATCTCGAGACCCTCGACGTGAGCGGGGTCGACGTCGGGAGCCCCGCCGGCATCGCGCGTGCGACGACCCAGCTCACGCGCGCCACGATCGCCGCCCGGCGGTTGGTGCGGCGCCTGCGTCCCGACGTCGTTGTCGGTGCGGGCGGGTACGTCTCCGTGCCGGTCGTCGCCGCGGCCCTGGCACAGCGGATCCCGGTGGTGCTGCTCGAGCAGAACGCGGTACCGGGACGCGCGACCCGGCTGCTTGCGCGCCGGGCGCGCGTAGTCGCGGCGTCGTTCGCGGAGACTGCGCGCCACCTTCCCAACGCCCGCGTCGTGCACACCGGCAACCCGATCCGCGCCGAGATTCGCGCAATCCCGCCCCGGGAAGCCGGCGACCGGCTGCGAACGATTCTCGTCACCGGGGGATCGCAGGGAGCGCGCCGCGTGAACCGCGCGATCACGGGCTGCGTGGCCACTCTGCTCGGCAACGATCCGGAGCTCACGATCGTGCACCAGTGCGGGAGCCTCGACTTCGACACCGTGTCGCGCGCCGCGGCGGCGCTGCCACCGGTGCTCGCCCCGCGCTACACGGTGTCCGCGTTCCTCGACGACATGGCCGCGCGAATCGCGGCGAGCGATCTCGTCGTGATGCGCGCGGGCGGATCGTCGCTCGCCGAATGCTCGGCGCTCGGCCGTCCCATGATCGTCGTCCCGTACCCGCATGCGGGCGGCCACCAGCGCCACAACGCGTCGCCCTACGTCGAGGCGGGCGCGGCGATGCTCATCGACGACGCAGCCTGCACGGCCGAGCGGCTCGGTGGCGAGATCGCCGCGCTTGCGGCCGATCCCGAGCGCTGGCGCCGCATGTCGGGGGCGAGCGCATCGCTCGGTCTTCCTGACGCGACCGACTCGGTCGTGCGCCTCATCATCGAGGCCGCCGGGACGGGACGGCGGAGCAACGCCGCATGACGAGGCACGTCCATGTGCTCGGCATCTGCGGGTACGCGACGTTCGGCGCGGCGGCTCTCGCCCTCGATCGCGGTGACCGTGTCACGGGCTCCGATGACCACGCCTACCCGCCGATGAGTGACGCCGTCACCGCGGCCGGCATCGAATGGGAGAACCGGAGCGACCCGGCCAACCTCGATCGGTGGGGGACACCCGACCTCGTGGTGGTCGGGAATCAGACGCGACCCGCCAACCTCGAGCTCGCGGCCGTGCGGGAACGCGGGATCCCGTGCGTGAGCGAGATCGAGTTCTACGTCAGCCTCGCCGCCGGCCGCACCCGCCTCACTGTGTGCGGGACGCACGGGAAGACGACGACGTCGGCGCTGCTGGTGCACATCCTCGATCGCGCCGGGCGGGATCCCGGGTTCCGTCTCGGGTCGACCTCGCTCGACCTGGGTGGCACGTCGCGGCTCGGCACCGGTCCATTCGTCTTCGAGGGCGACGAATACACATCGGCGCCGTGGGATCCGCGGCCGAAGTTCCTGCACACCAACCCGGACGGGGCGTGCGTCACCCGCCTCGAGCTTGACCACCCCGACGTGTACGCGGACCTCGACGCGTACCGCGCGCCCTTCATCGAGCTGGCCGCGGCGATGCCTGCGTCAGGTGTGCTGGCGCTCTGTGCGGACGATCCCGAGTGCGTCGCCCTCCGCGCTGCAACGGGTGCCTCTGTCGTCACATACGGGACGAACCAGGCGAGCGACTGGCGGATCATCGGTGCGCGCGACGACGGTGGCCTGCAGCACTTCGGGGTGGAGCGCGGTGACGCTCCGCGCCTGGATGTCCGGCTCACGTTTCCGGGTATCCACAACGCACAGAACGCCTGCGCGGCGCTCATCCTCGCCGGGTACGTCGGGGTCGATGAGGACACCGCGGTGGGAGCGTGCGCCGACTTTCGGGGCCCCGCGCGACGGTTCGAGATTCTTGGCGAACGCGGCGGCGTGACGGTGGTGGACGACTACGCGCATCACCCAACGGAGGTCGGCGCCGCGATCGACGCCGCCCGGCAGCGCTACCCGGGACGGCGGCTCATCGCCGTCCACACACCCCACACGTACTCGCGCGTGAGCCGCCTCCTCGAGGACTACCGCCTGAGCTTCGCGGGCGCCGACGTGGTGATCATCGGCCCCATCGAGGAGGCGCGGGAGCGCGGCATGCCGAAGACCGTCTCCAGCGAGGATGTCGCCGCGCGCGCGGGTTCGCGAGCGGACGTCCACGTCGTCGCCTCGAGCGACGGGGCGATCGACCTGCTGACGCGCATCGCGCGCTCGGGCGACGTGGTGCTCGTCCTCTCTCTCGGCGGCTTCGACAAGCTGGCGCCGCGGCTGCTCGGCGCGCTGGAGGTTCAGGGTGTCCGCGGATGAGTGGCTCGCCACGTATCCCGGCGTGCGCGCGAACGAGCCGCTCGCGCGGCACAGCCAGTTCGGAGTCGGTGGCCCTGCGCAGTGGTTCACGACGACCCGTGACACGGCGTCCCTCGCGACGCTGCTCAGGCTCTGCAGCGAATCGGGAGTCCCGGTGACCATGCTCGGTGCGGGGAGCAATACGCTCATCAGCGATGCGGGCATTCAGGGGCTGGTCATTCGTCATGACGACCGCACGCTGCACGTTGAGGACGAGCACACGGTCCGCCTCGGCGGCGGCTGCATGATGCCGCGCGTCGCGCTCGACTGCGCGAAGCGCGGCCTCGCCGGACTCGAGTTCGGCATCGGCGTGCCGGGTACGTGCGGCGCGAGCGTGTACGGCAACGCCGGTGCGTTCGGGACCGAGATGGCCGATGTGCTCATCGACTGCGCCGCCCTCGACCTGGGAGGACGGACCGTGAGGCTCACCGTCGCGGAGTGCGGGTTCTCGTACCGTCACTCACGGTTCAAGGACGACCTGAGCGACCACGTCGTCGTCAGTGCGCGGCTTCGTGTGCATCCCGACGACCCGGCGCTCGTGCGCGAGCGCACCGATGCGGTGCAGGCGCAGCGCAAGGCATCGCAACCGTATGGGGTCCGAAGCCTCGGAAGCGTCTTCAAGAATCCACCGGACGACAAGGCCGGCAGGCTCGTCGAAGCGGCCGGTATGAAAGGCCGGAGATCCGGTGGGGCGCAGATCTCACCGAAGCACGCCAACTTCATCGTGAACGTCGATCATGCGAGCGCCGCCGACGTGCTGACGCTCGTCGCCGCTGCGCACGATGCGGTGCAGCAGCAGTTCGGCGTCGATCTCGAGCGCGAGATCATCCTGATCGGCACCCCGGGACAGGAGGTTGCGGGTGGCTGAGCGCATCCGCGTCGGCGTCTTCTTCGGGAGCCGGTCGGTCGAGCACGAGGTGTCGGTGATCACCGCGCAGCAGGCGATGGCCGCGATGCCGGCCGAGCGGATGATCCCCATTCCCGTGTACATCGCGAAGACAGGTGCCTGGTACACCGGTGATGCGCTCCTCCAGCTCGATCGCTACAAGGACATCGACCGATTGATCGCAGCGTCGACACGCGTCACCATGCGGCCCGAGCCCGACTCTGCCGGGGAGCTCTTCGAGGTCGAGGTGAGGCGCGGGCTGCTCGGCGGCGCACCGCGTTCGGTCTCGCGCTTCGATGTTGCGATGCCGCTCGTGCACGGCTCGAACGGGGAGGACGGGACCCTGCAAGGGCTGTTCGAGCTTGCCGGCATCCCGTACTGCGGATGTGACGTCGTGTCGGCAGCCGTCAGCATGGACAAGCGGCTGGCGCGCACGACCCTTCGTGGCGCGGGCCTTCCCGTGCTCGACGATGTCGCTGTTGGACGCACGCGGTGGACCGAGTCCGCGGACACGGTGTGCACGGAGCTCGAGCACACCCCGGGGTTCCCGATGTACGTGAAACCCCGACGCCTCGGATCCAGCATCGGGGTCGCGCGCGTCGAGTCGCACGAGCAGCTTCGTGATGCGCTCGACGTCGCGTTTCGATACGACACCTCAGTGCTCGCCGAGGCCGCGCAGGAGGGGATCATCGAGATCAACTGCTCGGTGCTCGGGCAGGGCGACGACGTCCAGGTCTCCGTGTGCGAGCAGCCGGTGAGCTCGGGAACGCTCAGCTACGCAGACAAATACCTGAGCGGCGCCAAGGGGAAGGGCGGTGTCAAGGGGCCGGCGACGGGCATGAAGAGCTCGCAGCGCCTCATCCCCGCGCCCATCTCCGACACGCTCACGAAACGCATCCAGGAGGCGGCGATGTCGGCGTTCCGGGCGATCGGCGCCGCCGGCGTGGCGCGTGTCGACTTCCTCGTCTCACCGGAACACGACTCGTTTCTCGTCAACGAGTTGAACACGCTTCCCGGGTCGCTCTCGTTCTATCTCTGGGAGGCGTCCGGCATGCATTTCGACGTGCTCCTGAACCGCCTCGTGGACATGGCGTTCGCGCGTCACCGCGAGCAGCGGGCAACGACGTCCTCGATCGACACGTGGCTGCTCACCGGCAGGCCGGGCTGAACGCCGATCCGAGCGGGGAGCGGGTGAACAACGGCGGTGCCGCAGTCGAGGTTCCGGTTGCGCACGTTGACATCCGAGGCAGTGGACGGCCGCTGCTCCTCCTCCATGGGTGGGGCGTGTCCTCGGAGCTCTTCGCCCCGATCCTCGACGCGCTCCAGCCGGGGCGGCGTCTCATCGTCCCCGATCTTCCCGGCTTCGGCGCGACCCCGGAGCCGGACGCACCGTGGTCGGTGCACGAATACGCGGACTGGTGCATCGCGCTGCTCGACCATCTCGGTGTGGAGCACTGCGACCTGATCGGCCACTCCAACGGCGGACGGATCGGGATCGTCATCGCCGCCGAGCATCCGGGGAGGGTCGACCGGATGGTGCTCGCCGGGAGCGCGGGGATCCGGCCCCGCCGGACGTTGCGCGGCGCCGCCCGGGTCCGGACGTACAAGGCGCTTCGCGCCATCGAGCGTTCGGGAGCCCTCCCCGCCGGGATCCGCCACACGGCCGGCCGCAGGGCCGACCTTCGCGGGTCCGCTGACTACCGGGCCGTCTCCGGGACGATGCGCGGCACGCTCGTCCGCATCGTGAACGAGGATCTGCGCGGGATGCTCCCGGACCTGCGCATCCCCGTGCTCCTCATCTGGGGCGACCGGGACACCGAGACGCCGATCGACGATGGACGCCTGATGGAACAGCTGATCCCGGACGCGGGGCTCGTCGTGTTCGAGGGCGCCGGTCACTACGCCTATCTCGAGCAGCCGGACCGCTTCTGCCGGATCGTCGAGGTATTCCTCCATGGATCCCCGCATGAGGGAGGCGAATGAACCCGCTGCTCGGCCCGCTCGTCGCGGTGGCCGCGATCGTCTGGCTGGTGCTGGTCGCGCGCATCATCCTGGTCGCGGCGCGCATGTTCCAGATCGAGGAGTACGAGTCGATCCGGTTCCTGCGATGGGGGCTCACTCGCGAGTGGATTGCGCACCGTGCGGTCTGGCTCGGGCTGGGCGTTGGAGTCGTCGCCCTCAGCGTCGCGGTGGTGCTCCCTCCGGCACGCGACATCGCGATTGCCGTGGCGTGGCTCGCGTCCGGCGCGGCGGCGCAGCTGACATGGCGCTGGACTGCTCCGAAGCGACCGCTCGTGATGACCGCACGCATGCGTCGGCTCCTCATCGCCGGCGGGTTCCTCGCCGTCATCCTGGCCGCCGGCGTCGCGCTCGGCATCGTCGCGGCCAACCCGATCGTCTCGGTCGTGCTCGTGCTGATCGCAGCGGGACTGGTCACGAGCCTGAGCGACGTCGTGCTGGTTGCTGCCAATGTCGTCACGAAGCCCGCGGAGGCGCAGATCCGCAAGCACTATCTGTCGCTTGCGCGAACGAAGCTCTCGCGCATTGATCCGATCGTCGTGGCAGTGGTGGGGAGCTTCGGCAAGACCAGCACCAAGCACATCCTCGCGCAGCTGCTGCAGCCGAGCGTCAGCACGCTGCCCACCCGCAAGAGCTTCAACACGCTGATGGGCGTGAGCCGGGCGATCAACGAGGATCTGATGCCGGAGCATCGCGTCTTCGTCGTCGAGATGGACGCGTACGCGGAAGGCGAGATCGCGGCGATCAGCGACCTCGTGCACCCCCGGATCGCGATCGTCACCGCGATTGGACCGCAGCACATGGAACGCTTCGGGACGCTCGACCGCATCGGCGACGCGATGTACGAGGTCGTCCATGCGCTGCCCGCCGATGGAGCGTCGATCGTATACACGGGCGACGACTCGGGTGTGCAGCTCGCGCAGCGCGCCGCCGGGGAGGAACGCCGTTGCATTCGCTACGCCCTCGAGGGAGACGCGTCTGCCGCCGACGCCGAGGTGGTGGCATCGGCGATCGTCGTCGACTCGCACGGCGCGAGGTTCCGGTGGCGATGGGAGGCAGAAGGCCTCGACCGTGGGGTGACCATTCCGCTGCTCGGTCGCCACCAGGTCGCGAACGTCAGCGCGGCGCTTGTGGCGGTGCACGTCCTCGGCTACCCGGTCGATGCGGCGATTGCCGGCGCCGCGCGGCTGCAGCAGATCGAACACCGCCTCGAGCTGATGGCCACCGCAGGCCCGATGACCGTGATCGACGACTCGTACAACGCCAACCCGGTCGGGGTGCACAACGGGCTCGAGGTGCTTGCGGCGATGACCGGCGGCGCGAAGTTCCTGGTCACGCCCGGGCTCGTCGAACTCGGCAGCGTGGAGGACGAGGAGAATCGGCGGTACGGCGAGCACGCCGCCGGGGTGTGCGACCACGTGATCGTCATGTCCGCCAAGACGAGCGCGGCGCTGTGCGCCGGGCTTCGCGACGGCGGGCTGCCGGAGGAGCGGATCCACGTCGTCGACTCGCTCGAGGAGGCGACAGCGCTGCTCCAGCAGCTCTCGAAACCCGGCGATGTCGTCCTCTTTGCCAACGACCTCCCGGATACCTATCTCCCTGCTGCGGGAATACGCGTCAGACCGGTCACGCCGGCTTCGCCTGGGGGATAATCGGCCCGGGCCCCCGTGCGGCCGCAACGTTCCACTTCACGTCCCACCTTGCGTTGATGCACTGCCCCTCCCGTACCGCGCACGCCTCGTGAGCACCGACGTGCTCGACGAGCAGGCACGCCACGTCGCCCTCGTCCGTGCCCAGGCGTCGCTCATCGTCGACGCCGCCCGGCCGGCGCGGCGTTTCGCGACCAATCCGGGCACGAAGCTTCAAGCTTCGCCGCGCAAACGCCGCCATTCGCGACGCGGGCCGGCTCCGTCGCCGCCGGTCGCGCGCCGGCGGATCTCCTGGAAGCGCCGGGCGATCGCGGGTGCCGCTCTTGCGGTGCAGATGACAGCGCTCGCGCTCGTGCTGACGCTCCCCACCTTCCAGGTGCGCCAGGTGACCGTGGTCGGCGCGCACCTGGTCACGACGAGCGCCGTCGTCGCAGCCGCCGAGGTGCCTGAGGTGAGCATCTTCACCATCAACGGCGCCGCAATCCAGAGCCGTGTGCTCGCGCTGCCCTGGGTGGCGAGTGCGATGGTCACGACGCAACTCCCGGCCACGGTTCGCATCAACATCGTCGAACGCGCTCCGATGCTCCGCGTCCGTCGCGACGGCGCGGACACGCTCGTCGCAGCCAATGGCGCGACGCTTCCCGGGATCGACGCGACCCCGACCGCGAGCAGCGATGTCCCGGTCCTCATCGACGACCGCGCAGGGTCACCGCAAGCGCTCAACCCGCAGCTGGTGCAACTGCTGAGCACGGTCGCGCAGCGATTCCCCTCGGTCTTCGGCTGCGCGGTGGCCGCCTATCTCTGGGGTGCCGACGACGTCGTGAGCCTCTGGACGAGCAGCGGGTGGCGCGCGGTGCTCGGCCCGCTCGACACGGAGGCGGCACTGCAACTGCTGCCCCGGCAGATCGAGACCATGGCGGCGCTCAAACGGCGGCTCAACTTCGCGCGGCCCACCTTCGGCTACCTCGACGTCGAGGCACCCGGCGATCCCGTGAGCGGCGGGGTGCCGGGACTCCCCACCGAGGTGCGTGCCGCGCTCCTGCCGGTCGCACCCTCGGTCCAGCCCCCGCCCGCTCAGTCAGCGGTGGCACCGCCGACCCCCCAGCCGACACCGAGTCCGTCCCCTTCGCCGAGCGGCAGCCCGACCGCCGGAACGGTGACCGTCAGCCCCAAACCGTCGCCATCACCGTCGCCCTCGCCGTCCCCGCCGCCCTGACGTCGTGACGAGCTAACGAACCCGGTCCCAGGGACGCGCGGCACGCAGCGCGGAGAGGATCGCCCGGGTCGCGGGTGAGCGATTCATCGTGCAGAAGTGCACCCCGGGGGCGCCGCCCGCGAGCAACTCCGCGCACTGCAGCGTCGCCCAGGCGACGCCGAGCTGAAGGACCGCCTCCGGGTCCGCTTCGCGCGAGCGCAGCGCGAGCATCAGCGGCTCGGGGATCGTCGCGCCGATCTTCTGCGTGAAACGAGCGATCTGGCTCACGTTGGTCACGGGCATGATCCCGGGGATGATCGGCACCGTCACGCCCGCAGCGCGGGCTCTCGCGACGAAATCGAAGTAGCAGCTGTTGTCGAAGAAGAGCTGCGTGATGAGGTAGCTCGCTCCGGCGTCCTCCTTGAGCTTGGCGGAACGAACGTCGTCGTCGGTGCTCGCCGACTCCGGATGCTTCTCCGGATAGCACGCGCCGCCGACGCAGAACGGGTATGCGGCGGTGATCACCTCGATGAGGTCGCTGCCGTGCGCGAGACCGCCGTCGGTGGCCACGAAACGCCCCGCGCCGTCAGGTGGATCGCCGCGCAGGGCGAGCACGTTGTCGATGCCCGCGCTGCGCAGTCCGTCGAGGATCTCGCGCAGCTCGTCGACAGTGGCGTCGAGGCAGGTCAGATGTGCCACCGGCTCGATGTCGAGCTCGCGCCGGATCCGCTCGACCAGCTCGACGGTGCGCGTGCGCACCGAGCCTCCCGCGCCGTAGGTCACGGAGACGAACGTCGGCTCGAGCTCGCGGAGGTGGGAGATGGTTTCGAAGAGCTGGCGAACGCCTTCGTCGGTCTTCGGTGGGAAGAACTCGAACGAGAAGACCGGCTGCCGGCGCCCTTCGAGGACGGTGTCGAGACGCATCGCGGGCACCATGCTACGGTCACGCGATGCTTGCGGCATACGCATCGGCGGTCGGCGGTGACGATCCGCTCGCGAATCTGACGGTCGGCGACCTGCCCACACCGTCGCCGCGCCCCGGATGGGCGCTCGTGAGGGTGCGCGCCGCGTCGCTCAACCACCACGACATCTGGACGCTTCGGGGTGTCTCGTCCGCCCCGGTGACACCGCCGCAGATCCTCGGGTGCGACGCCTCCGGGGAGGTCGCGGGGTACGGCGGCGATCCGCCTCCGGGGGCGCCCGAGGTGGGCGCCCGGGTCGTCGTCTATCCCATCACCACCTGCGGTCACTGCGCCGCGTGCCTCGGCGACGAGCCGCTCGGCTGCCGATCCTTCCGGATGCTCAGCGAGCCGCCGCTGGCCGGCGCGTTTGCGGAGTACGTGGAGATCCCCAGCGAGAACCTGGTCCCGCTTCCCGACCAGGTGAGCTTTCCCGACGCCGCGTGCCTGCCGACCGCCTACCTCACGGCATACCGGGCGCTCTTCACGCGCGCGGCGCTCCGGCCGGGAATGAGCGTGCTCGTTCAGGGCGCGAGCGGTGGCGTCGCGACCGCCTGCATCCTCCTGTCGCGGCTGGCGGGCATCACCGTCTTCGCAACCTCCCGCGATGCGGCGAAGCGCGCGCTCGCGGTGGACCTCGGCGCCGAGGCGGCCTTCCCGCTCGAGCGCGAGACCACCCGCGCGCTCATCGGCGCGACAGGAGGCGTCGGGGTTGACGCGGTGGTGGACACGGTCGGCGAGCCCACCTGGGACCTGAGCCTCAAGGCGGTGAAACCGGGCGGAGTGGTCGTCGTCCCGGGTGCCACCGGGGGGTTAAACCCGCCGGCGCAGCTCAACCGCATCTTCTTTCGGAGCCTCACCGTCGCCGGGACGACGATGGGGACACGCGGCGAGTTGCGCCGTCTCGTCGATCTCTGCGCCACCGGCGCGCTCCGCCCGCTGATCGGGGCGACGCACAGCCTCGCGGATGCCGCGTCCGCCTTCGGCGAGATGTTTCGCGGTGAGCTACGGGGCAAGATCGTCCTCGAGCCGGGGAACACGGCGACGACCTCGCGCGAAGCCTAGACGCCGCAGACGACCGGTGCTACGGTTGCGCAGCCTCGCCGGTCGAACGAGACCGCGGCGTACAGGGTCTCGTCTTCCAGGTGCAGTGGCGGGACCCTGTTCTCGTGTCAGGGGAGTCCCGCTCATCCGTCCGGCTGCCGCCGCCGGGACAGGAGGGCCAGACAGGCGCGTCATCTCTCCGAGGCAACCAACATGTTGTGGCATACTGGGCGCGCGAACCCAGCATCTTGCGGTTTTGCGCCTGAAAACCCTTGATGGGCGCACCCGCGACGGCTACACTCGGAGACCGAACCTGTGACCCGTCCTCGCCGCGTTTTCGCACTCGATATCGGAACGACCAAGGTCTGCTGCGCCGCAGCGGACCTGGAAAGCACCGGTCTCCGAGTCCTGGGCGTGGGTGTGGTGGCCTCGCGCGGGGTTCGCAAGGGCGCCGTCGTCGAGATCGATCGAGCCGCTGAGGCCGTCGCCGAAGCGGTCGACATGGCCGAGCAGATGTCGGGCGTTCCGATCGACTCCGCCGTGGTCGGCATCGCGGGTGGTCACATCACCTCCCAGAACAGCCGCGGTGTGGTCGCGGTGGCGGCGGGGCATCGCGAGGTGCGCGATCAGGATGTGCACCGCGCCATCGACGCTGCCCGCGCGGTGAGCGTCCCGTCCGAGCGTCGCATCGTCCACGTGCTCCCGCAACAGTTCACGATCGACGGGCAGGAGGGGGTGCGGGACGCCATCGGCATGGCGGGCAATCGCCTCGAGGTCGACGCGCACATCATCACCGGCGCGAACACGGCCATCCAGAACGTCGTCAAGGTGGTCCACAAGGCCGGGCTCAACGTCGACGACATGGTGTTGCAGGTGCTCGCGTCCGCGGAGGCGGTCGTCACCGAGGACGAGATCGAGCGCGGGGTCGTCGTCATCGATGTCGGCGGTGGCACCAGCGATATCGCCGTCTTCGCGCGCGGCAGCATCGTGCACACGAGCGTCGTTCCTGTCGGTGGCAACCACGTGACCGCGGATCTCGCCGTCGGGCTGCGATGCGACCTCGAGACCGCGGAGATGGTGAAACGCAACTACGGTCACTGCCTGCAGCTCACGCTCCCCGCGGATGCGGAGGTGACGCTGACGCCGATGGGATACGACGAGCCGGTCGTTGTCCCACAACGCTATCTCGCCGAGATCATCGGGCCGCGCGCACGCGAGATGGCATCGCTGATCGCCGTCGAGGTGGAGCGCGCCGGGCCGCTCGGCATGTTCCCGGGAGGCATCGTCATCACCGGCGGCGGTGCGATGCTGCGCGGCTTCGCCGAGGTGGTGCAGCAGCAGACCAACCTGCCGGCGCGGGTCGCGGCGCCGCAGGGATTGCACGGCATGAACGACGAGATCAGCGGACCGAGCCACGCGACAGTGGTCGGCCTGCTGCGCTGGGGAGCCCGGAGCAACCTCGGCCGCAAACCCTCGCGCTCCAACGGCAAGAGCTCGGACGGCGCCCCCGCCGCCGGAGCGAAGTTCTCAAGGTGGTTCCGTGAGCTCTTTTGATCATCTGCGCACACATGGACTCGACCAGCCCGGTGACGCCCTCGCACGCCGTAAGGCGGCACCACATTCACCCCCCTCCCAAGCAACGCTCAGACAACGCGAGGAGATACTCATGGCAGACCTCGACCGGACACTCGAAGGCAACGCCCGCATCCGCGTCGTGGGGGTCGGCGGCGGCGGCAGCAATGCCGTGAATCGCATGATCCGGAGCAATCTCAAGGGCGTTGAGTTCATCGCGATCAACACGGACCACCAGGCCCTCAGCGCATCGAGCGCGAACGTCAAGATCCGCATCGGCGGCAAGCTCACTCGCGGCCTCGGTGCGGGCGGCGATCCCCAGAAGGGGATGGAGGCAGCCGAGGAATCGCGCGACGAGCTGACCAGGGCGCTCGCGGACAGCGACATGGTCTTCATCACCGCCGGCATGGGTGGCGGCACGGGCACCGGCGCCGCGCCGATCATCGCGGAGATCGCACGCGAATCCGGGGCACTGACCATCGGGGTCGTCACCAAGCCCTTCCGTTTCGAGGGCCTGCGTCGCCAGAAGTCGGCGGAAGAGGGCATCGCCAACCTGTCGGGCCGCGTCGACACGCTCATCACCATCCCCAACGAGCGCCTCATGCAGGTGGTCGACAAGAAGACCCCGATCGGTGACGCGTTCAAGGTCGCCGATGACGTGCTTCGTCAAGGCGTGCAGGGCATCAGCGACCTCATCGTCTTCCCCGGCCTCATCAACCTCGACTTCGCCGACGTGAAGACGATCATGCAGGGACAGGGTCAGGCCCTCATGGGCATCGGCTTCGGCAGCGGCGACACGCGTGCGGCTGACGCGGCCAAGGACGCGGTCGCGAGCCCGCTGCTCGAGACGACCATCGCCGGCGCCAAGGGCATCCTGCTCAACGTCACGGGCGGTCCGGACCTCACGCTCTACGAGGTCAACGAGGCAGCCAACCTGGTCGCCGAGTCCGCGGACCCGGACGCACAGATCATCTTCGGGACCGTCATCGACGAGCACATGAAGGGCGAGGTGAAGATCACCGTGATCGCCACCGGATTCACCGGGCAGATCGATGTCATCGGGACGCTCAGCTACGAGCCCTCGGCTCGACCGGTGGCATCCGATCAACGCCAGCCGGCGTTCACCGTCGGTGGCCGGCCCACCGGCCCGTACAACGTCGACGACCTGGATATCCCGGCCTTTCTGAGGGACCGTAGATAGGGGGCGGTGCCGCTCATCCCGAGGAGCGGCACGTTTCCTCACCTTGAGGGCCACGACTTGTGAAATGCCCGTTCTGCGGCGAGACGGACATCAAGGTTGTCGACTCGCGTGACTCGGAGACGGGTGAGGCGATCCGGCGTCGCCGCGAGTGTCTCGTCTGCGGCAAGCGGTTCACCACGTACGAGCGGGTCGAGGTTCCCCCGCTCTACGTCGTCAAGAAGGATGGCAGGCGTGAGGAGTTCAGCCGTCCCAAGCTGCTCTCCGGCCTCGTCATGGCGGCGAAGAAGACGAAGCTGTCACCGGCGAATCTCGAGTTGATGGTCGCCGAGATTGAGAACTCACTGCGCAGTCAGAACATCTCCGAGGTGCCGAGCCGCGAGGTCGGTGCCATGGTGATGACCCGGCTGCGCGAGATCGACGAGATCGCATACATTCGCTTCGCATCGGTGTATCGGTCGTTCAAGGACGCGCAGGAGATGCGCGCCACCATCGAGGACGTGCTCGCGCATCCTCCGGGGACGCGCCCCGATACATCCCGGCGGCGGAAACGCCGCGACACGGAGGGCCGTGAGCTCCCGCTCGACCTTGGCAAGTGACATGGAGGATCGCGCGACAACGCCGGTGACGGTCCGGCTCAACCGAGTGCGGCAACGCATGGTCGCCGCCGCTGAGCGCGCCGGCCGCGACCCGGCCGAGGTGCTGCTCGTCGCGATCACCAAGGGCACACCGGCGGCACTCGTCGACGCGGCAATCGCTGCCGGTGTCGAGGACGTCGGTGAGAACCGGGTGCAGGAGGCGGCGGACAAGCAGGCGCTGGTGACCAGAGAGGCGCGCTGGCACCTGGTCGGTCACCTGCAGACCAACAAAGCGGCGCGCGCCGCGAAGCTCTTCGACGTGGTCCACTCCGTCGACAGCAGGCGTGTTGCGGATGTCCTGTCCACGAGCCGGCCCGCCGGACGCGACCCGCTCATCGTGCTGCTCGAGGTGGAGCTGACGGGGATCCCCACGCGGTTCGGTGTTGCGGAAGCCGATGTTGAGGGAGTCATCGGGCAGCTCGTGAATGTGCCGTCGATACACCTCATGGGGCTGATGACGATCGCGCCGCACTCGGAGGATCCCGAGGTCGCGCGGCCCTACTTCACGCGCCTGCGCCACCTGCGTGACCACATGCAGCACGTGACGGGGTGGGCGCTTCCCGAGCTGAGCATGGGGATGAGCGACGACTTCGATGTCGCCATCGAGGAGGGGGCGACGATGATCCGCGTCGGGCGTGCCATCTTCGGCAATCCACCCGGCTGAGCGCGCCGCGTCCGTGTCCGCCTGCGAACGGTCTGCCGGTATCCTTGGCTGATGCCCAGGTATTCGTCCGTCAGCGCCCGCGCGGGTTTCCCCGAGGCAGAGGTCGAGATCCTCGACCTCTGGAACCGCACGCACGTGTTCGAGCGCAGCCTGGCGATGCGGCGCGACGCGCCGCCCTACGTGTTCTACGAGGGCCCGCCGACCGCCAACGGTCTGCCCGGTCTGCACCACGTCCTCGCCCGTTCGTACAAGGATGTGTTCGCACGCTACAAGCAGATGACCGGGTTCTCGGTCGCGAGAAAGGCCGGATGGGACACACATGGGCTCCCCGTCGAGCTGGAGATCGAACGCTCGCTGAAGATCAGCGGTAAGAAGCAGATCGAGGCGTATGGCATCGCGGAGTTCAACGCGCTCTGCAAGGAGTCGGTGAACGAGTACATCGACCAGTGGCGCGACATGAGCGAGCGCCTCGGATTCTGGCTCGACTTCGACCATCCGTATCGCACCTACGACGGCTCGTACATCGAGTCTGTCTGGTGGAGCCTGAAGGAGCTGTGGAACGACGACCTGCTCTACCAGGGATACAAGGTCGCGCCGTACTGCCCGCGCTGCCAGACGACACTCTCCTCACACGAGCTGAGCCAGGGATACAAGGAGGACACGCCGGATCCCTCCGTGTACGTGAAGTTCCGTGTGAACGACTCGGACGGGAAGACGTTCCTGCTCGCGTGGACGACCACGCCGTGGACTCTCCCGGGCAACGTCGCACTCGCGGTGCACTCCGGCAAGCGATATGTGCGCGTGTCGCAGAACGGTGAGTCGTACATCCTCGCCAAGCAGCGGCTCGAGATTCTCGACGGCGATTACGAGGTCCTCGATGAGATGGACGGCGCGGATCTCGTCGACCTCACATACGAGCCGCTGTTCACCGACATGCTCCCGGAAGGCCTCGCATTCATCGTGCTCGACGCGCCCGAGCTGGTGAGCATGGATGAGGGCACCGGGATCGTGCACACCGCCGCAGCGTACGGCGTCGCCGACCTCGAGCTCTGCCAGCGAAAGGGCGTCGCGATTCGCCATGTCGTCGGCCTCGACGGCCGGTTCCTCGACGGTCAGACGCGATATCACGGCATGTTCGTCAAGGACGCCGACCCGAAGATCATCGAGGATCTGCGCGAGCAGGGCAGCCTCTATCGATCCGAGCGGATCCTGCACACGTACCCGTTCTGCTGGCGCTGCGACACGCCGCTGCTGTACTACGCGGTGACGTCGTGGTTCATCCGCACCACCGCGGTGAAGGACCGCCTGCTCGCCAACAACCGCAGCGTGCGCTGGCAGCCGGCGCACATCCGCGACGGGCGCATGGGCAACTGGCTCGAGAGCCTCATCGACTGGAACCTCTCGCGCAGCCGGTACTGGGGGACGCCGCTGCCCATCTGGGTCTGCGAGGGATGTGACGAGAAGTTCTGCGCGGGCAGCGCGGCCGACGTCGGTCTGACCGCTGACGACGACCTGCACCGCCCGTTCATCGACGAGGTGACCCTCCAGTGCAAGGCCTGCAAGGGCGTGATGCGCCGCGTCACCGACGTCATCGACTGCTGGTACGACTCGGGCGCGATGCCGTTCGCACAGAAGCATTATCCGTTCGAGAACAAGGACCTCTTCGAGCACACCCATCCCGCGGACTTCATCTGCGAGGGCGTCGACCAGACCCGCGGCTGGTTCTTCTCACTGCTCGCTGAGTCGACGCTGCTCTTCGACTCGCCCGCATACAAGAACTGCGTCGTGGTCGGGACGCTGCTCGACAAGCAGGGCAAGAAGATGTCGAAGTCTCGAGGCAACGCAATCGAGCCGGCCACCATCTTCGATCAGTTCGGCGCCGACGCGGCGCGATGGTATTTCTTCGCGCAGGGAGTCGAGAACGCGGAGCTCCGCATCAGCCCGGCGTCATTCCAGGATGTCGTGCGCCTCTTCATGCTGACGCTCTGGAACGTGTACTCGTTCTTCGTGACGTATGCGCTCACCGAGGAGTTCGATCCTGCCACCGCTGGGCCGCCGGTCATCGAGCGTCCGGTGCTCGACCGATGGTGCCTGTCGCGCCTGGCGGAGACCGTCGGCGCCGTCCGTGAGGCGATGGAGCGCTACGAGGCATCGGACGCGTGTCACGCCGTCGAGGCGTTCGTCGAGGATCTTTCCAAGTGGTACGTGCGCCGCTCGCGCCGCCGCTTCTGGAAGAGCGCCGGGACGAGCGCCGATGCCGAATGCGCATTCGTGACGTTGCACACCGTGTTGATCACGCTCTCCGGTCTCGTCGCGCCGTTCATGCCCTTCATGGCCGAGCGCATGTATCGCAACCTCACGGGGTTCAACGGTGATCCGCCACCCACCTCGGGAACCCCGGACTCGGTGCACCTCACCGACTACCCCAAGGTGATCGGTGCGTGGCGCGACCCCGACGTGCTGGCGGAGATGAGCCGGCTGCGCAGGCTCGTGGAGGACGGGCTTGCGGCGCGCACCACTGCGGGCGTCCGCGTGCGCCAGCCGCTCGCCTCGGCGACTCTCGCGAGCGAACCGCTCAGCGCGGAGGTCGAGGCGATCTTCTCCGAGGAGCTCAACGTCAAGGCGGTGCGCTACGTGGAACCGGCCGAGGGGCAGCCGCTGGTTGTGTTCGACCTCACCATCACCGACGAGCTCCGGCTCGAATGGCTCGCGCGTGAGGTGAGCCGCAAGGTGAACGAGCTGCGCAAGCAGGCAGGGCTCCGTGTCGAGGACCGGATCACGCTGATGGTGGACGCCGACGGTGACGCCCGTCGCGCAGTCGATGCGCATCGCGACTGGTTGCAGGCGGAGACACTTGCTTCGGCAATCGTCGATCAGCGCGGGGACGAGCTCGCGCAGTGGGAAGGCGACCTGGGAGGCGCCCGATGCTGGCTGGGAGTCAAGCGGTAACGGTCGAGAGCCGCGTCTCGCGAGGGCGGATCTACGCCGTCATGCTCGGCACCGCGGCGTTCGTCGCCGCCTTCGATCATGTGACGAAGTGGCTGGTCGCGACGCACCTCGCCGTCGGTCAACAGATCTGGCCGGGTGCGATCGTGTCGATCGACCGCGTGCAGAACAGCGGCGCCGCGTTCAGCGTGCTCCCGCAACTCCACTGGCTCTACCTTGCCGTTGCGCTGGTGGTGAGCCTGTACATCATGTTCTTCGGGTATCGCTACGGCACAACCTGGTACCGGCAGGTCCTCATCGGGATGATCCTCGGGGGAGCGCTCTCCAACGGTGTCGACCGGCTCGTGCAGGGATACGTCGTCGACTTCATCGACTTCCACTGGTGGCCGGTCTTCAATGTCGCTGACAGCTCGATCGTCATCGCGATCGTGGTGCTCCTGGTGCTGAGCTTCATCCCGTCGCGACCGTCTGTGCCGCGGGCGCCCGCGTCATGACCGAGGGCAGCGCCGCCGTCGCGTCGCCGCGCCTCGACGTGTGGCTCGCGGAGACGCGGCACGTGACGCGTCACGCCGCGCGAACCATGATCGACGCCGGACTGGTCACCGTCGACGGGCGCGTTGGGCGTCCCGGCCAGCGCGTACGCGAGGCGGCGGTGGTCGCCGTCGCGCCGGTCGAGACGGCCGAGACCGCCCCGGGCGCGCACGTGAAGCGCTCCGATCCGGACGTTGATCTCGTTGTCGTGTACGAGGACGAGGCGCTTGCGGTGATCGACAAGCCATCGGGGCTGGTGGTGCACCCGGCGCCGGGCCATCCCGCGGGCACGCTCGCCGACGGCCTCAAGCAGCGCGGGACGACGTGGTCGCTGCTCGGCGGCGCCGAGCGCGCCGGCATCGTGCACCGCCTCGATCGCGACACGAGCGGGTTGCTCGTCGTCGCCAAGACCGAGGCGGCACATCGCAGCCTCGCCCGCCAGCTGAGCGACCGCACGCTCGGGCGTACGTACTGGGCGCTCGTCCACGGCGGATTTCGCGAGGAGACGGGCACGATCGACGCGCCGATCGCGCGCCATCCCCGCGACCGGCGGCGCATGGCGATCGTCGAGGGTGGTCGCGAGGCGGTCACCGACTTCCGCGTGGTCGAGCGGCTCAACGGCGCCACGGTGCTCGAGGTCTCGCTGCGGACCGGGCGGACCCACCAGATTCGCGTCCATCTCGCGTCGATCGGCCATCCGATCATCGGTGACGCCGTCTACGGGAGACCCGACGCCACGCTCGCGCGCCCGGCGCTCCATGCGATGCGTCTTCGGTTGGTACACCCCACCGACGGCACGGAGCGCACCTTCGAGTCCCCGCTGCCAGCGGAGCTGATCGCCGCCGCAGCGGCGCTCAGGAGCGAGTGACCGCCCCGGGCGAGGGGATCCTCATCGTGCTGACCGGTCCGAGCGGCGTCGGCAAGGACACCGTCCTGCGTGAGCTCTTCGCCCTCGATCCCACGCTCGCGTACTGCGTCTCGTACACGACGCGTCCGCCCCGTCCCGGGGAGATCGACGGCGTCTCGTACTGGTTCGTCGACGAGCCGACCTTCCGGGCGATGATCGATCGCGACGAGTTCTTCGAGTGGTCGATCGTCTACGGTGAGCTCAAGGGCCGCACCTTCGAGAGCGTGCACCGGGCAGTCGAGTCCGGACAGGACACCGTGATCAAGATCGACGTGCAGGGCGCCGAGAAGATCCGTGGCCGGCTCGGCGAGACCACGACCTACGTCTTTCTTCTGCCTCCGAGCATCGAGGCACTCGAGCAACGCCTTGCCGACCGGGCGACGGAGGATCCTGCGAGCCTCCGGACCCGTCGCGAACTGGCCGTCTCGGAGCTCGCGCTCAAGGACACGTACGATCATCAGGTGGTGAACGACGATGCCGCTCGAGCCGCCCGGGAGATCCTCGTCATCATCGAGGCCGGCCGCGCCGCGCGCAGAGGTCTTCCGTCGTGACCGTGGACCTGGACGGACGGCGCGTCCTGGTCGGCGTCGGCGGGAGTGTCGCGGCGTTCAAGGCATGCGAGGTGGTCACCGACCTGCGCCGCGGCGGGGCCGAGGTCCGCGTGGCGATGACCGAGGCGGCAGCGCGGTTCGTGACGCCGACGCTGCTGCGGGCGCTGAGCGGGAACCCGGTTGCCGCGGACATGTGGGAGGACGACGGCGCCGCCGAGGGCCACGGCATGAGCCATCTGACCCTGGCAGGATGGTGCGAGATCCAGGTCGTGGTTGCCGCCTCCGCGGATCTCATCGCCCGGCTCGCGCTCGGCCTCGCCAATGACCCGGTGACCGCGACGGCGCTGGCGTGCCGCGCGCCGATCCTCATCGCCCCCGCGATGGAGGCGGCGATGTGGGAGCACCCGGCAACCCAGGGACACGCCGCGACGCTGGTCTCACGCGGCGCGCGCATCGTCGGCCCGGTCCGAGGACGTCTGGCGAGCGGCCACGAGAGCACCGGCCGCATGGCCGAACCCGAAGAGATCGTCAGCGTGGCGGGGGAGCTCCTTGGCGGCGGCGCCTGACCGCTCCCTCGCCGGCCTTCACTTCGTGATCACCGCGGGAGGCACCCGCGAGCCGATCGACCCGGTGCGCTATGTCGGTAACCGGTCGAGCGGCAAGATGGGCAACGCGCTCGCGGAGGCTGCCCTCGCCGAAGGTGCGACGGTCACCCTGGTCACCGCCGCCGCGGAGCCGCCCGCGCAGCCCGGACTCGAGGTGGTGCCCGTGGAGACCGCCGACCAGATGCACGCCGCGGTGCGCGCCGCTCTGCCCCGCGCCCGGGTGCTCGTCATGGCGGCGGCGGTCGCCGACTGGCGGCCGCGTGACGTCGCGACGCAGAAGCTGAAGAAGGGCGCGACGGCGCTCACCCTCGACCTCGTCCCGACCGTTGACATCCTGCGCTCGCTCGCCGGTGATCCCGTCGCCGCAGGCGTCTTCCGCGTCGGGTTCGCGGCCGAGACGGAGCACGTGATCGAGCACGCGCAGGCGAAGCTCGCCGGCAAGGAGCTCGACCTCATCGTCGTCAATGACGTCTCGCAGGCCGGGATCGGCATGGGGGCGGACGACAACGAGGTCACCGTGATCGACCGTGACGGTGGGTCGATGACCATCGCTCGAGCCCACAAGGACGTCGTCGCCCGTGCGATCGTGCGGATCATCGCGGAGCGGTTGCGGTGACCTACGCATCGGTCGTGCCCGAGACGCGATCGCTGCTGCCGCGCGACTCGTACACGTACTCGATTCCGGACGACCTCGCCGAGCTGGTGCTGCCCGGCGTTCGCGTCGAGATCCCGTTCGGGAAGCGATCGATCCTCGGGTACGTCGTGGAACGTTCGGATCGATCCGACCATGCGGACGTCCGTGCCATCGAGACGGTCATCGATGAGCCGCGACTCCTGCTCGACCACCATCTTTCCCTGGCGCGTCAGGTTGCGGATCGATACTGCGCGCCGCTCGGCGAGGTGCTCCGCGCGATGCTCCCCAAGGGAGTGCGCACACGCCCGTCGCGCCGTGCGGGACCACGATCGATGTCGCGTGCGGTCGCGGAGGCGGGAGCCGCAGGACCTCCGGAGCCCGCACCTGTGCTCAACGACGCGCAGCGTGCCGCTGTTGCGCCGTTGCTCGAGGCGATCGCCGGGCGCCGCCACCGGCGCGTGCTCCTGCACGGCGTCACCGGCAGCGGGAAGACCGAGGTGTACCTCGCGGCCATCGACGCGGCACTTGCCGCGGGACGCGGAGCGATCGTGCTCGTGCCCGAGATCGCGTTGACCCCGCAGATGATTCAGCGTTTCACCGCGCGGTTTCCGGGGCGCATCGCGGTGGTCCATTCCGCGCTCACCGACGCCGAGCGTGCCGCCGAATGGCGTCGTATCCGCAGCGGTGTGCACAGCGTCGTCATCGGCTCGCGGAGCGCCGTCTTCGCACCGATTGCCGTGCTCGGCATCGTCGTCGTCGACGAGGAGGATGCTCCTGCGTACAAGCAGGACCGGATCCCGCGGTACCACGCGGTCGACGTCGCGCTCATGCTCGGTGCGCTCTGCGACGCACCGGTGGTGCTGGGGAGCGCGACACCCCGCGTCGAGAGCTTCTATCGCGCGCACACCGGTGACCTCGAGCTCGTGACCCTCCCGGAGCGCGTGAGCGGCCGGGCACTGCCACCCATCGAGGTTGTCGATCTGCGCGATGAGCTGCGCGCGGGCAACACCGGCCCGCTGTCGCTGACGCTCGACCGTGCGATGCAGGCATGTCACGACGAGGGCGGGCAGTCGATCCTCTTTCTCAATCGACGTGGCACGGCGACCGTCGTCCTCTGTCGCACCTGCGGGGAGGCACTGACCTGCAGGAACTGCAGCGTGTCGCTCGTGCACCACGTCGCTCGAGCGAGCTGTGACTGTCATTACTGCGGTGCGTCGATCCCGCTCCCGGGTGCGTGCCCCGCGTGTGGATCACGAACGATCCGTGCGCTCGGCATGGGAACCGAGCGGCTCGAGCGCGAGGTGCGCGAGCGATTCCCGGCGCTGCGCCTCATTCGCATGGACCGCGACACCACGCGCTCGCGCGACGCGTACTTCGACATCTACGACCGGTTCCGGCGTCATGAGGCCGACTGTCTCATCGGAACGCAGATGGTTGCGAAGGGCTGGGACCTCGGCAACGTCCGCCTGGTCGGCATCGTCAACGCCGACACATCCCTGCATTTCCCCGACTACCGCAGCGGCGAGTTGACGTTCTCCCTGCTCACCCAGGTCGCGGGTCGCGCCGGTCGCGGCGATGAGCCGGCACAGGTGGTGCTGCAGACATACAGTCCCGACCACTACGCGGTGCGCCATGCCACCACGCATGACTACCTGGGATTCGCCCGCGATGAGATACGCATCCGCAAGGCGCTGCGATTCCCTCCCTACGCGCGCCTCTGCGTGTGCACCTTCACGCATCGGGACGATCACGAGGCGGAGGCCGAGGTTCGCCGGGAGGCCCAGCGAGTGTCTGATACACTCGGAATTGGCGCCGGGCTCGACGTCCTCGGTCCGACGCCGGCATTTCTGCACCGCCTGCGAGGCGAATACCGCTGGCAGATCACGGTGCGGGGCACCGACATCGAGAGGGCGTTTCCACATCTTCCCAGGGGTCGAGGCTGGAGCATCGACGTCGATCCTGGGCCGTGAACGGAGACCAATCGTGGCAGTCCTTCCCATCATCCTGACGTCAGACCACAACGACGTCCTCACCACCAAGGCAACACGCGTGCCGCGCGTCGACGACGCGGTGCGCAAGTTGATGGACGACATGGTGGAGTCGATGTTCGAGGCGAACGGCGTCGGTCTCGCAGCACCGCAGGTCGGTGTCTCGCTGCGCGTGATCGTGCTCCGCGTCGACAACCAGATCTACCAGGTCGCCAACCCCGAGATGGTCCGCTGCGAGGGAGACCAGACGGGGCTCGAAGGGTGCCTGTCGGTCCCGGGATGGGTCGGCGAGGTCACGCGCTGCCAGCGCGTGGTCGCCAAGGGCCTGAACCGCCACGGCAAGGAGATCCGGGTCAAGGGTGACGGACTGCTGGCGCGCGCCATCCAGCACGAGATCGATCATCTCGACGGCATCCTGTTCACGAGCAGGGTCAACGAGGGGACGCTGCGCGAGGTCGAACCCGCACGGGAGGCTGAGGAGCCCGGCGTCGTCAGCGCTGTGTGAGGCTCGTCTTCTGCGGCACCGCTGCATTCGCGGTGCCCTCGCTGCGGGCGTGTGCGGCGCACCACGAGGTCGTCGCGGCGATCACCCGGGCTGACAAGCCTGGCAGCCGGGGGGCGCCGGCGCCTCGACCGGTCGCCGACGTGGCGCGCGAGCTTGGGATTCCGGTGTTGACGCCTCTGAGAATCCGCGAGCCCGAGGCTGTTGCGGCCGTGCTCGAGCTCGAGCCCGACTGCCTCGTGGTGGCGGCGTACGGCCAGATCCTCCCGCCTGCGCTGATCGACGCTCCACCCCGCGGTGCGGTGAATGTCCACGCGTCGCTGCTCCCGCGCTGGCGTGGCGCGTCACCGATCGCGCGCGCGATCCTTGCCGGTGATGCGGAGACGGGCGTCTCGATCATGCGCATGGACAGCGGTCTCGACACCGGTCCTGTGTACTCAACGGCGCGTGTTCCGATCGGCTCCGAGACGACGACTCCGGCGCTCACCGTCGCGCTCGCATTTCTGGGGGCATCCGAGCTGGTCAAGGTGCTCGCGCGCCTCGCGACGGACGAGATCGAGGCGCGCCCGCAACCGGAGGAAGGCGTCACGTATGCGCCGCGGCTCGAACGTGACGACGGGCGCGTGGACTGGGCCGAGCGCAGTGGCGTCGAGGTCGATCGCATGGTGCGCGCGCTGCAGCCGTGGCCCCGCGTCGTGGCAGCGCTGTCGGGTGTCGACGTGCAGATGCAGGCAGGCGCCCCGGCGGACGTTCCGCCCGGATCGGACCCCGGGTCGGTGGTGCGCACCGATGGTGAGTCGGTGGTCATCGCCGCGAAAGACGGCGGCTATCGTGCGGACCTCATCACACCCCCCGGCAAACGGTCGATGACGCCCGCCGCATTCCTGCGTGGCAGGCGATCCCCGTCCGCGGAGGGATCGCCATGACGACGCCGGCGCGCAAACCGGGCGACAACCTGCTGGCGCGCAACCGCAGTGCGACGCACGAGTACAGCATCGTCGAGACTCTGGAGGCCGGCATCGAGCTCACCGGGACCGAGGTGAAGTCGCTGCGCAGCGGACGCATCGGTTTGCGTGAGGGATATGTGCGCATCGAGGGCGGCCAGGCGTGGTTGATGCAGGTGAACATCGCGTCGTACCAGCAGGGCAATCGCCACAATGCCGAGCCCGAACGCCGCCGCAGGTTGCTGCTTCATAAACGCGAGATCGAGTACCTCGACGCCCGTGTGCGCACACAGGGATTGACGATCATCCCGCTGCGTCTCTACCTCGTGCGCAACCGGGTCAAGGTCGAGATCGGACTCGCGCGCGGCAAGAAGCTCTGGGACAAGCGTGAGGACCTCGCCAAGCGTGACGCGCAACGCGACATGGATCGCGCGCTGAAGCGTTAGTCAGCCCGCGGCGGCGTGGAACTCCGCGTCCGGCATCGCCTGTGGCGCCGCGCTTGGACGGTTCGCCCTGATGTCAGGAACGAGTTGGGCCGCGAGTCCGTCGATGCGCTGGCGCAGCTCGCGGAGGCCGACGCCTCGGGTCGCGCTCACCGCGAGCGCCGACACGCCGGCGATGTCGCCGAGGCGAAGGCGCGCCGCGCGCACCTCGGAGGCGGTCAAGCGGTCGACCTTGCTGATGACGAGGATCATCGGCTGGTCGCACTCCATGGAGCGCAGGGTCTCGAGCACGGTCTGCAACTGCTGCTCGGCGTCCGGGTGCGACGCGTCGACGACCACGCAGAGCATGTGGGCTTGGCGGACCTCCTCGAGCGTCGCCGCGAACGCCTCCACCAGCTCGGTCGGCAGCTTCTGGATGAAGCCGACCGTGTCGGTGAGGATGACGAGCTTGCCCGAGGGCAGCTCGAGGCGGCGAGACGTGGGATCGAGGGTCGCGAAGAGCAGGTCGTCGGCGAGCACCTCGCTGTGGGTGAGGACGTTCAGGAGCGTCGACTTCCCGGCGTTCGTGTACCCGACCAGGGCGCACGACGCCAGGGGCACGTTGGTGCGTGCCGTCCGCCGGGTCTGCCGCTGGCGTTCGATGACGACGAGCCGCTGACGCAGGCGCTTCAGCTGCTGGCGGATGAGCCGGCGGTCCACCTCGATCTGCTTCTCGCCGGGGCCGCCGCGGAGCCCGACACCGCCGCGCTGCCGCTCGAGATGCGACCACCCGCCGGCAAGACGCGGGAGCAGGTGCTCGAGCTGCGCCATCTCGACCTGGACCCGGCCCTCGGCGGTGATGGCGCGCCGGGCGAAGATGGCGAGGATCACCTCGGTGCGGTCGAGGACCGGCACGCCCCACGCCTCCTGGAGGTTCCGCTGCTGGCGCGGCGTGAGCTGGTCGTTGCAGAGCACTGCGGGACTGCCGAGCTCGGCGAGGTGCGACGCGAAGGCCGCGACCACTCCCGAGCGGAAGAAGGTTGCGGGGTGCGGCTCGCGCAGCGAGATCAGGCTGCGCTCGATCACCTCGGTACCGAGGGTGCGTGCGAGCTCCTCGAGCTCGTCGAGCTCGATGTCGCGCTGCTCGCGCTCGTCGGTGCGCGCGCTCGTGCCGATGACGATGACGCGTTTCAGCTGCCGGCCGACGGCGGGATCCGCCCCGGACGGCGCGTCGAAATGAGGCATGCGCTCAGCCTAGCAACGGCGCCCCAACTCTGCTGGGCCGGTACGCTGCCGCGGTGCGGATGCTCTTCACGTTCATCGGTGGGCTTGGTCACTTCCAGCCGCTCGTCCCGGTGGCTCGTGCGGCCGAGCGCGCTGGGCACACGATCGCCTTCGCCGGC
>JBAUTG010000090.1:0-19934 GCA_049582105.1 Candidatus Dormiibacterota bacterium | reverse complement strand
GGGTCTAAAGGTGACGGTCAAAGCGTGCTCCTCTGTCCTTGTGCATGACGAAATCACCATGCCATTGATCGCTTGCTTGGGGGAGATCAGAACGAAGATGGCAGCCGCGGCTCTCCTCACGAGCCAGTGCCGCCGTGCACACGAGTGACGCCGTCGATGCGGCGGCATGCAGCTGCATCATCGACAGCCCGGTCGCGCCCGCCGTTGATGTCGCAACAGCGGTGCAGGCTCGCCCGGCGTCCTGCAGGCCCGCAGCGTCGCGGACGACGCCGGCGCCGGACCAGAGCGCATCGTGCAACGTGTTCCAGCCTTCACGTGCGTCGAACGTCGAAGCCCGAGGCGCGGAGGGGCGTGCCACCGAACCTGCGTCGGCGGGCGGCGATTCGCCGGCCCATCCGAGCGCCGCGTGTGCAGCGCGCCTCGAGAACACGAGGGACTCGAGCAGGCTGTTACTCGCGAGCCGGTTCGCGCCGTGCACACCACTGTGTGCAACTTCGCCGCAGGCGTAGAGGCCAAGGATCGTGGTCGCGCCGTCGAGATCGGTCCGAACGCCACCGATCATATAGTGCGCGGCCGGCGCAACCGGAATCGGATCATGTGCGATGTTCACTCCGTACTTCGCACACGTCGCAGCGATCGTCGGGAAGCGCATGGCCGCACGATCGCCGAGCGGCGAGCAGTCCAGGTAGACGCAGCGCTCACCGCTCCGGCCGAGCTCGTCCCAGATGGCACGCGCAACGACGTCGCGACCTGCAAGCTCGCCGCGGGGGTCCGCGTCGAGCACGAAACGGTGTCCGTCGCGATTGACGATGAGCGCGCCTTCGCCGCGCACGGCCTCACTGATCAGAAAGCGGGGTGCACCCTCCATGGCGAGCGCGGTCGGGTGGAACTGCGCGAACTCCATGCCCGCGATCTCGGCGCCTGCCTGGTAGCCGAGCGCCACGCCATCACCGGTCGCGGATTTCGGGTTGGTGCTGTTGCGCCAGAGGCGGCTCGCCCCGCCGCTCGCGAGGACCACCGCTGACGCCGTCAGGTTGGTCGTCTGCGGCGGTGTGCCGTTGGCCGTGATCGACACCCCACAGCACGTTCCATCGCTCGTGGTGAGGATCGCGGTCACGTCCGCATGCTCGACGACACGCGCGCCACTTGCGCGCAGGCGCCGGATGAGCGCCGTCTCGACCTCGAGCCCGGTGCCGTCTCCGCGCGCGTGCAGGATGCGCGGACGCGAGTGCGCGGCTTCCTGCGCGAGCAGCAACTCGCCGTCCTGCGTGTCGAACGCAACGCCCCACTCGATCAGCTGGCGGATGCGTGCAGGCCCTTCCTCGACAAGCGCCCGCACCGCGTCGGGATGGCAAAGGCCGCGTCCGGCGACCATGGTGTCCTCGAAATGCAACTCCGGAGAGTCGTCGTCGCCGACCGCCGCAGCGATGCCGCCCTGAGCGAAACGGCTGCAGCCATCATCGAGTGCGCCTTTGGTGACAACCGCAACGCGTGCGCTCGCTGCCGCGGTGAGTGCTGCGGAGAGGCCGGCGATCCCGCTCCCGACGACGAGGATGTCGTAATCGGTCGGTGCCGCCGCCTTGATCATGCGATTGCCGCCTGCTCGCGAACGCGGTTGTTCGAATCCACGTGCACGACCGTCGGTTTGAATTCGCGCATCTCCTGCTCGTCGAGCTGCGCGTACGTGATCAGGATCACGACGTCGCCGGCGCTGCCGAGGTGCGCCATCGCGCCGTTGAGGCTGATCTCACCCGGTTGTCCTTCGATCACATACGTGACGGCCCTGGATCCGTTGGTGACATTGACAACGTGCACTTGTTCGCCTGCGACCATGTCGGAAGCGCGCATCAATTCGGGCGCGATGCCACATGACCCTTCGAAGTCGAGGGTCGCCCGCGTCACAGTAGCGCGGTGAATCTTCGACTTCATGATGACCCGCTGCATGATCTCCCCTACACGCCACGACCAACGGGCGCTGTGTCGACCCCCAGCCGAACGACATCAATCAACCGTGTGCCACCTATTCTAGCAGCCAGCACGATTTGGTTTGTGGGGACTGCCCTTTCGACCTCGGTAAAGTCGTCCGGCTCGACCACCGCGACATAATCCACGTCAAATCCGGCCGCGTCAAGCGTGGCGTGGACGCCCGATTTCAGCGCCGCAGCATCACGTTCGCCCCCGTCGAATCGACGCAGCGCATCGCCCAGGCTCGTTGGAATTGCCCGAGCCCGCATGCGATCTTCCTGGCTGAGATACACATTTCGGCTCGAGATCGCAAGCCCGTCCGTATCGCGAACAACCGGGCAGACGACGATGTCGACACACGTGTCGAGGTCGCGGGCGAGGCGGCGCACCACCGCGCACTGCTGCGCATCCTTCTGGCCGAAGTACGCCCGGTCCGGCAGGCCGGCCACGAGCAGCTTGGAAACAACGAGCGCCACGCCGTCGAGGTGACCGGGGCGGCTCGCTCCCTCGAGGCGATCGCCGAGCCCCTCGAGGTGGACGCGGGTCACCTGGCCCGGCGGATACATGACCTCCACGATCGGGGCAAACACCGCGTCGACGCCGGCGGCCGCCACGACGGCGAGGTCGGCGTCGAGGCTTCGCGGGTACCGCGTGAAGTCCTCGGTGGGCCCGAACTGCGCGGGATTCACGAAGATCGTCACGACCACGCGGTCGTTCTCCACGACCGCTCGATCGATCAGCGCCTGGTGCCCGGCGTGCAGCGCTCCCATCGTCGGCACCATCCCCACGGTCTGACCGGCCGCATGGCACCCCGCCGACCAGCGGCGGAGGTCTGCCGGGGTGTGGAGCCGGGTGAGGCCGTCAGTGGAACGAGTGGGCATCATCCGGGAATCGCCCGTCGCGCACGTCGTCGGCGTAGGCGCGCGCGGCTGCGACGATGCGATCCCCCAGGTTGTCGTAGGGCTTCACGAACTTCGGCACCCCTCCTCGGGTGTGCTCCGTGATGCCGAGGAGGTCGTAGATCACGAGGACCTGGGCGTCGCAGTCGGGCCCGGCGCCGATGCCGATCGTGGGGATGGTGAGCTCCCGGGTGACCTGGGCTGCGAGATCCCGCGGGATCCCCTCGAGCACGAGCGCGAAGGCGCCGGCGTCCTGGAGTGCCTGCGCATCGGCGAGGAGGCGGTCGCGACCCCCGGCAGTGCGCGCCTGCACCTTCATGCCCCCGAACGCGTTCACCGACTGCGGGGTGAGGCCGAGATGGCCCATCACTGGAATGCCGCGCTGGGTGAGGTGCGCCACCGTGTCCACCACCCACCCGCCACCCTCGAGCTTGATGGCGTGCATGCCCGCCTTGAGGTACTCCGTCGCGCTCTGGATCGCGTCCCCGCACGAGCGCTGGTACGCGCCGAACGGGAGATCGCCGATCAGGAGTTGCTCGGGCGCGCCCCGCGCCACCGCCCGTGCGTGATGGAGCATCTCGGGCATCGTCACCGGGATCGTGTTCGCGTACCCGAGGACGTTGTCGGCCAGGGTGTCACCGACGAGGAGCACGGGCACCTCGGCCTCGGCGAGCAGTCGCGCCGTCGGGTAGTCGTATGCGGTGAGCATCACGAAGCGCGTGCCGGCGGCCTTCCACGCGGCAAGGTCGAGGACCGTGACGGCCACGGCTCAGGCGACCTGGGTGCTGGACGCAGCCGGCTGTTCGGTCTCGGCGCCGATCATGGACTCCATGGCCCGCGTGAGGTGCAGGTAGAGATCCCTGGCCTCGGGATACCGCGCCAGCGCCTCCAGGTGCGCGGTGATCGCTTCGGTATCGCCTCGCGCCACCGGACCCGTGAGCGCCGCCGCGGCTCCCGCGCGCCGTGCGTTGCGAGCGGCGCCTTCGAGCAGTGCCGCAAGCGCATCGTGCGCATCGGCACGGCTGACCCCCGCGGCCTGGAGCAACCTCGTTGACTCCTCGAGCAGCGCGAGGGGGGCGTTGCCGGCCAGTACCGCAGCGGCGTGGTAGAGCGCCGCCTGCGACGGGGCGATCTCCAGGATGTGCGCGCCGAGCGCTGCCACGAAGCCGAGCAGCCGCTCGCGCAGAGCTCCGGGGGCGTCGATCCTGAAGAATGCGCCGTCCAGGAGCGACGCGCTCGCCGGCCCCGCCAGCGCCTGGAGTGGATGGAGCACCCCGACCTCGGCGCCGGCGCCGCGCAGCGACGCGATGACACCGGGCCCGAATCGGGCGCCAAGATGCACGACCCCCCGGCCGTGCAGCGCGACGCCACTCGCCGCGATCGACGCGGCGACGGTCGTGATGGCTCCGTCGGGCACCGCGAGTAACGTGATGTCAGCCGAGGTCATCGCCTCCAATGGCGTCGCGGCAGTTCGCGCGCCGACCGTGTCGGCGAGGCTTCGAGCCACCTCACCGCGGCGGCTGGCCACGGCGGCGACCCGGTAGCCGGCCTCGTGCGCTGCGATGGCGAGTGCAGACCCGGCACGTCCGGCGCCGATGATCGCCAGCGACGGCGTCTGTGCTCCCTCCACGTCTCGGTCCTCCTGGATCCAAGCGTTGCCGAGCCGAACCGTCTGCCCGTCGCCGGCGGCTCGGCCTCGAGGCGCGCGCTGCGTCCCCGGGTCGCTGGACCGTCGACGGCCGTGACGGCCGGACGGCCTGAGTGTACCCCTACGCCCCGGCGGCTGCCTCAGCCGGAGGAACGATGTCGGGATCGGGGGGTGGCAACTCGACGGCCGGCCCGCTGCCGTTGACCGGCGCCACGCCGTGGTGAGCTTCGGTCTCGTCGATGATTCGCTTCATCTCCGGCGCATCCATGGTCTCGACCTCGACCAGCCGGTTGGCCAGCGCGCGCAGGACCAGCTCGCGATCGCGGAGCACCTTCTTCGCCCTCTGGAAAGCGTCGGCAACCAGCTGATGGACCTCCTGGTCGATCTCGGAGGCGATGCCCTCGGAGTAGTTGCGCTGCTCGCCGAGATCGCGCCCGAGGAAGACCATCTCGGGACGCTCGCCGAAGGTGAGCGGACCGAGCTTGTCGCTCATGCCCCATTCGGTGACCATCTTCCGGGCGAGGTTGGTGGCCTTCCGGATGTCATCCGACGCGCCGGTCGTGATGTTGTCCTCACCCAGGATCAGGTCCTCGGCACAACGGCCGCCGAGGATCTGCGCAAGCTGGTCGACGAGCTCCGCCTTGCTGACGAGGTAGCGGTCCTCGATCGGCAGGCTCATGGTCCAGCCGAGCGCCTGACCGCGGCTCACGATCGTCACCTTGTGCACCGGGTCGGTGTGCTCGAGGGTGGTGCCGACCAGGGCGTGTCCCATCTCGTGGAACGCGATGGTGAGCTTCTCCTTCTCGCTGATCATCCGGCTCTTGCGTTCCGGGCCGGCGATGACCCTGGCGATCGACTCCTCGAGGTCGTTCATCACGATGACCTTGCGATTGCCACGCGCTGCGAGGATCGCCGCCTCGTTGATGAGGTTGGAGAGATCGGCGCCGCTGAATCCGGGCGTCTGCTTCGCCAGGGTCTCCAGGTCGACGCCCGCGTCGAGCGGCTTGTTGCGCGAATGGACCTCGAGGATCGCCCGGCGGCCCCGGATGTCCGGCCGGTCGAGCATCACGTGGCGGTCGAAGCGGCCGGGGCGGAGCAGCGCGGGGTCGAGGACGTCGGGCCGGTTCGTGGCCGCGATGACGATCACGTGCTGGTTGGTCTCGAATCCGTCCATCTCGACGAGCAGCTGGTTGAGGGTCTGCTCGCGCTCGTCGTGCCCGCCGCCGAGTCCGGCGCCACGCTGGCGGCCGACAGCGTCGATCTCGTCCACGAAGACGATGCACGGGGAGTTCTTCTTGGCCTGGTCGAACAGGTCGCGGACGCGGCTCGCGCCGACGCCGACGAACATCTCGACGAACTCCGAGCCGCTGATGCTGAAGAACGGCACACCGGCCTCACCGGCGACGGCCTTGCTGAGCAGCGTCTTCCCGGTGCCCGGCGGGCCCACGAGCAGAACGCCCTTGGGGATCCGGGCGCCGACGGCCACGAACTTGTCCGGGTACTTCAGGAACTCGACGATCTCGTTCAACTCCTGCTTCGCCTCATCGACGCCCGCGACGTCGACGAAGGTGATCGCCGGTTTGTCGCCGGCGAGGAGGCGCGCGCGGCTGCGCCCGAACGACAACGCCTGGTTGTTCCCGCTCTGGGTCTGGCGGAAGATCCACAGGAGGATCAACGCCATGAGTCCAAAGAGGATCAGGTTGGGAAGGATCACGCTCAGCAAGAAGTTGCCCCCACTGCCGGAGTCGACTTTGTAGTTAGTGTAGCCAGCATCCTGGAACTCCTTTGCGACCACGTCTGCAGACGTGGTGACCGTGGTGAACTGGTTCGGGGGACTGTTGTTGTCCCACCAGACGACGGTCTGTCCGTCACTCTGGATCTCGGCCCCATGTCCGGATGCGTTGCTGATCGCATTCACCCCCGACGGGCTCGTCTTGTAGGTGTTGACGGCGGCGTCCAGCTTGCCCGCGCTCGCAGTCACGGCACTGCCGCTCGGGAAGGTCTTGTAGAGGAGCGCGGCGACCACGATCACCGCGAGCGCGATGAATATGTACGTCAGGCTGCGACGAGACGGAGGCACGAACTCAGTCTACCAGGGGTCCTGGATCTGAACCCTCGCCCCGGAAAGGGCCGTCCCTCATCACGGTGATGAGCGTTCTCCCATTGCGTCGAGGAGATGCCGCTGACGTTCGGCCAGGACGACGAGGCGACGGCGGGCGCTCGGGAACACCGCTTCGATCGCGGGGATGACCTCGTGCCGGACACGACTGCGAAGGAATCGGGGGTCGGCGTTGCTCGGATCAATGAGCGGCTCGATGCCGAGGGCGGCGCAGTAGGCGATCGTCGTGTCTCGCCAGACACGGAGCAGCGGCCGCGCGAGCCCTCGCTCGCGTTCGGCCATCGCGGGCAGCCCGGCCGGGGAGGCACCCGCGAGCAGGCGCATGAGCACGGTCTCCGCCTGGTCGTCCGCCGTGTGTCCCAGCGCGATCACCGACGCCCCGATCCGTGTCGCCTCCGCCTTGAGCGCCGCGTGCCTCGCGTCGCGGGCATGGTCCTGCAGTGACCCGCCCGCCTCAACCTCGACGCCGATCGAACGGAAGGGAAGACCGCGATCAGAGGCGAGTGAGGCCACCACGTCCGCCTCGCGTGCCGACCCGGCGCGAAGCCCGTGGTCGACATGGGCGACGGCAAGCCGCCACCTCCGAGGGGGAGCGAGCCGCGCCATGGCATCGAGGAGCGCCGTCGAGTCCGGTCCGCCACTGCATGCGATCAGCACCGACTCCCGTGGAGCGATGACACCGCGGCGATCGACTGCCGTCGCGATCGCGCGCCGGAGCTTCGCGACCGCGGCGACGCGCTCGGGTGGCGTGAGCGTCCCGGATCCTCCGGGCGTGGTGGCGGTTCCTGGATTCGAACCAGGGACATACCGGGTATGAACCGGCTGCTCTACCACCTGAGCTAAACCGCCGAGCAATGGCTGGGGAGGGAGTACGCGGAGATGCCGAAACGTGCGAACTCCACAGGCGCCATCCTACCCGCCAACGACAGGTTCCTGATGCCGTGAGGGACACGTCTCTGCCGCGGCGGATGACCGTTCATCAGCTGCCCGCCGGTCACAGGAAGGGCCGCCCGAAGGCGGCCCTCCTGTTTCCTCGTCGCGGTCAGCGCGTCAACGGGGGTTCGTCGAGAGCATCTTCCGGAACACGTTGAAGCGCGTGACTGACACGCCACCCCCACCGAAGAGGATGTAGTTGGCGGTCACCGGTGGAGAGCCCCCAACTAGACGGCGGAGGCACCCTTCACATTCGGTGCTCCTGCGTCGCGCGCGCGGCGATGGAGCCCATCCCTGAGACGCGCACTGGTGCCCAGCGCAAAGGCCAACACGATGATGGCCAAGGCGGTGATCGCGACGGCTTCGAGCCACTCGGCAGAATCGAGGAGCGCCAGCCCGTACACGACGCGCCCGATCGCCAGGGTGAATGCGATGACGGCCCCTGCAACCATCGCGGACAGGAGGCCGAGGCGCCACCACCCGATCGGCTTCGCCACCCGCCCGACAATCCAGAGGCCGACGCCAAGGAGCACGACGGTGGCAACGGTTCTCGAGTTGCCAATGCTGCTCCCCGTGGCAATCGCGATCTCAAACGCTGCGTAGGATGCGGTGCCGGCGACGAGGCCGGCCGGGATCGCGAACGAGAGCGTTCGCGAGACGAAACCCGGTCGGGCTCGCTCCGCGCTCGGCGCGAACGAGAGGGCGAAAGCCGGCACGCCGATTGCCAGGAGCCCGACGAGTGACAACTGTCGCGGAAGGAGTGGGAAGGGCATCGCGCGCAACGCGACGGCTGCGGCGAGCACCATCGCGTACACCGACTTGGTGAGGAAGAATGTCGCAACGCGCTCCAGATTCGCGATCACCCGACGGCCCTCGCCGATGGCGAACGGCACGCTGCCAAATGAATCGTGCACGAGGGTCAGACGTGCGACGGCTCGCGCGGCGGCGCTCCCAGACCCCATCGCGACGCTGACGTCCGCCGCTTTCAGTGCCAGAACATCATTCACCCCGTCGCCGGTCATGGCGACCACATGCCCGCGCGCCTGGAGGGCTCGCACCAGATCACGCTTCTGCTGCGGACTCAGACGCCCGAAAACGGCCGTGCCTTCAGCGACGAGCCCCAAACCCGCCGCATCAACTGGGAGGTCGCGGCCCGAAATCGCGTGATCCGCTCCCTCCATGCCAGCCGACCTGGCCAACGCCGCGACGGTGGCGGGGTGATCGCCCGAGAGTACCTTGACCGCCACGCTCTGATCCCGATAGTAGGCGAGGATCCGGGACGCCTCCGGACGGAGGCGTTCACGAAGGACGACCAATGCGAGCGGCTCGACCGGAGGCATCGCTTGATGGGCGGATGGCAGCGAGCTCACCCGCCCGATCAACATGACCCGGTTCCCTGCACCTGCGAGCTGCTGAGCCTGCTCACGCACAACCGACGAAGCGAGCGCGAGCACATCGGGCGCCCCGAGGATCCATGAACCCCGGCCGTCGAACGCCGCGCCACTCCACTTTCGACCAGAGGAGAAGGGCACGACGTGGGTCGCTCTCCAATCCTCTGGAGTGGGAAAGGCCTGTACCAGCGCAGACAGCGTCGGGTTGGGATGAGGATCCACCGCCGCGAGAGCGCCGAGCGCCGCCGCGACGCTGCTATCAGCCTCTCCAAGCGGCACGACGTTCACAACGACGAGCCGGCCATCGGTGAGGGTCCCGGTCTTGTCGAGACAGACGACATCCGCTCGGGCCAGCATCTCGACACTGTCCAGCTCCTGAGCGATCAGGCCGCGTTGTGCGAACCGGATGGCGGCGATCGCGAAGACGACGCTGGTGAGCAGCACGAGTCCCTCGGGGATCATCGTCACGAGCCCGGCAACTGAGGAACGCACGGCTTCGACCGGCGTGTCGTTGGCCGCGACCTGGCTCACGATCAGCGCGGCCCCGAAGGGGACCATGAGCACCGCGATGATCAACAGCATCCGGTCGATGCCACGACGCACCTCGGATCGCACCGGGGCGAATCGGCGCGCTTCAGCAGCGAGCGCATTCCCATATGCGGCCAGGCCAACCTTCGTGCTGCGAATCAACCCGCCGCCCCCGACGACGAAGCTGCCCGACAGCACCTCGTCGCCTTCGTGCTTCTCGGCCGCGGCCGACTCCCCCGTGAGCAGCGACTCATCGATCTCGAGCCCTGCAGCGCGCAGTACGCGGCCGTCCACCGGCACCTGGTCCCCGGTGCGCAGATCGATGACGTCACCTGCCACCAGCTCCGACGTGGGGATCTCCTGCTCGACACCGTCGCGGATGACGCGGGCGGTGAGCGTCGTGAGCACGGCGAGCCGATCGAGCGTCCTCTTGGCACGGAGCTCCTGGACAATGCCGATCGGAGTGTTCACGAGTAACACGAGACCGAACAGGGCATCCTGAATCGGTCCGATGACAAGAATCGCGATCAGCAGAACACCGAGCAACACGTTGAACCTCGTGAAGAGGTTGCTTGCGAGAATCGAGATGAGCGAGCGACTCGTTCCAGTTGGAACGGCGTTGACCTCGCCGCGCGCTCGCTGCTGCGCCACCTCTCCTGCAGTCAGGCCGCGATCCCGTTCAACGTCTCGAACGGGATCGGCGGGAACGGACGTCAGGAATTGACGCGTCATCCCGTCCCGTGAGTCGACACTTCATCGCGTTCGCCGACCACGACACTGAGACGATCCTCCTCTCCGGACCGGTGCAGGCTCAGGACCGCGGACAAGCTGTACAGAACGCGGCGAAGCCCGATCAGCGCCTCATCATCAGGACCGTCTGCATCCAATGACTCGATCATGCCGCTGAGCACTCGACACAGATGCGCGACCTCAGCATGCTCGCGGCGGGCAATCGCGATGCTCTCCGGGCCGCCGATGTACCGAGCGACCACGGGATACAGGTGCTGCATCTCCTCCTGTTCGTGCGGCAGAAGCTCTTCGCGCAGGAAGCGCTCCACATCAACCAGCCGGGTGCGCGCGGCGGCCCTCGGAAGACGCCCGAGCTCGTCGGCGAGGATTCTGATCTGCGCTGTTTCGTGCTCCATCGCCGCGTGTTCCAGGAGCACCTGACGGCCGGCGCTCTGCGCCACAGGGGAGGGATGCGGCTCTTCACCGCCACCGCGGGCGCGCAAGGCGTTGAGAATCACCACGACATCGATTGCCTCCTGCAGGACGGCTCCGGCCACGGGCACGAGGCCTCCGACGGCCGCGATGCACATTGCCACGACCGAGAGCCCCATGCCGACGGCGATGCTCTGCAACGCGATGTTGTGGGAGCGGCGGGCGATCTGAACCGCTTCGGCGAGCCGATCGATACGATCGACCATGAGGACAACGTCCGCCGCCTCCGACGACGCCGTCGCCCCGCGAACCCCCATGGCGACCCCGACGTCAGCAATGGCCAGCGCAGGGGCGTCGTTGATCCCGTCGCCAACCATGACGACGATGCCTCGCTCGCGCTCCTGACTCACGACGTCGACCTTCTCGGCCGGGCTTCGCTCGGCGTAGACGGCGTCGACTCCGATCGCCGAGGCGATGGCCTGAGCCACATCGGGGTGGTCACCGGTGACCATCACCACGCGGCGCATCCCGGCGCTCCGCAGTCGCGCGACTGCACGGCTGCTGTCGCGGCGGATCGGGTCCTCGAGCACCAGCGCCCCGACCAGGATTCCGCCGACGCCCACGAACACGTTGGCGAGGCCCTCGTAGGCGGTGCGCCTGCGCACGCGCGCAGCCCACGCGGGCACGGCTCCGTCGTCAGCGGCGAATGAGGCCCGGCCCACCGTCACGTTGAGTCCGCCCACGCTCCCACGCACGCCTCGTCCTGACTCCTCATGGACGTCGTCGGCCAGATCAAGTTGTATGCCCTTGGTGAGCGCCGCCTTGACGATGGGCCGGGCCAGCACATGCGTCGACACCTGATCCAACGATGCGGCGAGTCGCAGCACCTCATCCGCGCTGATGCTTCCGTCGGTTTCGATGCCGGCAACACGAGCGCGACCTTCGGTCAGCGTGCCGGTCTTGTCGATGAGCAGGACATTCGCGCGTCCGAGCGTCTCGAGCGCCGCGCCGCCCTTGACGATGATGCCCCGACGCGCCGCTCGCGACATGCCCCCGACCAACGCGATGGGCGCGGCAAGGATGAGCGGGCACGGGGTGGCCACCACCAACACTGCGACCGCCCGCACGGGGTCACGCGCGAGGATGCCGGACAGTCCGGCGATCGCGATGGTCAGCGGGACGAACCAGAGGGCAAACCTGTCGGCGACGCGCACCAGCGGCGCGCGCGAGTCCTGCGCCTGCCGGACCAATCGAACGATGCCTGCATACGTACTCTCATCGGCGGTGGCAGTGCTCCGGAGGCGAAACGCACCACCCGCATTGACGCCACCACTCCGAACCGGATCACCCATCGCTCGTTCCACAAGCGCGGTCTCACCGGTGAGCGCCGCTTCATCGAAAATGGCCACGTCGCTTGCCAGCAGGCCGTCGACCGGGACCACCTCACCGGGAGCGACCATGAGCACGTCTCCGGGACGGACCGTGTCGATCGTCTGGGTCATGAGCGCGTCGCCTTCGACGCGGTGCACCACGGTCGGCGCCCGCGAGAGCAGCGCGGAAAGCTCCCGGCGCGACCTCGCGGATGCCCTCGCCTCGAGCTCCCGGCCCGTGGCAAGCATGAGCGCGATGACTGCTCCGGCCAGGTATTCCCCAACACCGAGTGTGCCGCCGAGGGCCAGCACTGCCACGACATCGACGCCGGCGCGCCCGCGCAGCAGGTCACGTGCGACCGAGAGTGCCGCCGGCAGCAGGGCGATTGCGGCGGTGACACCCCACAGGACATTCGACGGCGCGGCCGCACCGAGGACGCGCAGGACTCCGCCCGCCGTCAATCCCGTTACGGCTGCGACCAACTGCAGCGTCTCATGGCCGGGAAGCCGGGGGCGCCGACCGGCGACGCTCACGCCGCGCTGCGCGTCCGTCGGGCGAGTGCCGCGCGAACGGCTCCAACGGTTCCATCAGGGTCCGCCACGTCAATGACCATGCGCGAGTAGTGCTCCTGTTCGAGGTGCAACACAATCGCGTTCGCAGGGTCACTCACGTTCCAGAACACGCGTCCGGCGGCGTGATGGAACCTCGTCGCACCGATGGCACCGGGCCACCATGTCCCGAGCCCGAGAAACCCCTGCACTTGCTCGTCCGGACCATGCGCCGCTCGGTCCACGCGACTGATATGCGCGAGCGGGATGACCAGTGGCCGCTTGAACGCAAGGAACGCCGAGGCTCCAGGAAAGCGGATCGTCACCACGTCGCCCGCGAGCTCGACCTCAGCCGCCTGCATGGGTCCGGCAAGTCGAAATGACAACGCAATGAGAGCCAGGCCGAGCAGCCCGACAAGGGGTTGCTGCAGGTTGACGCCGACCATCGCCTCCTCGACGATCTCGAAGACCACGAGCGTCGCACCACTCGCGAGCACGATTTCGGCGGCATTGCGAGTCCGCAAGGCAACCGCCGCGGCTGCGGCGAGGGTCCCGCCCCCGACGACGAGGACGAGCAGGATGCCCGGTACCAGGTAATCACTGAATGCAGTTCCGGAGAGGGTGGCTCTGGCCATCCCGAGCAGGGAGCCATCGGGTCGCGCGATGAAGAGAAGCCCCGCGGTCAGGGCGGCGAATCCAACGAGGCACTCGATGACCATGATGGACCGCCGGGTCCCTTTCCGGCTGTCTGCGGTGCTCATTCGGATGCCTCCTTGTCGAACCCGCGAATCGTCCTTAAGCGACATGTCAAGTAGACAGTGCCGCTGCCTCCATAGCGAGAGGAGGACGTAACCGGTCTCGCGGGACTTTTGGCATGCTGGAACTGGACGAGGGCGCGCAGCACAAACGAATTCAGACGATCCGGTCTCACCCTGCAGGATTGCGACCATGAGCTTCGGCGTCGATCTCTACTGGCTGCCCCTCGGGGCCGGCGGCAACGAGGCTAGGCGGACCCCGGCGCATCCGCGCAACGGCATCGGTGCATCAACGGGAGGGAAATGGTTGCGGCGGTCGGATTCGAACCGACGACCTTCGGGTTATGAGCCCGACGAGCTTCCACTGCTCCACGCCGCCCTCAGAGGATACCGCACGTGGCCGCGCGCTCTCGAGAGCGATGGGTCAGTGAGGCGCCGGAGTGGGTGTCGGTGAGGCAAGGACGATCGGCCGCGCAGTGGGTGTCGGCGTCGGGCTCGGCTTCACGGACGCCGACGGGCTCGCCGATGGCGTGGCCGGTGGTCTGAAGACAGGCACGGGGACGAAGACGCCGCCGATGTCCGGGGTCTGCCCACCGGGGGGAACGATCACGTACAGATGCTCGCCGGGGAAGACGTAGCCGAGCTGGCGCGCCTCCTGTTCGAGCCACGCGACCGTCTGCGCATCGGCGATCTCGCGCTCCCGATCGGAGATCTGCTGTTCGAGCGCGGCGTTCTGCGCCGAGAGCGCAGTGACCTGCGCGTCCAGGTGGCGGCTCTGCGCGACCTGTCCGTACACCGCGAACGCGACCAGCCCGCAAATCCCCGCGATGAGCACGACGGCAATGCGGCGCAGCGTGATGGGACTGTCGAGCGTGGGACGTGGAGTGGGACGGATGACGCGTTCCTCTGCCTAGGCGCCGAGTGAGACGAATGGGACGATGTGGCGCCGGGTGTCGGCATAGGATGGGCTGCAATCGCGCTTTTGACAAGGGGAGCGCCCGGGCGAGCGCCCGGGCGTGTCAGTCCGCCACAGCCGCCCAGCGCTCGAGCCAGCTCGCGTCATCGAGGTCGTGGAGGTCGACGCCGTCCTCCCGGGCCTGAGCCTCGAGCGCCCGGAATCGCTTTGCAAAACGCATCGACCGGCCGCGCAGCGCCTCCTCCGGGTTGACCCTGAGGCGGCGCGACAGGGCGACCACTGCGAACAGCAGGTCACCCATGGCGTCCTCGGGATCAGATGCCGCCGCGCTCCAGTCCTCGCCGCGCTCGGCCTCCTGCGGATTGACGGCGGCGATGTTCTCCAGGCGGCGGAGGGCGCTCTGGACGGCATCGAGCGCGAGGGAGGTAGTCGGTGTCTCGTCGAACCCGACACGCGCTGGGCGCTTCTGCACACCCTGCGCATGGGCGAGTGCCGGGAGCGCGACGGGTACGCCGTCGAGCAGCGAAAGACGCTCGCCCTTCTCAGCCGTCTTCAGCTTCTCCCAGTTCACGACCACACCCGCCGGACCGTCGACCGCGACGTCACCGAACACATGCGGATGGCGATGGATCATCTTGGCCCGCACATCGTTCGCGACATCACCGATGTCGAACCCGTCCTCCTCCTCCATCGCGATCGCGCTGTGCATGAGCACCTGCAACAGCAGGTCGCCGAGCTCCTCGCGCAGCGTCGTGGAGTCGGCCGCATCGATTGCCTCGAGGACCTCATAGGTTTCCTCGAGCAGGTAGGGGCGCAGGCTGCGATGCGTCTGCTCGCGATCCCACGGGCATCCGTTGGGTGCGCGCAGGCGCTCGACGACCTCGTTGAGCGCGCGCAGCGCGTCGACAGCCTCGTCACGCACGGTTGGTGGACTCCGTCGCCACGGGGACGCGGTCTCGTGCGCGCACCAGGCGTCCGAGCTCGCGGAGGATCGGCGCGAGCGTCGTCTGCCAGGAATCCCCGATGTGCAGCTGCGACGGCGTTGCGGTCACGCCGCGGAATTGTCCCGCGACGCCCTGGAGATCGAGTCCGTGATCGAGCGTCAGGCGGACGACGACGCCGCGACCGCGCTCGGTGTCGACCCCGAGCGCACCCGCCGCCGCCGCCAGCAGCCGGATGCGGAGCGAGTCGATGAGCGCCGAGGTCGGCGCGGGCATCGGTCCGAACCGGTCGACGAGGCCCCGCGCCCGCTGGTCGAGCTCGCTCTCGTTGACACACGCGGCAAGCTCCTGATAGCAGCGCAGGCGCAAACGCTCGTCGCTCACGTAGTCGGCGGGAAGGAACGCCGCCACCGGCAGCGACACCGTGACCTGCGCGGGCGACTCGACGACCGGCTTGCCCTGCAGCGAGGTCACCGCATCCGCGAGCAGATGGTTGTACAGCTCGAGGCCCACTGCGGCGATCTCGCCATGCTGTTCCTCGCCGAGCAGGTTTCCGGCGCCGCGAATCTCGAGGTCGCGCATCGCCAGCTTGAAGCCCGCGCCGAGGTCCTGCAGGTCACCGATGACATCGAGCCGCTTGTCCGCCTTCTCGGTGAGCGATCGCGCCGGCGGATACATCATGTACGCATACGCTCGCTGGCCCGCACGGCCGACGCGCCCGCGCAGCTGATACAGCTGGGCGAGGCCGAGACGATGCGCGTCATCGATGACGATCGTGTTGGCATTCGGAATGTCGAGCCCCGACTCGATGATCGTCGTGCACAGGAGTACGTCGATCTCGCCGTCGCCGAATCGGCGCATCACCGATGCGAGCATGCCCTCCGGCATCTGCCCATGCGCGACCTCGATGCGCGCCTCGGGCACGAGCTCTCTGAGTCGATCGGCGACGGCCTCGATCCCGGCGACGCGGTTGTGGAGGAAGAAGGTCTGACCAGCGCGCGCAAGCTCGCGTGTGATCACCTCGCGGATGAGCGAATCCTCGCGCGCGGTGACGTACGTCTTGATCGGCTGACGCTCCTCGGGCGGCGTCTGGATCACGGACAGATCGCGGATGCCCGCCAGTGACATGTGCAAGGTGCGCGGGATTGGCGTCGCCGACAGTGAGAGCACATCGACAGCGACGCGCAGCTCCTTGAACCGCTCCTTCTGCAGCACGCCGAATCGCTGCTCCTCATCGATGACGACAAGCCCGAGATTCTTGAACTCGACGTCCTTCTGGAGCAGGCGATGCGTCCCGACGACGATGTCGACGGCACCGCTGCGCAGCCCCGCGAGCGTGCGCGCGATGTCCTCGTCACTGACGAAGCGCGAGAGCTGCCGCACCGTGATCGGGAATGCGGCAAGGCGCTCGGTGAAGGTGATGAAGTGCTGCTGGCAGAGGACCGTCGTGGGCACGAGCATCGCGACCTGACGCCCTTCGATCGCCGCCTTGAACGCCGCCCGAATCGCGAGCTCCGTCTTGCCGAAGCCCACGTCACCGCACACGACGCGATCCATGGGACGCGATGCCTCCATGTCGCGCTTGATCTCCTCGAGCACGAGCTCCTGGTCCGGTGTTTCCTGGAAGGGGAACGACCCCTCGAGCTCCTGCTGCCACGCCCCGTCCGGAGCGTACGCATGCCCCTGCGCCTGCTCGCGACGCGAGTAGAGGCCGAGCAGCTCCCGGGCAACCTCCTCGGTGCGCTCCTTGACGCGACGGCGTGTGCGCTCCCACTCGCCGGTGCCGAGCCGGGACAGCTTCGGATGCGACTCGGCGCCGCCGACGTACCGGTCGACGCGGTCGAGATGCTGCGTCGGGACGAAGAGCCGGTCCGACTCCGCGTACTCGAGCAACATGTACTCGTGCACCGCACCGCTGTCATCGGTGACGGCGCGCATCTCGACGAACCGCGCGATGCCATGGTCGCGGTGTACGACGAGGTCGCCGGGCGCGAACTGCAGCACGAACGCCTGACGCGCTGCGGCACCGCTCGCCGCGCGTCGCGACCCGCGCGCCGACGTCGACAGCGCGGTGCGCGCTCCACGTGCGAGCACCGATCGGCGGCGTTTGATTGCGCCGAACAGCTCGGCGTCCGTGTAGACATGGACCGATCCGTCGGCAACCGCGAAGCCCTGCGTCAGGTCTGCGGACGCGACGACGATTGCGCCGGGCGGGAGCGGGGTCTCCGCGGCGGTGAAGTCCGGGGCGTCGACGGTGTCGGCGCCGTGCTCAGCCGCGAGCTCCTCGACGCGGTGCTGCTGACGGGAGGCGACGAGCACGCAGCCCCTCCCCTCGCGCTCGTGCAACGCCTCGCGCACGAAAGCGTCGAAGCGCCCGACGTAGCTGTCAACGCCGCGCCACTCCAGGTCGGCCGCCGGCGTCACGCCGTTCGGCGCCTCGCGAACGAGCTCGAAGCAGGTGAAACGATCGAGCGCGGCGAAGAGGGCCTCGACTTCGATGAGCCCGGCTGCCGCGTCGTGCGGCAGCTCACCGCGCGCTTCCTCCTGAACACGAAGTCCCTCGATCTCGGATGCGTGCCGCTCCGCAGCGGCGATCAGGCGCTCGCGTCCTCCATCGAGGAGGACGATCGGCGCCTCCAGGTGATCGAGGAGCGTCGACGGAGGATCGGAGCCCAGATAGGGGAAAAACAGGTCGACCCCTTCGTCGTACACGCCTGACCCGAGCAGGTCGCAATCGCGATCCCACTGCTCGCGAACGTCCTCGCGCAGCCCGCCGGCATCGAGGCCCGTGACCAAAGCCAGCGCTCGCTGCACGGAGGCAGGGGTGAGGTCGAGTTCGCGGGCCGGCCAGACCTGTGCCGACTCCAGCTTGCGGATCGACTCCTGGGTCGCCGGATCGAAGACGCGGAGATCGTCGACGTCATCGCCGAACCACTCGGCACGCCACGGCCGCTCGCGGTCAACCCCGAAGACGTCGACGATGCCCCCGCGGACGGCGAAATCACCGGGCGCCGACACGGCGGTCTCACGCCGGTAGCCGAGCTCGACGAGGCGTGCGAGGAGACGGTCCCGCGGCAGCCGGTCGCCGCGCTTCACCTCGGTGATGCTCGCACCGACCACCTCCGGCGAGAGGGTCGGACGCAGCAGCCCGCGTGGCGACGCCACCACAACGAGCCGCTCCGACCTGCCATGCAGCCGCATGAGCGTGGCGAGGCGGGCCCGGGTCACCTCCTCGGACGGCGGCACCCGGTCGAACGGCGGCGTGTCGCCCGCCGGAAAGATCGTGACCCCGGCGCCGCCCGCCCAGACCATCGAATCGGAATAGACGCGCTCGGATTCCGACGCCACGACGAGCACGGTCCGGCCGGTTCGCTCGCGCAGCCACCAGGCGATGAGGCCGACCGCACCCGACGGCACGCCGGCGACCGTGCCGCCGCCGGAGGTGGCCAGCCGGCCGAGCGCGGGGAGCTGATCGAGCCGCTCGCGCAGTGTGGCCGATGCAACCTCCGTGGACGCGGGTCGGGAGTCAGTCCGCGCCGGCACGGTTCCAGACGTTCATTGCGGCCTCGAGGCCGTCGCGCATGATCGCGACAGCCATGCCGGCGGCTCGCTCGATGGCGGTTTCGGCAACCGGGCGCTCATCCGGACGGAACGGGTCCAGGACGTGCTCGATCAGATCGTTGCTGTCGCCGGCCCTCCCCACCCCGATGCGGATTCGAGGAAACGCGTCGGTGCGCCATGCGTCGATGAGGGACTGGACGCCTCGATGGCCCGCGGCACTCCCGCCGAACTTGATCTTCACGCGCCCGAGCGGGAAGTCCGCCTCATCGTGGACGACGATCACGTCGCGGGGTGCGCTGCCGTGTTTGCTCGTGAGCTGCACGGCTGCCTTGCCGCTCAGGTTCATGAAGGTCTGCGGCCTCGCGGTGAGCACGTCGTATCCATCGATCGTCCCCTCGCGGACGCGCGCCGCGCCCTCTCGCCGCTCGCGGCCGAATTTGCCACGGCGTTCGAGCTCGTCAAGGCACATCCATCCGACATTGTGCCGGGTGCGCGAGTACTCCCCTCCCGGGTTGCCGAGGCCGATGATCAGCTGGGGCACGCGCGACCCTGGTCAGACAACAGCGGCCTCGAGCTCCGGGACGTCGGCACCGGGAAGCAGACTGCGGGTGAGCTCGGTCATCCGCGCCGCCGGGACCGGGTCGGCATGGTCGTGGCCGAGGCAATGCAGCAGGCCGTGGACGGCGAGCAGGCGCAGCTCCGCGGCCCCGTCCACCGCCTGACCGAGCGCGCGCTCCACGGAGATCGCGACGTCACCGACACGGGACGCCTCATCACCGGGAAACGCCAGCACATCAGTCGGCGCGTCGGTGCCCAGAAAACGCCGGTTCAACTCGCGAAGCTCGGCGTCATCGCTGAGACGCAGACACAGGCTCGCGCGCAACGGCACGTCGAGCCGGTTCCCACATTCACGCAGGAGCGGCCCGAGGCGTGCCTCCATCACAACACGACGTTGCCTCGAGGTGAGCGACGGATCGCGGATGACGCTCACCCGCATGGGCGCAGCTGCGTCAGGTGCTTTTGACGCGACGCTTCCGCGCTGCAAGCAGCTTTCGCTTGCGACGCACGGACGGCTTCTCGTAGTGCTCGCGCCTGCGAACCTCTGAGAGGATGCCGTTCTGCTTGATCTTCTTGTTGAACCGTCGTAGTGCGCTCTCAAAGGTCTCGCCTTCGCGGACCTTTACTTCCGACACGGTCG
>JBAUTG010000089.1:0-7975 GCA_049582105.1 Candidatus Dormiibacterota bacterium | reverse complement strand
CGCGTGGTGAATCCCGCCGACGTGCGCGGTGACGTCCAGCTCGATCACGTCTACTTCCGCTACGACCGCGGCAGCTTCGGGCCGATGCTCGATTCGCAGCCCGAACCGGTCGTCGCAGGAGGGACCGGGATCGGCTCGGACGAGGACCCCGTCCCCAATGAGGTGCGCCGCCCCTGGGCGCTCGAGGACGTCACGCTCAAGGTGCGTGCCGGTCAGCTCGCGGCAATCGTCGGACCGAGCGGCGCAGGGAAGACCACCATCTCGTACCTCATCCCCCGCCTCTACGACGTGACCGAAGGCCGGGTGCTCCTCGACGGCATGGACGTCCGCGACCTCACGCTCGGGTCGCTCGCAGGAGCGATCAGCATGGTGACCCAGGAGACGTACCTGTTCCACGCGTCCGTGCGCCGCAACCTCGTGTACGCCAAGCCAGACGCGACCCAGGAGGAGCTGGAGGTGGCCGCGAAGGCGGCCTTCATCCACGACCGCATCATGGCGCTCGACGACGGCTACGACACGCTGGTCGGCGAGCGGGGCTACCGGATGTCGGGCGGCGAGAAGCAGCGCCTGGCGATCGCCCGCGTGGTCCTCAAAGCCCCACGGGTGCTCATCCTCGATGAGGCGACCTCGGCGCTCGACACCACCAGCGAGCGCCTCGTCCAGGCAGCGCTCGAGCCGCTCCTGACGGGCCGGACGACCATCGCGATCGCGCACCGGCTGTCCACCATCCTTGCGGCCGATGTGATCTTCGTCATCGACCGCGGGCAGCTCATCGAGCAGGGAACGCATGCGGAGCTGCTTGCTCGCGGCGGCGCATACGCGAAGGTCTACGAGCAGCAGTTCCAGGGCGGCCGGGTCGAGGCCGTCTGCGAGGACGGGATGGTCCTCGCCAGCGGCGAGGTGGTTGCCGGCGCGAAGGCGTAGGCGTGGCGGTCACGCTTGACGCGGTCATCGTCGGCAGCGGGCCGAACGGCCTCGCCGCCGCGGTCGAGCTGGCGCGTAACGGCGCCTCGGTCGTGGTGCTCGAGGCGGCGCCGACGATCGGCGGCGGGACACGGACGGCGGAGCTGACCCTCCCCGGCTTCCGCCATGACGTGTGCTCGGCGGCACACCCGCTCGGGATCCTGTCGCCGTACCTCTCGACACTGCCGCTCGCCGATCACGGCCTGACCTGGATCCAGGGGTCCGTGTCGGTGGCCCATCCGCTCGACGACCAGCCCGCGGTGATCCTGGGTCCTTCGCTCGACACCACCGCTGACGGCCTCGGCCGTGACGCGGGGTCCTACCGGCAGCTCGTCGGGCCGCTGCTCCGGCAGCCGCATGCATTGCTTGCGGAAATCCTCGGACCGGCACATCTGCCGGCGCACCCGATCCTTCTCAGCCGATTCGGGGCTCAGGCACTCCTCCCGGCCACGGTGCTGGGACGGATGCGCTTCCGCGGGCAACGTGCTCGGGCGCTCCTTGCCGGGTGCGCCGCCCACTCGATCCTGCCGCTCACGCGACCGGTCAGCGCCGCCGTCGGGATGGTCTTCTTCGTGTGCGCGCACCTCGAGACGTGGCCGGTCGCGGCCGGGGGGTCGGCGGCGATCACGACCGCCCTCGCCGCATATCTCGCATCACTTGGCGGCAGCGTCGAGACCACGCATCCCGTCCGCTCCCTTGCGGACATCCCGCCCGCCCGGGTCACGCTCTTCGACACCAGCCCGAAGCAGGTCGCGGACATCGCGGGATCACGCCTCCCGGGCGGGTATGTCCGCCGGCTCCGCCGCTACCGCTACGGCCCGGGCGTGTTCAAGATCGACTGGGCGCTCGACGGACCCATCCCCTGGCGCGACCCCGCAAGCCTTGGCGCGTCGACCGTGCACGTGGGTGGCACGCTTGACGAGATCGCCGCGGCGGAGGCGGCGGTGTGGCGAGGCGAGCATCCCGACGCACCGTTCGTGATCGTGGTCCAGCCCAGCCTGTTCGATTCCACGCGAGCGCCGGAGGGCAAGCACACCGCGTGGGCGTACTGCCACGTGCCGTCCGGGTCGACGGTCGACCGCACCGATGCGATCGAGCGGCAGATGGAACGCTATGCGCCCGGCTTTCGCGACCTCGTCCTCGCACGCCATGTCATGAACACCGCCGATCTCGAGCAGTACAACGCGAACAACACCGGCGGCGCGATCACGGGCGGCGTGAACGACCTCGGCCAGCTGTTCACCCGGCCGGTGATTCGCGCCAACCCCTACTCCACCCCGAACCCCCACTACTACATCTGCTCCGCTTCAACACCGCCCGGCGGTGGCGTGCACGGGATGTGCGGGTATCACGCCGCGCGCACGGCGCTGCGCCGGCTGCCCGGCATCGCTGTGTGAAGATTGAGCCATGGTGCTCGTGGTGTTCCGGTCCCGCATCCGTCCTGACGGCGATCTCGAGGAGTACGCGCGGCGCAGCAAGCGCATGCACGACCTGGTCAAGCAACATCCGGGCTTCATCTCGATCGAGACCTTTGAAGGTCCCGACGGTGAGGAGGTCTCGCTCGAGCTCTTCGAGAACGACGAGTCCGTCAGGGCGTGGCGTGCGAACCCGGAACATCGCGAGGTCCAGCGCTGGGCTCGTGAGGAGTTCTACTCCTGGTATTCCGTGCAGGCAAGCGAGGTCATCCGCGCCCACGAGGTGGACCTAGTGGCCACCCGGCAGGCGACGACCGCCTAAGCCGACCCGCCCCGCCGCACGCGGAAGAAGTCCTGGAGCAGCGCGGCCGATTCCTCAGCGCACACGCCGTGCGTCACGTCGATGCGGTGGTTGTTCTTCTGGTGGCGCAGCACGTCGTACGCGCTGCCGTCCGCGCCTTTCTTGGGGTCACGCGCCGCGTACACGCAACGCTTGATACGCGCCTGCACCATCGCGCCCGCGCACATGGGACACGGTTCGAGCGTCGCGTACACGATGACGCCGTCGAGACGCCATCCGCCGACGATGCGCGCAGCCCGGTGCAGCACGATCATCTCGGCGTGCGCAGTCGCGTCACCCCGGCGCTCGATGGCATTCCCCGCAGACGCGATGACCGTACCGTCACGTACGGCGACCGCACCGACCGGCACCTCCCCACGCACACCCGCGGCGCGCGCCACACGCAACGCGCGACGCATGCAGCGCTCGTCGGAGTCGATCGGAAGCCCTATCCGACTGCGACGAGCGGGAGTTCGAGCTTCAGGTCCGGGCGCTCGACGACGCGCATGGTGTCGTCGACGAAGCGCACGCGCTCGAACGTGATGCAGTTCACCGGGCAGTGGTCCTCGCAGATCCTGCAGTTGGTGCACCGGTCGTAGTTGATGAAGATCTCACCCTCGTAGCCGCCGCTCACGGGGTTGCCGCCCGACGTCTTGCACACGAGCGTCTCGCCGCCGGACGAGCGCTCGCGGTCCTCGCCGAAGACGACGACATCGATCGCCTTCTCCGGGCACACGTCGTCGCACGCGCCGCAGAGCACGCACACGGTCTGGTCGTAGTGGTGCACCGAGTCGCACTGGAAGCACCGGATCGCCTGCACGATCGCGGTCTGATCACTCCAGGATTGCTCGACCTCGGTCATGTCGTAGCGCTTCGCGGCCGCGAGGATGTCCGGCTCGACGCGCGCGAAGACCTCTGACTGGCGGTGGTCGTCGGTCCGCTCCACCACGGTCTGATAGATGCGGTCCCCGGCGGCCTCCATGTCCTCACCGAGGAACTCGCGGATGGACCGCGCGACGCGATGGCCCCAGCCGGCGGCGTCGACGATGAACGACGGGCCCTGCACGCAGTCACCACCGCAGAAGAGCTTCGGGACGCCCGTGTGGCCACCGCGATCAGCGGAGAGCAGGCCACGCTGCGTTACGGGGACGAGCTCGTCCGGGCGCTCCATGATCTGGCCCGAGGCGAAGATGCAGTAGTCGGCCGGGACGGTCCACAGCTCGGCGTTCTCGACCTCTTTCACCGACGAGAAGATCAGCTTGCCGCTGAGTGGATCGAACTCCAGGTCCTTGAGCGGCGCGAACGACACCGCCTTCACGTTGCCGTGCTCGTCGGCATCGACGCGCTTCACGATCACGCCGCACTTGATGTGCAGCCCGATCTCCTTGGCCTCGTGGAGCTCGTTGCCGAACGCGGGGAGGCGATCCTCCGGTTCGATGGCGACCATCCAGACGTCCTTGGCGCCGAGCTTGATCGACGACTGGCACGCATCGGTCGCAACCGCGCCACCACCGACGACGACGACGCTCCCACCGATCGGGAAATGCTCGGGGATCCTGTCGTACGAGACGGTGCGCAGGAAGGTCATCGCGTCGGTGACCTCGGGGAGGTCGCTGCCCGGGATCGGCAGGATGCGGCCCTTCATCATCCCGATCGAGAAGAACACCGCATCGAATTCGTCGAGCAGGTCCTGCGTCTTGATGTCGTCGGGACCCGAGCCGACGTTGCTGTTCAGGCGCACGTCGATCCCGGTCGACATGATCATGTCCAGCTCCCACTGGAGCTGGCGGTGGTCGAACCGGAAGGGTGGAATGGATGTGCTGAGCAGACCACCGACCTTGGCCTCGCGCTCGAACAGCACGACCTCATAACCCTGCACGCGCAGGTCGAGCGCGCACGTGAGCCCCGCCGGCCCCGCGCCGACGACCGCGACGCGCTTGCCCTTCGCCGGACCGATCTTGTAGTCGATCCAGAGTCCCTGCTGAAACGCGAAGTCCGTCGAGAAGCGCTTGATGGACTTGATCGTGACCGGATCCTCGCCGGGGTCCCAGCCGCGCTTGCAGTCGGTCTCGCACGGGTGGTTGCAGAGCCGCCCGAGCATGCTCGGGAAGGGATTGGTCTCGTGGATCACCGACCACGAATCCACGTAGCGGCCCTGGCTCACGTAGTCGATGTACGTCGCGATGTCCTGGCGGATCGGGCAGTTCCGCTGACAGGGCGTGATCGGGACGTTGAAGCCGAGGTCGCGATGCCCGCTCATGATCTTCATGGGCGCCTTGTCGACGACGTTCTTCGCGATCGCGCCGAGCACGTGCGCCGCGCTCACCATGCCGACCGGACTGCTGCGCTTCGAGAAGATCCCACCATCGACGCCGGTGACGATCGTCGCCTCCGCCGATGACTGTCGCATCGCCTGCGCACCCGCCTCGATGCGCTCACCGAGGTCGATGCGCGGTGCCGGGCGCATCACGTCGCGGACGCTCGTCTCATCGAGCACGTCGAATGACGTGACCACCGATTCGAGCCCGACGGTGCCGAGCACCTCATCGCCGCGAACGACCAGAAGGGGGATCGGATCCTGCAGACGCAGCACTTGCAGGATGTCCGCGAGCGTGTCGTCGGGATCGCACTCCGCGCCGAGCGGAGAGGCGATCGTCGCCAGCTCAGGCATGCACAGCCTGGCGCCGCGCGAGCCTGAAATCCGCCAGCTCGCGGGGTGTGATCATCCCGACAACGGTCTCGTCCTCGTGCGTGACGATCGCGAGGCGGCGCTCGTGCTGCGCCATGAGCGCGACCACCTCGCTGACGCGCTGATGTTCGTCGACGAGCAGCGGCGACTGACGGAGCATGTTGCTCGCCTGCACCGCCGTCGTCGGTGGACGCACGGCGAAATCGCTGCCGGCGACGATGATGTCGCCGTTCACGAGCCGGTCGATCACATCCTCTTTTACCACGTAGCCGACCGGGCGGCGGTCGACCAGCACGACGAGCTCGCTGAGGATGTTGTCGGCAAGCAACTTTGCGATCGCGTCGGCCGGGGTGCTCGGAAGGCAGAAGACCACCTCGTCGCGCATCACCGTCCCCACCTCCGGGTCATCCGCCCCCGGCGCCAGCCGGTCGGGATCCAGGGAGGCCTCCACCGGGATCGAGGTCACGTGCCCGCCTCTTGGGCCATCTGCTCCTGCAACCGGCGCAGGACGTCCTGCCAGGTCTCAGTGGTCTCGACCGGCCGGGCCTGGGCTCGCGGGGCGGCCCGCTGGATCTTGGTGCGGGTCTTCGTGATCTCACGGTCGCGCTTGCGATCCTGCACGGAGCGCGCAGACTCGACGGCCTGCCGGACCTCGGTCTCCACCTCGGTGATCTCCTCGGCGGTCGAGGCCGCACGCAGTGCGCGTCCGAGCCGCGACGTCACGTCGGGTGTCAGTTGCGGCCCCGCGTCGCGCAGCAGGTCGCTGCCCTTGCGACGGAGCAGGTCCAGCGCATGGGCGGCGCGCGCACGCTCGGCGCTCGATGCGCGCTGCTGCGTGTACAGCTCCATGCCGTTGGCGATCAACTGCGGGTACTGGAATGCCTGACTGAACTTGCCGGCGTTGATGCGCTCGGTGATTTCATCGATCGAGCGCTGCAACTGCTCGCGCGGCTCGCCCTCGAGCGATCCGAGCAGGTCGGCCAGAATCGGGCGAGCCTGCGCGTACGCCCGCTTCACCCACGCCGGGAGGTGATGGTGCGAGGGCTCGGCCACGGGCGCCGGCGTCGTCGCGCGCGGAGCGCCGACTGGACGGACAATGGCCGGGAAAGCGGTCGTGAGGGGCGCCTGGTGCTGGCTGCGGGCCCTCGTCTGGATCACTGCGATACCAGCATCGTACCCGGCTGCACGGGTGTCGCGACTCCCCCGTGTGTCAATTGACTCAGCGCGCCGACCCTGACCATCCCGTCGAGAGTCTAACGATCGGCCTTGGCAGAGTGTCGTCTGGCCCTGGAAGGCGGTTTCAGGCCGAGATCCGCCGATGGACAGATGCTGGCGAGCACACACTGGTGACAGCGAGGCCGGTTCGCGATGCAGACCCTCCTGCCGTGCAGGATGAGACGCAGGCTCAGATTGGTCCACTCCGATGGCGGAACGATGCTGCAGATGTCCTCTTCGATCTTCACCGGGTCTGTAGCCGAGGTGAGCCGGAGCAGGCCGGTGAGCCGGCCAACGTGGGTGTCGACCGCAAAGCCGGGCACGCCGAACGCGACGCCGAGGACGACATTCGCGGTCTTGCGCCCGACGCCGCGGAGCGTGACCAGCTCCTCCATGCTCGAGGGAACGTCACCGCCGTGGTGAAGGATCAGGTCCTGGCTCATCTCGATGATGGCGCGCGCCTTCGAATGGAAGAACCCCGTCCTGTGGATGATCTCCTCCACCGCTTCCTGCGGAGCCGAGGCCAGCGCCTCGGGCGTGGGAAACCGTGCGAACAGCGCGGGTGTCACCGCATTGACGGTGACGTCGGTCGTCTGTGCACTCAGGATCACCGACACGAGCAGTTGCCACGGAGTCGCAAATGCCAGCTCGGTGTGGGCGTCGCCGTACTCGAGCGCGAGGCGCTCCACAACGATCGGCGCGCGCGCCCGAGCGCCGGCCGGCAGCCGCCGATTGCGAGCCGTCATCGCAGCCTGTCGTCGACGCGCTCGAGCGCCAGTCCGACAACAGCCCACACGGGTGCGTAGTCCAACCGTGTCGCCCCACCCGGCACGACGAACCGCCCATGCCCCGTGTAATCCCAGGGCACAAGACCAACACCCTTTCGCAACGCCATCCCGGCGACGTACTCCACCCCCATGATCCCGACGGAATAAGCAGCCATCCGTTGCCACAACGGCTTCCCCCGAAGCACATCGTGCACCGGCTCAAACAGAAGTGCAGACAACCCATAGATCGGGAACATCCAGAGATACGACCGACCCGCAAGCCGCAAGTCTTTCCGCAGCAGACTGTCGCGAGCACCCGTAAATGCGACTTCGCCGGGAACGCCCACAACGCCGTACGCGAGCGCCCGCTCCCACCGCCGCAACGACCGACCTTGCATCGCACCGCGGATCCTACGCACCTGCCAGCGCAAGGCGCCCAAGTTCGGGCAAGGGGGTGGGTCAGGCCGACGGTGCCGAACACTATGCGAGCGGGTGGCATCGCGGGGGGAAGCGCCGATCTGCAGCGCGGCCCGAGATGACCGTCCCCAGAACGGACGACATCCCAGCGGTCAGACCGTGCTGCTGA
>JBAUTG010000088.1:0-3614 GCA_049582105.1 Candidatus Dormiibacterota bacterium | reverse complement strand
CCGTTGAGCAGGTCAGCCCTTCGTACTGTCGTCGTAAAAGAGTGCGGGATCAGCATTGGTCCCGAGCCAAAATGCATTCCCCGTATTGGTGTCGTCGGTGGGCAGCATCTTGGTTGTGCCGGTGAGGCTCACCGAAGTGAAGGTGACCTTGAGCGCCCCGCTGGAATCGACGGTCACGGTCCCCCATTGTTTCGCGCATTGGCTGACTGGGTTGTCGTGGTTGAAGTTCTCGATGCAGTCCACGAAGCCGGCCGGGGTCACGACTTCGATGATCGTGTAGGTGGCGGTCCCAGTCGCCGGAACGGGCACCGCGAGGGTGAGGCACGCCGTGGTCAGTGTCGTGCAGCTGCCCTCTTGGATTGGGCACCCGTTCGGGTCGGGGAACGTGTGGTTCGTGCCACTCGCGGATGTCACAGGCCCGCTGATCACATTGCCGTTCGCATCGACGAGCTCGAGCTGGGCGCCCGGGAGGGTTGTACCGCAGGAGCGAATCTTCTGGACCCACAGCGTCGCCGTGCTCGGCTCGGCTGGGCAGTTGATCCAGAACGTCTTGTGCTTCTGCGGGTCCTGGCTGAACTGGAGCTTGAAGTGGAAGCCCTGGCGGTTGATGGGCGTATCACCCGCGGCCCTCGCGTTTGCGAGGAGGGTGGCCACGTCGATGACCTGCGTAATCTGGTCGCCACCGGTACCGGTGTTATAGGTCCACCCGGCCGCATATGTCTGTTCTTGCGAACCACTTGGCTGCCAACCGTCGATCGTGAACGTCCCACTACCGTCGGCGAGACCGTTACCCCAGAGATTGATGTTGGCGCACGCGAGGTGCGGATCCATCTCGTGGCCAGGCCCGGCAGGCTGGCCGACATTGTCGACCCACACGTCGCCGGCATTCGCATTGCCGCCTGATGACGCGTACGCCGTGGTGGACTGCATCACCCCCGCGAGCGGTACGAGCCCCGCAAAGCCAACCGTCAGGACCGCAAGCCCCAACCGGATCGCGCGCGCTCGCGATGCGAGTGCGAACCGCCAGCCAATACTGTGCTTGGCTTCAGCCATGCCCCCGTCTCCTTTCATCCCTGCCTAAATCCCTGGACGCCATGGTAAGCAAAACGCGTCAATGTGTGCAAACGTGCCACCCCTAAGGGTCTCCGCGCGCGCTTCGCGAGTCGACGTGGACCTCGTCAGCGTCGTCAGCCACGTCACGCGGAAGACTGAGTGCGAACGTCTACCAACCCCGGCAGAAGCTAGCCGCCGTGCATCACGGTCTCGGCGCCACGGATCGCCCGCCTGGTGCGAAACGCGATCGCCGTCGAGCCAGAGGTCGAGGACCTCATCACCCGGGAGGCCGACACCGCGACGGCGCATCCCTTGCGGCTGGCCTTTTGTCGACCACCTCCCGGCCGCATGCTACTGCTGCTCAGCTGGGTGGGGGCGCCAGCGGTGGCGCCAGCGGCACGATCGGCGTGCCGCCGCCGCCGATGGAGAACTCTCCATTATTTTTGACGATCGAGAGGTTTTTGAAGATGGTCTCGATGTCGTGCGACCATTGCGCATCGGCGTCCGCTGTACAGGTCTCAAACGGATAGCCCCAGGCCGTGTCGAACTCGCCCGTTTGCACAACGCCGCACGTGCTGTTGACGACATCTGCGACGCTGCCGCTCGGACCGTACTCCGTCACGATGTTATTGACTGATCGATGCGCGTCATTGGCGATGTACGCGCCGTAGTCCTGGAAGGCCTTCGCCAGAATCATGCCCGGTTGCGTTTCCAGACCGAGAGTGTTCAGGTCAAGCCACGCGGGCAGCGCCAGGAGCGAGCCCATCTTGAGGTCCGGATTGGTTCCCGTATACGTGGTGGGAGACGCGTACTTATCGCAGACCGTCGCGGGCCAGGTGGGACAGGTGGATGCGCTGCCGTAATAGAGGTTCAGTGCGTAGACGTCGATCTGCAGGGCATGGTCGATGACCCCACCAGGCACGAGCTCGCCGAGACGGATAGCCCCACCGAGCGCGGAGAGGTCGCTCCCGCCGTCGCCGCCCAAGCGACCATCCCCGTACAGGTCCCCATTTGTATCGAGGTACTCAAGCGTGCCGTCGGCGAAGCCGAGGCAGTGCGCGAATGGCTCACCCTGGATCAGGGTCCGGGCGTCAGCAGCAACTGCAACCAGGGGCAGGTTACTGGTCGATGAAGCAACGTAGAAATCGGCAGGAATGGGAGCGGTGGTGAGGAACGCGCCTGACGTGTCGCAGCGTTGCCCAGATCCTCCCGCCCCGCCCGCAGGGTTCTTGACGAGGGTCATGGGCGGCGCGGTCGGTGTCATCACGATGACGTGCTGATCACTTACCAGCGTTTGCGTCGCCGCCGGTATGAGGTTCGCGGGCTCGTACACCGCGTCAGACCCGACCGGCATGTTCCAGATGGATGTGCTCGTGAACGGCTGCAGGAGCGGATTCCGATCGCCCTGTAGAGCGAACGCTTGTGACACCACGCCGCCCACCCCGACCGTCACGGTCTCCGGCGAGGGCGCGATGTAGCCGTCATCCGCCACGGCGACGCTGTACGTGCCCGGAGACACGCCGCTGAACGCGTAGTCACCATTGATGTTCGTCGTCGTCGTGCCGCCGGCGGTATCCCCGCCGGTGCCCTTGTATGTGACGGTCGCACCGAACACCGGCTGCGACGGCGCTTCCGTATCGCTGACCACACCGCTGATGCCGCTGGTGGCGGCCAGGGTGACGTTCGCGGTCGCAGTGCTGCCGGCGGTCACGATCACCGTCTGAGGCGCCGGCGACGTAAAGCCCGATTCGCTGCTGGCGACGACGTAGGTACCCGGGGAAACCCCCGCGAACGTGTATCTCCCATCGGAACCAGTGGTGGTGGTGCCGGCTGCGCTGTTGCCGGCCGTGCCGCTGTATGTGATCGTGGCCCCAACAATCGGCTGCGCCGGCGTCTGCGTGTCGAAGACGCCGCCGCCGATGCCGCTGCTGGCCGTCAGGCTGAGGTTGGTTGCCGTTACGGTGTTGGCTGTGACGGTCACCGTCTGCGGCGGCGACGACGTGAAGCCGGTCCCAGTCGCAGCGACCGTGTAGGTGCCGGGCGGCACGCTGGTGAAGGCGTAGGCACCGCCGGCAGACGAAGTCGTGGCGCCGCTCCCGGTCGTGCCGTTGGCGCCAGAGTAGGTGACGTTGGCGTTCGCGATCGGCTGCGCCGGGGTTTGGGTGTCCGACACGATGCCGCTGATGCCGCTCGCGTAGGTCATCTGGAACCAGCCCTCGATGTCGATCAGCGCATTGAGCTTTCCTGCGGCGTTGAACAGATCGACATCGCCGTTGCGCGCATCGCCAGACGTGTCGACCGCCACCACCGCCAGGTTGGGAACCACCTCGCCCGCGCTGAGGTTGATGTCAGACACCGAATGCCCGCTCTGATTGGCTGGGTACATCGTCAGGTAGGTCGAGGCGGTTGGTGCGATCGCCGTGAGATTGGCGACTACCGCGACTGCCGGCGAGCTCGCGCCGGTCGTCGGCAGTCCGGCCTCACCGGCCACGACCACGGTGTCGATGCCCCCGGAGCCCAGTAGCTTTCCCGCACAGGGCAGTCCCGATCCACTCCGGGTG
>JBAUTG010000087.1:0-1793 GCA_049582105.1 Candidatus Dormiibacterota bacterium | reverse complement strand
GTCCGGTGGCAGGATCTCGACCAGCTTGCCGCGAACGGGCCGATTGCGCAGATAGATCAGGCTGGCTGCGAGAGCGATAGCAATGAAGCCGGCGAAAACGAGTCTGGCGATCATCATCTAACCTCCTGGAGTGGGATGAAACCTTCGATGTGGGGGTCCGGCCACCCGACTTTTCGCGTACTGACCTGGCCCCAGCCGACGACGTTCATTTCGCTGACCGTGTAGGTGCCGGGGCCGACCCCGATCACGACGGCGACGTGGCCGTAGAGGGCGCTGTAGGGGGCGCCGCGTCGGTAGACGGCGATCGCGCCGACGCTGGGTGTGGGTTGGGTGTGGAATCCCTGTGCAGAAGCGTTCGCAAGCCAGTCAGCAGCGTTGCCGTTCCAGGTGACCTGCCGGTTGTAGGCCGCCCACCAGGTGCACTGGCCGTAGGGGTAGTGGTCCGGGAAGCCGCCCGCCGGCACCGACGAGAAGAGCCGGGTCGCCGGCGCGGGGTGGGGCGCGGTGGCGACAGTCGCCGCCGCGGTTCCCACCACCACCGGAAAGGTGACGAGGAGCAGGAGAGCGGAGAGCAGGATTTTCATGTGCGGCTCTCGTTGCCCTCGATCAGGCGTGACTCCTCGTCGGTCGCGATCACCTGGAACGGCACCCGCTTGCCTCGCGCGACTAGTAGCCCCTCACCGCGCTGCGCGTTGAGCAGCCACGACTGCTCGGCCTGGGTGAGGCGGAATAGTTCGGCCAGCCTCGGCATCGCCTGCGGCGCCTGCTTCATCAGGATCTGGAGGGCTGAGTTGGCGATCATCGGCTCGCCGTCCGGGCTGGCGAGCACGTCGCTCACGTCCTGCGTGATCAGGGTCAGTCCGGCGCGGCGCTTGCGCGAGGTCTTGACCAGCCGGAAGAGGAAGGCCGCGGTCTCGCGGTGGCGCATCAGCCACCAGGCCTCGTCGACCACCACCAGCGTCGGGATTGAAGAGTCGGCAAGCCTCGACCAGACGCGGTCGAGGACCAGGAACATTGCCGGCGTTCGCTCCTCCTCCGGCAGGCCGGCGAGGACGTATACCGCGCTTCCGGTGTTCGACGAGGCGGCGGCGGCAGTTTGGTTGAATAACCAGCGGCCTGGCCCGCCGACGTAACGCTCGAGCCGGACCGCGACGTCCTCGGTCGCACGATTGGCGCCGAGGCGCGCCGTCACATCGGCGAGGCGCGGCCACGTGAGGTCGTCGATTGACTCGCCGTCGGCGAACCCTGCCTTCGCGAAGGCGAGCGAGATCGCGTCCTCGACCTCCGCCCGCTGGCGCGGCCCCAACGGGCCGGCCAGCAGGTCCAAGAACGTGGTCAGAGTCGCGATCCGCGTGGTGAGCGCACCCGGGCTGGAGCCGGTGACCGCGAACGGGTCCAACCCCGCCTGCGAGCCCGGCCGGATCGCGATCACCTCGCCCCCGAGTGATGCCACCAGGCGGGCGTACTCGCCCTCGGGGTCGATGACGATGACCCGAGTCCCGGCGAGAATGGCACGAGCCAGCTCGACCTTGACCAGGAACGACTTGCCCGCGCCGCTGGTCGCGAAGACGACTGCGTTGTGGTTCTCGAGCGCGAAGCGATCCACGATCACCGGGCTTCGCGTCGCGGTGTTGATGCCGTAGAGCAGACCCGAGCCGGTCGGCAGATCGCCGCCGGCGAATGGGAAGGTCGCCGACAGCGCGGTCGTCGAGAGCATCCGTCGCACCGCCACGGCGTCGATGCTGATCGGCAGCGTGGACACCAGGCCCGGACGCATCTGGAAGAGCAGGCGG
>JBAUTG010000086.1:0-21426 GCA_049582105.1 Candidatus Dormiibacterota bacterium | reverse complement strand
GGTACCAGCCGCCGGCCACGGCGGCGGTGCGGCCGGGGGTGGTACGGCGGGCTCGGCGGCGCCGGGGTGCGAGTCCATGGACGCATAACGTACGTGCGCACCTCCGCGGTTCGCGGGATCGGGTTTCTCGACGCCTCCGAGGTCGAGTAGGCTGCTCGCCGCATGATCACCATCGACGGCGGGGCGTTGTCGATCGAGGCCGTGGTCCGTGCGGCTCGGGGGCGGGAGGCCGTGGCCCTCGACGCCGCGGTGCACGGACGGATGGCCCCGGCGCGCGAAACGGTTGACCGCCTCGACCGCGAGGGCGCCGCCGTGTACGGCGTCACGACGGGTTTCGGCGCTCTCGCCGACCGTGCGGTCGATCCTCCCGATCGTGCCCTGTTGCAGCGGTCGGTCGTGCTCAGTCACGCCGCCGGGTCCGGTCGTCGCCTCGACGACGAGGTGGTCCGCGGCATGATCCTGCTCCGCGCGCGCACGTTGTCCGCCGGGCTTTCCGGGGTGAGACCGGTGCTCGTCGAGGCGCTGCTGGCGCTCCTCGACGCCGGCATCGTCCCGTGGGTTCCGGAGCACGGTTCGCTGGGCGCCTCCGGCGACCTCGCGCCGCTCGCGGCCATCGCGACCGTGCTGCTCGGCGAGGGATGGACCGCCGGCGCCGACGGTGCGCGTGTCGACGGCGCGTCGGCGCTCCGCGCCCACGGGCTCGCCGCGATCGACGTCGAGCCCAAGGAGGGGCTCGCCCTCATCAACGGCACCGACGCGATGACCAGCGTGCTGGCGCTCGCGGTCAGCGATGTCGAGGACCTGCTCCGGGTGGCCGACATCGCCTGCGCGCTGAGCGTCGAGGCCCTGCTCGGCACGTCGGTCGCATATGACGAACGTGTTGTGGCGCTCCGCCCCGCGCGGGGACAGGCCGACTCGGCGGCGAACCTGCGAGCGCTGCTGCATGACAGCCCGATCGTCGCGTCGCACCGCGCCTCGCGCCACGCGGTGCAGGACGCGTACTCGCTGCGCTGCGCTCCCCAGGTGCACGGCGCCGCCCGCGACGCCGTCGCCTTCTGCCGCCAGACCGTCGAACATGAATTGGCCAGTGTTGTCGACAACCCGGTGGTGCTCGGCGATGACGTGGTGAGCGCGGGCAACTTTCACGGTCAGGCACTCGCCTACGCGGCGGACCTGCTCGCGTCGGTGTGCGCCGATGTCGCGGCGATCAGCGAGCGCCGTCTCGACCGGCTGCTCGACCCGGCGCGCTCCCGTGGCCTGCCCGCGTTCCTCAGCCCGGAGCCCGGGCTCAACAGCGGCCTGATGATCACCCAGTACACGGCGGCGGCCATCGTCGCCTCGCTCCGCCACGCTGCGGCGCCGTTCGCGGTGCAGAGCGCGGCGACGAGCGCGGGCCAGGAGGACCACGTGTCGATGGGCTACGAGGCGGCGCTCCGCACGCGCCGTTCCGTGGCGCAGCTGCACTCCGTGCTCGCCATCGAGGTGCTCGGCGCCGCGCAGGCGATCGACATGCGGCATCCGCTGAAGCCGGCGCCGGCGACGGGCGCGCTCGTCGACACGCTGCGCGCGCGCATCCCCGAGCTCGCTGAGGATCGCATCCTCAGCGGCGACATCGAGGCTGCGGAGGCGTGGGTGCGAGACGGTGACTGGCGGGGTGCCCTGGCGAGTGCCGGGGTGACTCTGCGATGACCGCCGGCGCCCGCCCCGTGCGCGCACCGCGCGGCAGCACGCTCAGCTGCGGCAGCTGGCAGACCGAGGCGCCGCTGCGGTGCCTCATGAACAACCTCGATCCCGAGGTCGCTGAGGACCCGGACTCGCTCGTCGTGTACGGCGGCACCGGACGCGCCGCTCGCTCCTGGGAGTGCTTCGACGCGATCGTCGCCTCGCTTCGCTCGCTGCGCGACGACGAGACACTGCTCGTGCAGTCGGGCAAACCGGTCGGCATCGCGCGGACGCACGAGATGGCGCCGCGCGTGATCATCGCCAACTCCCTCCTCGTCCCGAGATGGGCGACCTGGGAGGAGTTCTGGCGGCTCGAGGCGATGGGACTCACGATGTACGGGCAGATGACAGCGGGGTCGTGGATCTACATCGGGACGCAGGGAATCCTCCAGGGAACCTTCGAGACCTTCCAGGCGGTGGCGCGGAAGCGCTTCGGCGGCTCTCTGCGCGGCCGGTTGGTGGTCACCTCGGGCCTCGGTGGCATGGGCGGTGCGCAGCCACTCGCGGTGACGATGAGCGGCGGCGTCGCACTCTGCATCGACGTCGACCCTTCCCGCATCCAGCGCCGTCTCGACACCGGGTACGTCGACGAGGTGAGCGAGACGCTCGAGGCCGCGGTGCGCCGCGTCGACGTGGCGCGTGAGGAGGGGCGCGCGCTCTCGGTCGCGGTCTGCGCGAATGCGGCGGAGGCGCTGCCCGCGCTGCTGGAGTCGGCGCTCGCGATCGATGTCGTCACCGACCAGACGAGCGCCCACGACCCCTTGAACGGATACGTGCCCGCAGGTCTCAGCCTCGAGGATGCTACCGCGTTGCGCGCGAGCGATCCCGACGCGTACATGCGGAGGTCTCGCGAGTCCATGGCGCGGCACTGCGAGGCGATGGTCGAGTACCAGAAACGGGGCGCCGAGGTCTTCGACTACGGCAACTCGCTGCGCGACCAGGCGAGGCTCGGCGGTTTCGCCGATGCGTTCGCCTATCCCGGCTTCGTGCCCGCGTACATCCGCGACCAGTTCTGCGAGGGGCGCGGCCCGTTCCGCTGGGTGGCGCTCAGTGGCGATCCGCAGGACATCGCGCGCACCGATGCCGCGATGCTCGAACTGTTTCCCGACAACGACGGGCTCCAACGCTGGATGTCACTCGCGCGCGAGCGGGTCCACTTTCAGGGACTCCCGGCGCGGATCTGCTGGCTCGGGGCGGGTGAGCGGCACCTCGCCGGCTTGCGCTTCAACGACCTGGTGCGCAGCGGGGACGTGTCGGCACCGATCGTGATCGGCCGGGACCACCTGGACAGTGGATCGGTCGCATCCCCGATGCGCGAGACGGAGTCGATGCGCGACGGCAGCGATGCGATCGCCGACTGGCCGATTCTCAACGCGTTGCTCAACACCGCGAGCGGCGCGACCTGGGTGGCGGTGCATCACGGCGGCGGTGTCGGCATGGGGCTCTCGATCCACGCCGGCGCGCAGGTGTGCGCCGACGGGTCGGAGCTGTCGGCGAAACGGTGTGAGCTCGTCCTCACGAACGATCCGTCGACCGGGGTCATGCGTCACGCGGACGCCGGGTATCCGCAGGCACGCGATGCGGCGCGCGAGCGTGGGGTGCGCGTGCCGATGCTCGACAGCAAGTCACCGCCGGACGTGTGAACGCGCGCGAATGGCTCGCCGGGGACGCCGGGTCACCCGACATCGTTGTCCTCGGCGCGCCGATCTCCAAGGCGTCGATCTCCCCGGTCCAGTCCTGGTCAACACCGCCCGCTTTCCGGGAGGCGCTGTCGCGCTTTCCGACGTGGGACGCCGAGCACGGCATCGACATCGCGCAGCTCCAGGTTCGCGACCTGGGCGATGTCATCGGTGACCGCGACGACCCGGACGCGACCGCTGCGCACGACCGCATCCGCGAGGCGACGGAGCGCGCGCCGTCGGGCATCCTCATCGTCATCGGTGGCGACAACTCGCTGACGCGACCGGCGATGCAGGGCGTCATGGCGGCCTCGCCGGGCGCGAGGTGGGGACTGCTCACGCTGGACGCGCATCACGACTGCCGGCCCGCGACCGGCGGGTCGCGCAACGGCACGCCGGTGCGCGAGCTGATCGAGTCGGGGCTTGCCGGCAACCATGTCGCTCAGATCGGCATCCACCCGCTCGGCAACGCGCGTGAGCATGCGGACTGGGCGCGGTCGCAGGGCGTCCACATATACCCGCTCGATGCCGTCGGCGAGTTCGGCATGGACGGCGTCGTGGGATCGGCACTGACTGCCCTCACGGACGCGGGTGTCGATCGCGTCTACGTGGACTTCGACATCGACGTTGTCGACCGCGCTTTCGCCCCGGGATGCCCGGCCAGCCTTCCCGGTGGGCTGCACCCGCACGACCTGTTTCGCGCCGCGTTCCTCCTCGGCTCGCACCACACCGTCGCCGCCGCGGACCTTGCCGAGGTTGACGCGAACAGCGACGTCAACGGCATGACCGTGCGCCTCGCAGCCGCGACGTTCGTCAGCTTCTGCAGCGGCGTGGCGTCGCGCACCCGGGAATCGCTCGAGCCGTGAGCTCGGTGATCGTGCGCGGTATCGGCGCGCTCTGCACGTGCGATCCGGTTCGCGGCGAGGCGCCGGGTGTCGTACGCGAAGCTGCGCTTGTCGCACGTGACGGGGTGATCGGGTACGCCGGCCCGGAGTCCGAGCTGCTCACATCCGACGTTCCGGATGACGCTCTGGAGATCGACGTGCGGGGCGCGGCGGTGATCCCCGGGTTCGTCGACGCGCACACACATCTGATCTGGCTCGGCGACCGCGGCGACGAGTACGCGCGGCGCGCTTCGGGCGTCTCCTACGAGGAGATCGCCGCGTCGGGTGGCGGCATTCGCGCGACCGTGCGCGCGACGGCGGCCGGAAGCGTCGACGAGCTCGCCGGCGCGGCCCGGGCGCGAGCCCGGCGAATGCTCGCGCACGGCACGACGACCGTGGAGGTGAAGAGTGGCTACGGGCTCGATCACGACGCGGAGATGCGCGAGCTCGACGCGGCGATCCGGCTCCGTGCCCAGCTGGACCTTCCCGATATCGTGTCGACCTACCTGCCACTCCACGCCACGCCGGAGGGCGGGCGCGACGCGTACATCGAAGACGTGTGCAGCCGTGGGGTTGCGGACGCGGCGTCGCGCGCGCGCTTCGTCGACGCGTTCTGCGAGACGGGCGCGTTCAGCGTCGCGGAGTGCGAGCGTGTCTTCACCGCCGCCCGAGCACACGGCCTCCGCCCGAAGGTGCACGCCGAGCAACGCACCAGGAGCGGTGGAGCCCTGCTCGCAGCTCGCGCGGGCGCGGTGAGCGCCGACCATCTCGAACACGCGTCCGGCGGCGACTGCGCGGCGCTTGCCGCGGCGGGCGTGGTCGGCGTCATCCTGCCGGGCGCATCGGTGGTCCTGGGTGGGCCGCCGCCGCCGGGCGCGCGCCTCCTCGAAGCCGGCTGCACGGTGGCGATCGCGACCGACTGCAACCCCGGCACCTGCTACAGCGAGTCGATGCCGCTCATGATCTCGCTCGCCGTGGCGCTCGGCGGACTGAGCCCGGCTCAGGCGCTGGTCGCGGCAACGCGAGGCGGAGCCGCGGCACTCGATCTCCGCGATCGGGGGATGCTGCGCGCCGGGTTGCGCTGCGACGCGGTGATCCTGAACACGCCGGGCTGGGTGGACGTCGCATACCACCTCGGTGGCGACATCGTCGCGAACGTGATGCTCAACGGCCGGTTGGCGGTACCCTCGAAGGGCTGATGCTCACCGAATCCTCGCCACGCACCCGAAAAGGACGCCGCGCGGCAGGGACGGTCCTCCCGCGTCTCGTCGGACAGGATCTCGAGGTGCAGCTGGCCACCGGTGAGGCGCGCACCTACGTGAACCTCGACATGGCCGCGAGCACCCCGGCCATGGAGCCCGTCGCCGACGCGGTCATCGAGTTCCTCCCCTGGTACTCGAGCGTGCATCGCGGGGCGGGGTTCGCGTCCCAGGTCTCGACCCGAGCCTACGAGGCGGCGCGCGCCGCGGTCGCGACGTTCGTGGGCGCGCGGTCGTCTGATACCGTCATCTTTGTCAGGAACACCACGGAGGCCGTCAACCTGCTGACGCACTGCCTGGTGCTGCGTCCCGGCCACTCGGTGCTGAGCACGATCGTCGAGCACCACGCGAACATGCTGCCCTGGCGCCGGCTCGCCAACGTCGATCTCCTCGACCCTCCGGAGTCACCTGAGCAACTGCTCGCCGACCTCCGCCGCGCGCTCGAGGATCGTCATCGTCCCATCGGGATCGTCGCGATCACGGGCGCGAGCAACGTCACCGGCGAGGTCTTCCCGATCGCCGAGATCGGGAGGATCGCGCACGAGCACGGCGCGCTGCTCAGCGTCGACGCCGCGCAGCTGGCGCCGCATCGCACGATCGACATGGTGGCGATGGGCATCGACTTTCTCGCGCTGTCGGGACACAAGATGTACGCGCCATTCGGTGGTGGCGCGCTCATCGCGCCGTCGGCGGTGATGGCCGATGCCGAGCCCATGCTCGCGGGCGGTGGCGCCGTCACCTACGTCACGACCGATGACGTGCAGTGGGCCTCGTTGCCGGACCGGCACGAGGCGGGGAGCCCGAACGTGATCGGCGCGATCGCGCTCGGCGCGGCATGCACCACACTCGGCAGGACGGGCATGGCACACATCGGAGCGCACGAGAAGCGTCTGCTTGCGTATCTCGACGGGCAGATCGACGACATGCCGCGCCTCCACCGGTTGCGGCTGTGGGACGGCCCCGACGTCGATCGGCTCGGCGTCAGCACCTTCACGGTCGACGGCATGCACCACGCGCTCGTCGCGTCGGTGCTGAGTGCCGAGCACGCGGTCGGCGTCCGCCACGGCTGCTTCTGCGCACACCCGTACATCACGCACCTGCTCGGGGTGAGCATCGGTGAGGCGCACACCATCCGCGAGCGGCTGCGTCGCGGTGAGCACCAGGAGATCCCGGGCGCGATCAGGGCGTCGTTCGGCATCGGCACGACCGTCGAGCACATCGACCGTCTCGTCGCGGCGCTCCGCGAGATCACCACCCACGGGCCGCACCTCGAATACGTCGAGGATCCCCACACCGGTGATTACCTGCCGGTCGGCGATCGACGCACCCTGCCGACATTCGACTTCCTGCCACCGCTCGAGGAGATGGCGACCCCGTCAGGCTGCGGTCAGTTCTGACCGGCGGGGAGGACTCCCAACTCCCTGGACAGCGTGACGACGTCGGTCACCGGCGCCTTGCACACGAACCCGTGGCAGACGTACGCCGCCGGCGAGCCCCGCACGAGCGTGCGCCCTTCCAGCAGCGGCACGCCGCCGGGAGCTCCCCAGGCGAGCACGGTGCGCGGATCGAAGAGGCGCTGGGCCACGGCCAGCAGCGAGCCGGTCGCGGGATCGGCTGGATCGCCGGCGATTGCGATCTCGCGCATCGGACCGACCAGGAGCTCCATCGCGGCCCCGAGCCCGGCGACCGCGAGCGGCGCGCGCCCGAGCACTGACGCGAGCGGTTCGACGATCTCGGCGGCGTGCTTGCGCCACCTGTCGTCTCCGGTGAGCGCGTGCATCCGGCAGAAGAGCGTCGCGGCGATCGACTGGCCGGCGCTCACCGGGTTGTCGTCGATCGTGCGCGGGCGAACGATGAGCGGCTCGGCATCGGCCGCGGTGTCGTAGTACCCGCCCGCCTCGTCCCGGTACTGCTGCACGATCCGTTCGCACACTCCCAGTGAGGCGTTGAAGTACCTCGGTTCACCGGTCGTCGCGTAGAGCGTGAGCAGCGAGTCCCCGAGGTTGGCGGCGTCGTCGAGGACGCCGATGATGCGGGCGCCGCCACCGTTCCAGATGCGGTGGACGACCCCCTCGTGAACCAGGTGTTCGAGCAGGAAGTCGGCGCAGGTGCGCGCGATCTCGACGTAGTCGGTTCGTCCGAGTGCCGCGCCTGCTTCCGCGAACGCGGTGACGGCAAGCGCGTTCCACGCGGTGACGACCTTGCCGTCGCGAGCCGGCGCTGCGCGCGCCGCGCGAGCCGCCAGGAGACGCGAGCGAATGTCATCGACTCGGGCTCGCAGTGCCGGTTCCTCGAGCTGCAGCGAGCGCGCAACCTGGGCGAGCGGATAGGGCATCGAGAGCACGGTGGTCCCGTGCTCGAAGTTCCCGCTGTCGACCACCCCGAACACTCGAGCGGCGAGCGCGCCGTCATCCGGGCCGAGGACCTCACGAAGCTGCGCCGGCGTCCACACGAAGAACGCACCTTCTCCGCCCGGACTGTCCGCATCCTGTGAGGCGGCGAAACCACCGCCGGGCAACCGCAACTCACGGGACATGTAGTCGAGCGTGCGCGTGCACACCTCGAGCATCCCGTCATCGAAGCTGAGCTGATACGCGTGCAGGTACACGGGCGCCAGGAGCGCGTTGTCGTACAGCATCTTCTCGAAGTGCGGCACCGCCCACCGGCCGTCGACGCTGTAGCGATGGAAGCCACCGCCGACCTGGTCGTGAATGCCGCCGCGTGCCATCGCGTCGAGCGACATGATCGCCGCGTCGCGCAGGGCGACGGCTTCCTTCTCGCCGGGGCTGCGCCGGGCTGTGCGCACGGACGCGCGAAGCAGGAGGTCGAGCGCCTGGGGGTGCGGAAACTTCGGCGCCGCACCGAACCCACCGTGCTTGCGGTCGACCTGACCGAGCAGTGTCGTTACCGCCGCGTCGAGCAGTGCCTCGGTCGGCTCGACCGCACCGGGGAGTTGCCGGGGCGCCACCGCGTCGCGCACCTGCGCACCCATCGCCGAGATCTCGGCGGTCTGCGAGTGAAACGCGTCGGCGGCGGCGCGCAGCACGGCTCCGAAGCCGTGCATGCCCTGGCGATCCGCGGGCGGAAAGTACGTCCCCGCGTAGTACGGCAGGCCGTCGGGGGTGAGGAACACGGTCAGCGGCCACCCGCCCGGCACGCCCATCGCCTGTGCCGCGCCCATGTAGATGGTGTCGACGTCGGGCCGCTCTTCGCGATCGACCTTGATGCTCACGAACAGCTCGTTCATGATCGCGGCGATCTCGGGGTTCTCGAAGGACTCGTGCGCCATGACGTGGCACCAGTGGCAGGCGCTGTAGCCGACGGAGAGGACGATGGGCCGGCCCTCGGCGCGCGCTCGCTCGAACGCCTCGTCGCCCCAGGGGAACCAGTCCACGGGATTCTCCGCGTGTTGCAGGAGGTACGGGCTGGACTCGGCGGCAAGGCGGTTCGGCACCGGCTCACGCTAGCTGAACGCCGTGGGCGCGCGCCCTGAGACGAGCAGGCGCACCGCGACGGCCACTCCCAGCAGCACGATCACGACGTGGCGCCGTCGGCGCGCCGCGGGACGAGACGCGCCATGCCGAGCAGTGTGAGCGCGGCCGCGACCAGGGTCACCGCGCCGATCCCGATCCAGCGCCAGACCAGTGCCGCGTCCCGGTAGGCGGGCGGCGCGGGGAGGTTCTGCAGGACGTGCACCCAGAGACCGTCCGACGTTCCCGCATACAGCGAGTTTCTGGCCGAGTCGGCCGACAGTGCGTACACGGCGTCCGGAAGCCCGGGGCCGGCGCGGATCCAGTCGTCGCCGCCGTCGGTGCTGATGAGCACCGCGTAGCCGTCGGTGCCGAGGTAGATCGCCTCACTGGGCGGTTGCGTGAATGCCGTCACCGACGTGACTCGCGGAACACCCTGCACCAGGCTCTGGGGCAGGAGCAGCAGTGCCTGCTTCCAGTCGCCGTCCTGTCCGCGCCGCCAGACCGTGCCGTCCGTGCTCACGGCGACGACGACACCGGGCAGCGCCGCCGGAGCGGCGAGCAGGTCGGCGCCGGCTCCCAGGTGGGGCGTCCCCCGGTCGAAGGTGGGGGTGTTTCGAAGCGCCGCGTTCGCGCTGTAGCCGACCCGGCCATCCGAGCTGATCGACCAGACCGCACTCCCGATCTGCACCGTGCCCGCCGGCGGGAAGGCCGTGGTGCCGGTCGCGGGCGTGAACGTCTTCCCCGCGTCGTTGGAAACCAGCGTCGCGCCGGCCCCTGTGCGAACCATGATCGCGTTCCCGATCGCGCTCACCTTCGTGATCGATTGCCCCCGGAGCCCCACCGGGCTCCACCAGGCATCGGCAGCGCGTACCGGCGTGGTGCCGAGGAGCAGCACCGGCAACGCGGCGGCCGCCACGAGGGCGCCGATCAGGTGGCGCCGGTGAGAGAAGGCCACAGCACCCGTGCGACGCCGCCGATCAGAAGCCATACAACCCCTGGACGATCCCGAACTGCAGCGCGATGTCCGCGACCGCATGGATGATCACCGCCGGCCACAGCGAGTTGGTCCGGCGCACGAGCCATCCGAACGCAAGTCCGACCAGGAAGGTGATCGGCACGAACGGGGCCTCGGGCCCGCCGTAGCTGATCGCCAGGTGCGCGAGACCGAAGACGGCTGCCTGGCACACGTTCGCCCAGCGTGGGCTCATCGTCCGTTCGAGGGCGCCGAGCAGCAGCCCCCGGAACTGGACCTCCTGCGCGAAGGCCTGCAGCGCGTTCGCGGGTCCGAGGAATGGGAGATCGCGGCCGATGGCCACGGGCTGCAACGCGACGCGCCCGAGGACGCCGGCGGGCAGCGCGAGCCCCAGGCCGACGAGCACCACGCTCCCTGCCACCGCAACGGTGACACCGCCGAGCTCGAGGTGGCGCATGCGGAGCGACGGACGCCAATCCGGCGCCACCCATCGCCAGGCCGCCAACGCGATCAGGAGCGTGCCTGCCGCCTGAGCCACTGACGACCAGAAGACCTGCGCGTCGAAGCTCCCGGAGTGCGAGCCGAGCAGGTCGAAGAGGATCTGCGGCCCGGCGGAGAGCAGCGTGTAGGTCGCTGCCACCGCTGCCAGCGCGAGGAGCACCGGGCGCGCCGGTTGCAGCCTCGGTACGAGAAGCGATGGAACGGCGATGAGCACCGACGCGATGCTCAGACGGGCGAGGTACGGGTCGACGCCGTTGGGATCGCTGAACGTGATCGGGACGAGCAGCGCGGCGCCGAGACCGAGCTCGGCAATGACCAGCGTTGCTGCGGTCGGCCACCACGCGGCGCGGCGGTATCGGGTGACACGAGAGCTCAGCGGCTCGGTGGCCACCGGGTCAGGGCGCGCCGGACGGCGGGAGCCCAGCCGTGATTCGCGCAGCCATCTCGTCGAGGACGGCTCGAGCGGGCTGCTCGCCGTACCCGAACGGGAAATGGAAGCCGAATCGATCGTCAGCCCGGCGCGGGATCAGATGGATGTGGACATGGGCCACCTCCTGGCCGGCCGCTGCTCCGTCTGCGACGTAGACGCTCACAGCCTCCAGCGGCACGGTGCTGGCACGCAACGCGCGATTCAGGCGCGTTGCCACCTCCCAGAGGCGGGTGAGGCTCGCGTCGTCGAGCTGCGGGATCAGCGTGGCATGGGCCCGAGGCACCACCAGGATGTGGCCGGGCTGCACCGGTTGTATGTCCATGAACGCCACGACGAGGTCGTCCTGATGAACGAAGGTCGCCGGAGCGTCGCCACTGACGATGGCGCAGAAGATGCAGTCAGCCGGGCCCGCGGCAGCCGTCTCCATTGCACGCGCATCGTACCGGTGGCGTGGCAGGCCTCCGGACGGCGCGCTTCGCGCCTGCGCGGCTCAACCCGCCGCTCGAAGTGCCGGGTTCCAGTACGCTTCCCGCCGCGATGAGCGTCACGGTCCTGGTCGGCGGGCAATGGGGCGATGAAGGCAAGGGGAAGGTCATCGACCTCCTCGCCGACACCGTCGACATGGTCATCCGCTCGCAGGGCGGGAACAACGCAGGCCACACGGTCGTCACCGGCGGCAAGGAGCACCGCTTCCACCTGATCCCCAGCGGCATCCTCTACCCGCAGACGACCTGCGTCATCGGGCATGGCGTCGTCGTCGACCCCAAGGCGTTCCTCCAGGAGCTCGACGAGCTGCAGTCGGGTGGCGTGCCCGCGGAGAACCTCGTCCTCAGCGAGCGCGCGCACATGGTGATGCCGTATCACCCCGTGATCGACCAGGCCGGCGAGGAGCTGCGCGGCGATGACCGGCTCGGGACGACGTGGCGCGGCATCGGCCCCGCATACGAGGACAAGGTGCGCCGCATCGGGTTCCGCATCGGTGACCTTCAGAAGCCCGCGTTCCTCGAGAAGAAGCTGCGTTTCGTGCTGCGGCTCAAGAACGAGACGTTGACCCGGCTGTACAACGCAGAGCCGTTCAACGAACGAGAGATCCTCGACGAGTATCTCGGCTACGCGGAGCGCATCGACCCGTACATCCGCGACATCTACCCGCTGATCCAGACCGCGCTGGTCGACAACCAGCGGATCCTCCTCGAAGGCGCGCAGGGGGTCATGCTCGACATCGATCTCGGCACCTATCCGTATGTGACATCTTCGTCACCAACTGCGGGCGGGGCGTGCACCGGCAGCGGCATCCCGCCGTCGCGCGTCACCAAGACGGTCGGTGTGTTCAAGGCGTACACGACGCGTGTCGGGTACGGGCCGTTTCCAACAGAGTTGACGAACCTCCTCGGCGATCAACTGCGCGAGGTCGGCGCGGAGTACGGGACCACGACGGGCCGCGCCCGGCGGGTCGGATGGTTCGACGCCGCGGTGTCGCGCTATGCGGTCGCGACCAACGGCATCGACGCGATGGTGCTCACCAAGGTCGACGTGCTCGACGAGTTCGAGACGCTCCGGATCTGCACCGGGTACATGAGCAAAGGCGAGTACTGGGACCATCCGATGGCCAACATCTCCCACCTGAAGCACGTCGACCCCATCTACGAGGAGTTCCCGGGATGGATGTCGCCGACGCGCGACTGCTGGCGCTACGAGGATCTTCCGGCCGCCTGCCGTGCCTACATCGACCGCGTCGGTGAGCTGTGCGGTGCGAGCGTCGACGTCGTCTCGGTCGGCCCCGACCGCGAGCACACGCTGGTGCGGCGCTCGCTCCTCGACTGACCGGACGCGGTACAGCAACCGGAGAGTGGTGGCAGGGGGCGGAGGGCCACCCCCTGCCGGTCAGGAAGGGATAGGGAGAGTTTCAAAACGTCACGCCGACCGCTGCGTCACACCGCTCGGTCGGTGCACCAACCACCCGACAATCACTATATCAAGAGGCCTGAGCCCGATGCCACGGGATGGGACCTCCCGTGGCGCGGACGGAGGCGGGTGCGCGGGATGATGGGCACACCATGACGACGGCGACCGCGCGTGTCCGCGCACCCGAACTCAACGGGTCCGGAGGTTGGATCAACACGGACAGGCCACTGTCGTTGCGCGACCTCCGCGGACGTGTGGTCGTCCTCGACTTCTGGACGTTCTGCTGCATCAACTGCCTGCGCGTCGTCGAGGAACTGCGTCCACTCGAAGAGCGTTTCGGTGACCGGCTCGTGGTGATCGGCATCCACTCGCCGAAGTTCCCGCACGAGTCCGACCACGCAGCGGTCGTGCGGTCCGTTGCACGGCACCGGATCGAGCACCCGGTGCTCGACGATCCCGAGATGGACACCTGGCAGCAGTACGGCGTCCGAGCGTGGCCGACCCTGGTGGTGATCGATCCCGACGGCTACGTCGTCGCGATGGCCTCCGGAGAGGGCAACGGGGAGGCGCTCGGCGGTGTCATCGAGCAACTCCTCGACGGCCGAACCGATCTTGCGGTCGGAGCCGCCTTCACCCCGGTCCGTGTCACCGCCCGAGCCGCGCTGGCATTTCCGGGCAAGGTGGCGTCCGACGGCGCCGCCCGGATCGCGATCGCGGACACGGGCAATGACCGGGTCCTCGTCTCTGATCTTGCGGGACGCCTCCGGCATGTGTTCACCGGCTTCAACCAGCCGCAGGGGGTGCGCTTCGACGGGGAGCGGCTGCTCGTCTGCGACACCGTGGCGGGTGAGGTGGTCTCCATCGCGCTCCCCGGCGGCGAACGCGAAGCCCTCGCGCCCGGGCTCCGCTCCCCCTGGGACTGCTTGAAGCTGGAGGACGGTCGCATCGCGATCGCCGAGGCGGGCACCCACCGCATCCTCGCCGTGGCAGATGGGGGCGGTCCGGTCGCAGTGATCGCAGGCAGCGGCGCCGAGGGCCTGCGAGACGGCCCTGCGGCCACTGCACACCTGGCACAGCCCAGCGGGTTGACCCTGCTTCCGGACAGCGCCCTTGCCTTCGCGGACTCGGAGGTGTCGGCGCTCCGCGTGCTCCGGGACGGCGTGGTGGACACGCTCGTCGGGCAGGGGCTGTTTGCATGGGGGACGGCAGACGGCGATCGGAACAGCGCACGCCTCCAGCACCCGCTCGGTGTGGTGTCACTCGGGGACGGCAGGCTCGCGATCGCCGACACGTTCAACTCGCTGGTTCGAATCTGGGAGGAGGGTTCGCTGCGGACACTCCACCTGGGCGAGCCCGTCGACGAGCCCGGAGGAATCGATGTGCTTCCGGATGGGCGTCTCCTGGTCGCGGACACGAACCATCACCGGGTGATCGCTGTTGATCCGGGGACCGGCGCGGTGACCGAGATTCCGGTCGGCAACCCGGTGGACGCCGCTCCGGCGGAAGCCGCGCTGTCCGGAGCCGGCGGCGCGGTTCTGCAGCTGCAGGCGACGGTCGACCTCGGCGACTCCGACCTCGATCTGGCGCAGGGACCGCCCGTCCACGTGAACGTGAGCGCCGATCCTCCGACGCTCCTGGGGCCTGGTCCCCGTTCGTGGGCCCTCGACGCGCTTCCGGTATCCGTCGAGGTCCGTCTCGGTCAGCCCGGAAGCGGCGTGCTGGTCGTGGACGTCATCGCCTCGACGTGCAAGGGCGACGTCTGCACGATCGCCCGCGCCACACGCGAGCGTTCGCTCGTCGTCGGGTAGGCGCCTCTCCGCGCTTGGGTCAGCCGGCCGCGGGATACTGTGCGCGCGCCCAGGCGACCAGGTCTTCCGGGGCAGGATGCGGGAGCCGCACATCGACGGTTGCAAGGATGTCGCCCGCTCCATCGCCGTGCAGATGGGGCATGCCGAGGCCGCGAAGCCGCAGCCGCGCGCCGTTCTGCGTGCCCGCCGGGATCGAGAGTTGGGCGGTGGTACCCCGGAGGGTCGGCACCTGGACGGTCCCGCCGGCGATCGCGGTTGCCAGCGGCGTCGGGACACGGACCGCGAGATCGTTGCCGGTGCGTGTGAAAACGGGGTGGGGACGGATGTGCACCCGGATGAAGAGGTCGCCTCTCGGACCGCCATTCCGGCCGGCGCTTCCCTGTCCGGGCGCGCGGATGCGGGCCCCGTCGTGGATGCCCGCCGGGATCTTGACCTCCACGCGGCGCGGGCCGGCGGCGGAGCTCATGTCGACGGTCAGCGGGGAGCCGGTGTACGCCTCCTCGAGGCCGATCTCCGCGTCGCCTTCGACGTCAGACCCGCGCCTGGCCACCCGGCGCCGCCCGCGACCGGCGCTCGCCACGTCGGGCTCGCCGCCGAAGAACTGCTGGAAGAAGTCGCTGAAGGGAGCGCGGTTGCCGAACATGCCCTCGAGCTCCTCGGGGGACACCGTCCGGTAGCCGAACTGATCGCCACCGCTGAACGGATTCGGGCCAGGCTTGCCCGCCCGCTCCCACTGCTCGTATTCCTGCCAGCGTGGACCCAGCTCGTCGTACTTCTTGCGCTTCTCGGGGTCGCCGAGGACCTCGTTGGCCTCGTTGATCTCCTTGAACTTGTCCTCTGCCGCCTTGTCGCCCTGATTCATATCGGGGTGGTGCGTGCGGGCGAGTTTGCGGAAGGCGGTCCGGATCTCCTTGTCGGTGGCTGTGCGCGGAACGCCGAGGATCGAGTAGTAGTCCTTGAAGGTGGTTGCCATCCTGGATCGCAGATACCTCGTACATGGCGGCCGCTAAACCCGGAACGCACTGGTATTGTTGAGCCGTCTCCCCCACGAGGGGGCTTGAGGCCTCGCGGCGCAAGATTCCGCACTCGACCCACCCAAGCGCCCTGCAGTGAGCACACACCACCCCGCCCGCACCTGTCCGCCCGCCACGCGCTCGGCTCGTGTCCGGCGACGTCCGATCGGCGCCGTGATCCTCGTGGTCGCGGTGCTCATCGGCTGGGGCAGCCTTGCCTCCCGCGACGCTTCGGCGCAGATCGGGTTCTCACAGGCCGGGACACTGCCGGGGCTCGGCTCGGGAAGGATCTGGAGTGTCGCGGTGGAGCCCACGCAGCCGGCCACGATCCTTGCCGGTACCGACAGCGGGCTCTACGAGTCGCACGACAGCGGCGCGACCTGGACGCAAGCGCTGACCGGGGTTCGCGTGTGGACCGTGGGCTTCGACGTGCGCCGCCCCGGTGACGCCTTTGCCGGGACGGACGGCAAGGGCATGTACGCGAGCCTCGATGGAGGCGCCACCTGGGCAGCGGCTTCGACAGGGCTGCAAAACCTCGACGTGCGCGCGCTCGCGTTCGGCCTCGACGGGATCGCCGCGGGGACGAACGCCGGCGTGGCGCTCAGCCCCAACGGCTTCACCTGGCACGACGGTGGTCTCGACGCGTACTCGATCGCGGCGGTGGCGGTTGCGGCGAACTTCCCTCAGTTCACGGTGATCGCCGGAGCGGACAGCGGCAACCTCGCGCAGGGGTACCTCTTCTCGTCGAGCGGCGGCGCCGCCTGGGAGGTGCTCCAGTCCGGGCTCCCGTCGGGTGCGGTCGTCTCGTCGATCACCTCCGGGCAGGTCGACCTGGCGGTGCCGAAGCGTCCGCTGATCGTTGCGACCTCGGAAGGCGTCTTCCGCAGCGGGGACGGGGGCAACACCTGGACGGCCGGAACGGGCATGACCACCGGAACGACCATCACGGTCGCGACCTTCGGGCCGCTCGACCCGGCACTCGCGTACGCGGGGGTGGACGCGGGCGGCAGCACCGGCGGTGACTTCTACCGTTCGACCGACGGCGGCATCACCTTCCACAAGGCGGACACGGGATTGCCGAGCGGCAGCAAGAACATCGATTCGATCGCTGTCGGGAGCACCACGCCGCCCGAGGTGGTCGTGGCCGTCAACCCTCCCACTGGTGGCAGCCATGTCTACATCGAGACGGACACCGGTGCCCCGACACCGCCGAAGCTGATCCCCGAGTCCCCGGGTGCCGCGGTCCCGTCCGCGGTCGCGACCCCGCTGCCCACGCCGACCCCCGTGCCCGCTGCGGCCAAGCCGACACCTCCTCCACCTCCGCCGAGCGGCATCCAGCGCTTCGCGCAAGCGGCCTTCCACTGGCCGACGCCGCTGGTCTACGAGATCTTCTTCGTCCTGCTTGCGCTCTACGTGTACATCCGGTGGCGCCAGCGCTACTACGTCGAAGGGCCTCCCTGACAGCTGCCGCCCTACCCTTGCGGTGTGATCGCCGCCTCTGCGGGACCGTCGGTCCCGCTCGCGTTCCTTGCGGGCCTCGTCTCGTTTCTCTCGCCGTGCGTCTTCCCGCTCATGCCCGCCTACGCCGCGTACCTGAGCGGCCGTGCCGGGACACCGGCGCTCGCCGCAGCGTCGGCATCCGGGGGAACGATCGTCACCTCGCGGCGCAGCTCGGTGATGACGACCGGGGTGGCGTTCGTCCTCGGGTTCAGCATCATCTTCATCGCCGAGTACTACCTGCTGGAGGGAGTCCTCGCGATCACGGTGTTCCAGCGCAACCTGGACCTGGTCAACCGCATCGCGGGCGCGATCATCATGGTGCTCGCGCTCCAGACGATGGGCGTGCTTCGCTTCGGCTGGCTCGCCCGTGAGCGGCGCTTCCATCTCCCGGTCTCGAGCGGCGCTGCGGGCGGCCTGCTCCTCGGCCTCACGTTCGCCGCAGGCTGGCTTCCCTGCCTCGGCCCGCAGCTCGGCGCGATCCTCACCCTCGCCCAGAACCGGGAGTTCGGCGGCCTGCCCTTCATGCTCCTGTACTGCCTCGGGCTCGCGGTCCCGTTCCTGCTCGTCGCCCTGCTCGCCGACCGGCTGCAGGGCCTGCTGCGCAGCGTCAACCGGCACCTGCGCGTGATCAGCATCGTGGCCGGGCTGATCCTCTTCGGCTTCGGGCTCCTGATGGCGACCGGGCAGCTGACGGTGCTCAGCTCACTGTCGTTTCAGTCGCCGTTCAACCTGTAGGCGGTACCGGCAGCGCTGCCGGGGGTAACCAGACGGTCACCGTGGTCCCTGCTCCCACGGTGCTCTGGATTCCGACATCACCACCCTGGGCGCGCGCGAGCGCCTGCACGATGCTGAGACCGAGACCGCTGCCACCCTCCTCGCGAGCCCGCGTCTTCTCGCCGCGATAGAAGCGCTCGAAGACGTGACCAAGGTCGGATGCCGGGATTCCGGGCCCGTCGTCGTGCACCTCGAGCAGCGCCCAACCCGCGGACACCGAGGTGCTCCACCGCTGCGAGGCACCGTGTGCGTACTTGCATGCGTTGACGAGCAGGTTGCGGATGATCGTGCTCACGGCTCCGCGGTCGGCGTGCACCAGCAGCGGTGCGACCGCGTACACGCGCTGCACGTGGTCGGGCATCCCGGGCACACCCTCGTTGAGCAGAGCGTCGACGGTGGCGTTCAGGTCGAAGTCCTCCGGGTGTGACTCGCGCCGTGCGTCGAGACGCGCCAGCGTCAGCAGGTCGAGCACGAGCACGCGCATACGCTCGGACTCGTTGCTCATCGCCTCGAGCGCGGCGTCGAGCGCTTCCGGATCACGCCCGGCTCCCCTGCGCAACACGTCGATGTATCCCTTGAGCGCGGTGACCGGCGTGCGCAGCTCGTGCGACGCGTCGGCGATGAATCGCCGGACCTGGGACTCGGAATCCTGTTGCACCGCAAAGGCTTCCTGGATGCGGTCGGCCATGTGGTCAAAGCTGCTCGCGAGCTGACCGACCTCGTCGGAGCTCGGTGTCAACCGGCTCCGCGCGGTGAGATCACCGGACGCGAGCTGCTCGGCCGTCTGGGTGAGGCGGCGCATGGGACGCAGCGTGCGGCCGGTGAGCAGCACACCGATGATGAGTGCGAGCACGAGCATCACGACCCCGCCGAGCGTGATGAGCAGGAGCTCGTCGTGGAGGACGCCGTCGATCGGTGACATCGCAACCGACAGCTGCGCGACACCGCACGCACCAGAGGTGGCGAGCACCGGGAACGCGACGACGAGTTGATCACCGTCACTCGTCGAGAGCTGCTGTGGCCCTGAGCGCACGCCGGTTGTCGCGACGCGCTGCAGCACGCTCTGGTCGAGCAACGGCGGCGTGGCCCCGGGGGGCGCGACAGCGAGTTGCGTCAGCCCGCGGCCGTAGACGACTACCTGCACCGTCTGGCCGGTCACGACCGAGACCGCTCGCGCGACACCGCCGGCGACCAGATCCGGTCGCGTCGTGCAGAGGCGCCTTCCGGTCGTGGTCGCGCCGAGCGCCGCCTCCTCGGTGACGAGCAACCGCCGCGCCGACGTGAAGTCACCCTGCATCTCGCCCACCCGGTTGCTGACCAGGCTGGCGCGCAGCGTGAAGTACTGGTAGCCGGCAAGCAGCACGAGCAGCAGCGCGAGCAGCCCGACGAACGTGAGTGTGAGACGCCAGCGCAACGAGGCGAAGGCGTGAGCGAGACGACTCACGACCTACCGCTCCGCGGCGTGGCTCCCGTCGCCGGTGCTGCGCAGCCGGTAGCCGACACCACGCACGGTCTGGATGCGCTCGTGCGCCGTGTCACCGAGCTTCTGGCGAAGGTACCGGACGTACACCTCGATGTTGTTCTCGTCGCCGAAGAAGTTGTATCCCCAGACCTCGTCGAGGATGCGCTGCCGCGCAAGCACCTGGTCCGCATTGCTCGCCAGATAGAGCAGGAGGTCGTACTCGCGCACCGACAGGTCCACGACCCGATCACCGGTGCGCACCTCGCGGGTCGCGGTGTCGATGGTGAGGTCACCGGCGCGCACGACGCGCGTGAGATCCGGGTTACGGCGCCGCAGGACAGCGCGAATGCGCGCCAGCAGCTCGGCGAAATCGAAGGGCTTGACGAGATAGTCGTCGGCGCCGAGCTCGAGCCCCTGGATGCGGTCGCCGGTCTCGTCGCGCGCGCTGAGGATGATGATCCCGCGCGACCGATCGCCGGAGAGCGCCGTGCAGAGCTCCCATCCGTTGATGCGCGGCATCATGAGGTCGAGGACGACGAGGTGCGGCTTGAACTCGTCGACGACCCGAAGCGCGACGTGCCCGTCCGGCGCGGTGCGGACGTCATAACCCTCGTGGCGCAGGCCGAGCGCGATGAAGTCGGTGATGCTCTGCTCGTCGTCGACGACGAGGATGCGGGTCGCTGCGCTCATCGCTTCGAGTATATGGTCGGCAGAAGTGCGTCTCCGTGCCGATACGATCTCGTTGAACGCTTCTCAGCGCGCTCTCAGCAGCCCACTACACTGGGATCGAGATGGCGGACGTGAACGCACACGCACGTGACGGGCTCGGCCTCGCCGAGGTGCACGCTCACACGCTCGCGAGCGACGGCATGGTGAGCGCGGAGGAGCTGGTGCGCGCCGCTGCGGGGATCGGCCTGCAGGTGCTGTGCATCACCGACCACGACACGATCAGCGACCTCCGGCCGGCGATCGAGCTCGGTGCGTCGCTCGGTGTCGACGTGGTCCAGGGTGAGGAGATCACCGCGTCGTTTCCGCCGGGGATCCACATCGTGGGGCTGTTCCTCGATCGCCAGATCCGCATGCACATGTCGGTCGAGGACACGGTCGATGCCATCCATGACGCGGGCGGTCTCGCGGTGATCGCGCATCCCTTCATGCCGACCTGGTTCGCCTCCATGACACCGGGGAGGACACGCCAGCTGCTGGGGTCCCATCGCGTGGATGGCATCGAGTTGCGGCACACCGCGCCTGTACTGCCCCGAACGTGGGGGCATCTCGATTCGTTCTACGCGGAGCACAAGGAGCAACTCGGCGCCGCCCTGGGCGCCGGTGACAGCCATTTCGGCGAACACGACCTGGGAAGGGTCCTGACGGTGTTTCCCGGGCACACGGCAGCCGATCTCCGGACAGCCATCGAAGCGCGGACGACGTCTCCGCGATCAGGGTCGGTGTCCCCGTCCGGGCCGCCGATCACGATGCGCCTGGCCCAGCAATACCGGTCCATGATCTGGCTTGCCGGGGAACGCCGGGCCGGCCGCGTCGGAGCCGGGGCGGGGCCAACGGGACGGTGACCCCCGGTTAGAATCGGATCGGGCCCGTTTAGCTCAGTTGGTAGAGCAGGGGACTCTTAATCCCAAGGTCCAGGGTTCGAGCCCCTGAGCGGGCACCAAGTTCTGTGAGAGTTCGGCCGATGCGTGACGGAACGCATTCGGCTGAGGCGTTACACAGCTTCGGCTGAGATGTCCCGCCTACTTCGGTTGATTGGTCACAGTCGCGCCTATGACGGTTTCGGCTGACGCCTGACGCAGCGTTGTTTGATGCCTTACACCTACTTCGGCTGATGCTTGACGCCGACTTCGGCCGATGCCTGACACCGGTTTCGGCTGACTCTTGACACCGGTTCCGTCACGGCGGCGGTTCCACCACCGGAACGCCGTCATCCATGCGGATGCGCCACCCCTGCTCGTGCACCGCGCGGTGATGCCGCCGGCACAGGGACACCAGGTTGGCGATCCAGCTGCGTCTTGCAAACCATCGGGCAGG
>JBAUTG010000085.1:0-6939 GCA_049582105.1 Candidatus Dormiibacterota bacterium | reverse complement strand
TTGCTGGCCATGACGATGCTGCGGATCTTCGCGTCGCTCCGAAGCAGGTAGTGGTTGAACGCGGCACGGTCGTTCTCGTTGTGGACCTCGAACTCCGGCGCCGTGTCGAGCCCGCGCGCGAGCATGTTCGTCCCCGATCGCTGCAGCCCGACGAGATACACGGGCGTGGCCGCTCCGGCCTGCTGCGGATGGGATCTGCGCCAGCGCCGCTTGGTGGACGCCACCCGGATGCGCGTCACCGGGTTGAGTTCGTCCTCCTCGACGATGCGCGCCCAGCCTTCAGTCCGCACCCAGCGCATATGCCGGCGCACGCGGCGGGTGAGGCGTCCGGTCGGGCCTTCGCCACGCGGCGCCCGGTCGAAGATCGTCTCCCCGTTCTGCGGCTTGGGGGCCTTCGTGCGCAGCGAGTATCCGTAGTGCAGCAGGAGCGGCAGTGTGAGCAGGCTCACGAGACGCTGATCGCGGCGAGGCATCCCGGTGCGCCAGCGATCGTCCTGGCGCAGGCGGATCAGTCCGTGGCGAAGGCGGTCCGGGTTGCCCGCGACGCTGTGGTTGACCGACGTGATCAGCTCGCCGCCGCTGACGAACGGCAGTCGCGCATCCTCCATGCCCACCATGGCGAGGATCCGGCGAACCGCCGCTTGCGGGTCCGCGATCAGGTCCTCGTAGCGCAGACGCATGTAGCGCTCCGGGCCGCCGCGGAACAGGATGCCGCCGGAAAGGTTCCACACGTCCCAGAGGAAGGCGCTCTTGGCTGGTCCGATCTGCTCCATGTGAGTCCGAGCGGCTCCGTCGGTGAGCGCCTTACGGCTCGACCACGAGTGCGCGGCGCCACGCGGGTCTCTGATCAGGTGCACGATGTGCAGGTCGATACCCGGCGTCGCCGACAGCACGTTCGCGTAGGCGGGGAGTTTCGACGAGTCGACGATGACGCGGCTTCCGGTGACACCGGCCATCGCTGCGTAGATCCCGCCGAGCGCCGTCCGAGCCTCCGCGCTTGCCACCGAACGCGCGGGGTCGAGACCCGGCCGGATGCTTCCCAACAGCATGGCCGGAAGGTTGCGAATCCTCCCGGTGTGCTTGAGGAGCGTGACGACGCCGTCCATCCGCGCGGGCTCGTCGAGCTGTCCGGCCTCGGCGAGGACATGGCTCCACACGGGGCACTCGCGGACGGGTACCCCGCAGCCACAGAGCCGGCGCTCGGTCAGGCCACGCTGCCAGAGATAGCGCACCTCGCCGGCCGCGAAGAGGCCGTCAACCTCGCCGAGGATGTTGGCCAGCAGCGTGCTGCCCGACCTGCCGGTGCCTGCGATGTAGAGAACACGGGTAGTCATCGGTCTTCGCGTCCCGCCGCCGCCTGCGATGGCGGCATGATGCTATCCGCGCCGAAGCAGACCGCTACGCTGCGGATCGGCCTCGACTTCCGTCACCTCGGCATGACCGTTGCCGTTCGCGTGGCCGTTCCCGTTGCCGTTCGCGTGGCCGTTGCCATTCCCATTGCCGTTCGCGTGGCCGTTGCCATTGCCGTTGGTGACTGCCACGGGTGCGGTCGCAGCGGCACTCGCCCGCCACGGATCCATTCGCTCGGCTGTCTGGGTGGTGGGCACTCTCATCGGAGCCGGCGCAGTTGCCGTCTCGGACGCGGTTGCGGCTACGGGTTGAGCGTTCCACGCGAAGGCGCCTTGCTCCGGAGCCTCGACCACCACCGCGGCGCGGCGGCCCGAGCGCATGAGCTCGAGGATGAGGAGGAGGCCGAGCATCATCACGAGTGCGAGTGCGAACGCGATGCCCGCGAACTTGATGGTGTTGGAGAGCTTCGAAAGGCGTCCGACGTTGGTCGTGGTGACGGTGCCTGGAGAGGAGTCAGTGGTGACGAGCGCCTGGGCGTCATTGACTTCGCTCTTGGCGTGATTACTTGCACTCCGCGCGGAGGACAGAGCGTCATTCAGGGTCTCGTACTGCACGTCCTGCTGACCAAGCTGGATGAGCGCCTGCTTCTGAGCCGCGATGGCCGCTGTCAGCTGCGCAACGGCCGGCCCATCGTGACGGACCTCAGCCGACGCCAAGAGCGTCTGGTCTGTGCTGAGGCGGGTCAGCGCCTGGTTGAACAGCAACGGGGGATTGGGGTTGGCTGTGGCTTCGACGAAGTTGTTGTAGGCGGCTTCAGCCTTCTGCAGGCCTGCCTGGGCGATCGTCCACGCGTTCTCTGCCTGCGCGAGCCGCGGCTGTGCGATCGCGTTGAGCGTGTCGACGGTCGCTTCACGCACGGCCCCGGTGAGGTTCTGATGTTCCTTCCCGATCAGGACGACGTGGATGATGTTGCTCGACGTCGTGACTGTGCTCGCGCTGAGGCCACTCGCCAGTTCGGTAGTCGAGACGCCGGGGTACTTCTGAGAGACCTCGGTCAGGACCGGCTGAGATACGAGCACGTCCTTGAACGTGGCGACGTACTGCGCGGCAGCACTCTGAGAGAAGCCACTCGCGGTGATGGCCGGAACCACCACCGTTGCATCGGCCTCATAGGCAGACGGCTGCATCTCCATCAGGCCGCCAGTCGCGAGCCCGGCTACAACGGGAATGAGAATGACCAGCCACAGTACGCGGCGGATTGCCCTTAGGTAGTCGCGGATCTCCATGGCTTGTGCTTCCCCCTTCAACTGTTGGCTAAATGTTGACGCGACGTCCGCGTGTCCCGACGACAAGCATACCGACACCCGCTATGACGAGTGCGGCTCCCAAGGTGAGCCATCCGCCGCCGGAGCCGGTGGACGGAGTCGAGGTGATCCCCTGAACGCCACCACTCGGCGTGGGTGTGCTCGTGGCTCCGCCAACTCCGCCGCTCGGCGACGGCGTCGGCGACAGCGTGGGCGTGGGCGTCGGTGAACCGTCGCAGCCGAGGACTCGGATGAAACCCGATGCGAGCGTTGCGCGGTCACGCCCGCCGCCCGTCCAGGGAGCCCACACGTCGAGCTGGTAATAGCCACACGCGTCGAATGTGTAGGTCAGCTGGATGGTGTTGGATCCCTTCGGGCTCCAGGTCTCGTTGAACGACTGCGTTCCGGGAATCACCGCCTGCGTGGTTCCGGCGGGGCCGGTGAAGGTGATCCCGGGCTGGCCGGGTTGACCGTCGGACACGTCCACGCCGTTGTACGTGAGGATGTGGTTGGCTGAGAAGTGCAGCGCGACGGTCTGTGACTGGCCGGTGAGGTTCGTTGTCGCGATATTGAAGTCGACAGTCACGGGCCCACCGGAGATGTCGTACGCGTCGGGGCTGCTCATGAACCCGGTCGGCGACGCCGCGGACACGATCCCTTCGAAGTCCGGGTTGCCTCCGGCTGCCACGGACTGGGACACCATGAGGGCGCCCCCCAGCGCCACGATGCCTGCCAGGCCCGTCAGGCCCCCGGCGCGTTTCAGCGTGAATCCGCGTCCCTTGTTCATGTGCTTCCCCCTTCCCATAGTTGTCGTCGAACCCTCATGCTTCGTCATTATTCACCGTTCCGCAATAAGTTCAAGGATCTTGTTGGAGTCGGCGGTCGCCTTGCCGATCGCGCCAAGTGGCGAGCGCAACTGGATGAGGGCGGAGCGCACCGCTGTGACGGTCGTCTTGTTGGCGGGATACTCGCCGGGTGTCATGCGCATCACTTCCTCGATGTCTGCGCCGGCGGTCGCCCGGCCCGTGGCGATCGCGGCCGACATATCGCCGAGCAGGGCGGCTTCGGAGGCGTAGTTGGCGTCGGTGCCCTGCCCGGACGCAACTTCAGCCCTGAGCTGTGACTCCTGTCCGGCAAGCGTGTTGAGCTCGGCAAGCTCGTCGCCGCCGGCGATGGCCAGATGGGCCATCGGCTCGTATACGCCGTAGATCCTGGATGACGGCCCGATACTCAGGACGTCGGTCCGAAGCTGGTCCGCGAGCTGGTCCGAAGCGATCGTGCTTGCGAGCGCCTCGAGCTGACTGTTGATGCCGGCGAGGACCGAGATCAAGGACTGTGAAAGGCTGCGACCCGAGACGTCGATCCCAGACAGGTATCGGTCAGCCTGCACGTCCGCGATCAGCGAGTTGACGTACACCACACGCTTGGTGATCTGCTTGTCGGCGGTGGCGACGAGAGCGCTGAGTGCCTCCGAGTGAATCAGGCTTCTCATACTGTTCAGGGCGTTCAGTTCGGCCACGACGGTAGCCGATTCGCCTCCCGCCTCCCCGGAAACGGACACCTGTGCGATCTCGCTTTCGATCGCCTGATTGATCTCGTTGAAGACGGTGCTCGAGGTGGGTGTCGCCGCGGGAGACACGTTCGGCACGCCGATCACCATGCCGTTGTTGCTGGAGCATCCCGACAGGAGAAACGTGAAGGCGGTCGCGCCTGTGATCAGCGCGGCGACTCCTCCGCTCGGCCGTCCCATACGTCCCCCATACATCCAATGCTCATTACCGGTGCGAAGCACACCCAACGCGCTGCGCCGCCAAGCGCCGCTGGCCCTTCCCTGAGGTAATCCGTCCGAACGCATCATGACGGACCGGCTGGCTTCTTGTCAAAGTCTCAGATGCCGAAACGGCGTGCTCCGGGAGGTCAACGAGGCTGGGAACGAACGTTCGCCGGCCGTATTCCAAGATCACGTCAAGCTGTTCAAGAGCGTCATTTGACGTGACGCCGAACGCGTCGCTAGAATCACTCCCCAAGGGAACGAGTTCTGGGGGTGGTGCGGGCGCCCAGGCGCCGTTCTGCGGCGTTACGGTTCGACAAGGGGGAACGGTCGTGGGGCTTGCGGAAGAGGCACATCTGGGTTCAAGTCTGTCGTCGGACGCCGGCTGGATTGAGCGTGAGCTAGCAGAGGTCGACCTCGTCGGCGAGGCCCAGGCTCGCACCGCGCCTGCGTCTGTGGCGGCTGCGGATGCCAAGACCGCGAATCCACCGCCGTGGCCGCTCATCCTCGCGATCACTACGTTCGCCGTGGACGTCGTGGCCGTCGTTGCGGGGTACTACCTCTCGAGGGTCATCCTCGAGTGGTTCGTCCCGTCGACGGGTAACCAGACACCATTCCGCCCGCCAGTGCTTGCGACAGTGGCGATCTGGCCGGTGGTCTTCGCGGTCTACGGGCTCTACGACCTGCGCCGCCCGACTCATGCCACCGCCGAGTTCCGTCGACTCTTCAACGCCGCGGTGATGTCGGTGCTTCTCGTCGTGCTCGTGACGTTCATCGCGGAAACCGATCCGCGCCGGGAACTCATCCCAGCACTCCTCGTCGTCTGCCTCGGGACCGTGACGATCGGCAGGTTGATCAGCCGCCGGCTCACACATGTCCTCAATGCCAGGGCCGTCACCAGCCAGCTCACACTGATCGCCGGAACGAACGACGAGGCTCGGGCCCTCGCCCGCACGCTCATGCGGCGGCCGTGGATGGGCTACCGGGTCTGCGGCTTCGTCGAGGTGACGAGGTCGGGTCTCGAGGTGATGGACGGGATTCCCGTTCTGGGCACCGTGGACGACATCGCGCAGATCAGCTCCGCTCACCGCGTGCGCGCCGTGATCATCGCGGGGAGCGCGGCCGGCGGAGCCACACTCCAGAACATCGACACGGCACTCCCGGCCGATGTCAACGTCCGGGTCTCGACGGGACTTCCGAACCTCGGCGCGGCGCGTGTGATCCTGGAGCCGATCGACGGGATGGCCCTGTTCTCGCTGCGCCGGCATCGCTTTTCGCGCCGGCAGCGGGTGCAGAAGCGAGCCCTCGATCTCTTCGTCACCTCGATCGCACTGGTCGTCGCCGCCCCGCTGATGCTGGGCATCGCACTCGTGATCCGCCTGACGAGCCCCGGGCCGGTGCTGTTCCGCCAGCGCCGTGTCGGCGCGCAGGAGAACTGCTTCACCATCTTCAAGTTCCGCACCATGGTGGTGAACGCCGACGCGCAGCGAGACGGCCTGGTGGCGAACAACGAGGCCGATGGCCTTCTTTTCAAGATGCGCCGCGATCCGCGGGTGACGAAGGTCGGCCGGCTGCTGCGTCGCACGTCGCTCGACGAGCTGCCCCAGCTCTTCAACGTCCTTCGCGGCGAGATGAGTCTGGTAGGGCCTCGGCCGGCGCTTCCTGACGAGACCATGCGTTATGTGGAGGCACAGCGCGCGCGGCTTCGTGTGAAGCCGGGTGTCACCGGCCTCTGGCAGGTGAACGGCCGTCACGATCTTGCGTTCGAGGACTACGTCCGCTACGACCTCTTCTACGTCGAGAACTGGTCCCTGACGATGGACCTCTACATCCTCGCCAAGACCATCCCGGCACTCCTGACGGCTCGCGGCTCGTACTAGCCACTCCGAGGAGCTGGGCGCCTGGCGAACAGCCCGGAGCCGATCTCGGGGGTGCCGCAGCAACCGGTGGGGGGACGGCCGAAGCTAGAGTCGGCGAATGCGAAGAGGGGCGGGCCTCGCAGTCCTGGTTCTCGTGGTGGCGATCGGATTGCCGATCGTCGGTGCGACTCCGGTTGCCGCACAGGCACCCCCGACATTTTCGCTGGTTGGCGGACCGACCAGCGGGCTACCAGGGACCGCGGTGACGTACGACTACGCGTGGGATGCCACTGAATGCGGAGTGGCCAGCGATGCACTCGAGATCATGATCACCTGGAGCGACCCTGCATCGACATCGATATCCGGTCCGGCAGATGTCTCTTCTTGTTCGGGACTGGTCCCGGGCATCGTCCCCGGCGACGCCAGTCCGGGTCCGCTGGTGGCAACCGCGCAGTTGTGTGACCAGACGACGTCCGTGTGCCCGGTCATTGGGAGCACGGCCGTTGACTCCTCCTTCACCGTGACCCCACCCCCAACCCCAACCCCGACTCCAACGCCGACGCCGACCCCGACTCCAATACCGACGCCCACCCCCACGCCGAATCCAACGCCAACACCCACGCCTCACCCGACCCCCACGCCGACAGCCACGGCA
>JBAUTG010000084.1:0-55866 GCA_049582105.1 Candidatus Dormiibacterota bacterium | reverse complement strand
CGCCAGCTCCCGGACGAAGCGGCGGCCGATCGTCATCCTCTGCGACGTGAGCGGGTCGATGGATCGCTACTCACGCCACCTGCTCGTGTTCGCGCACGCGATCGGCCGGCGCGAGCGCGTGGAGACGTTTGCGTTTTCGACACATCTGACAAGAATTACCCATCTACTCCGTCATGGCGACATCGACTCCGCACTCGACCACGTCGCGGAGCAGGTGCACGACATCGGGGGTGGCACGCGGATCGCAGACGCGCTGCACACCTTCCAGCGCGTCCACGCCCGCCGGGTGCTCGGCCACGGCGCCATCGTGCTGATCATCAGCGACGGCTGGGACCGCGGCGACCCCGATCACCTGGGCCGGGAGATGGCCCGGTTGCGGAGGAGCTGCCACCGCTTGATCTGGCTCAACCCGCTGCTCGGGAGCAGCGCCTACATGCCGGAGACACGTGGCATGGCAGCGGCGCTCCCGCACTGCGACGACTTTCTGAGCGCCCACAACGTCGAGGCGCTCGACACCCTCGGCCGGCTCCTTGCCGAGCTGCCGCGAAGGGTCAGCCGTTCAGCGCGCGGCGACGCCGCCGCGATCGCCGAAGACGCCTGAGCAGCAGGAGACCAACCAGCGCGCCGAAGGCGATCGCGATCATCTGCGGGTTCACCTTGAGCCGGCTGATGCGCTCCTTCGCCACCGCACGACCGATCGCGAACGCATCGAGCGCCGCGGGCTCCGACGCCACGGATGGCGCGGGAGGGGTCGCTCCCGCCGTGCCGTTCGCATCCGCACCTTCGCTTGTCAGGGGTGTCTCGGCGGGAGCGGGTGCTTCGAGTTTCGACTGGATGCACGTCGCCGCCTGCCCGACCAGATGACGGGACACGTCCTCCATGATCCCGCGGCCGAACTGGGCGACCCGGCCCACCACGGTGAAATCGGTCGTGAGCGTCACGGTCGATTCGTCGCCGTCGGCGGCGACCGCCATCTTCGTCGTCGCCTGCGCGGACCCGGAGCCAGTCGTCTCCTTCCCCTCGGCCTCGAGCGTTGCCGTTCGCGTCGACGCGTCGCGTGACGTGATGCGCGCGGTGCCGTTGTAGTTCACGGTCACGGGGCCCACCTTGATGCGCACCTTGCCTTTGAAGGTGTTGGGATCGACGACCTCGGACAGCTCGGCTCCCGGGACGCAGCTCACGACGTTGTTCACGTCGAGCAGGAATTCGTAGACGCGATCGGGCTCCGCCTTGACGGCGAAGGAGTTCGTGATTTCCATTCCCGGCATTGTGCACCGCGCGCCAAACGGCGCGACTTGCCCGTCCGCGCATCGAAGCGGATACTCAGGACATGCGAGATCTGCTCCCGACCATCAACGAATGGAGCGACAGCGATCCGCTCGTCGCCATCGCGACCGTCGTCGGAACTTCCGGCTCGACGCCGCGCCCGATGGGTGCCCGCCTGCTCGTCAGCCGCGACGGACGGATGGCCGGCTCGGTGAGTGGCGGCTGTCTTGAGTCCGCCGTCGTCCTCGAGGCGCAGGCGACGATCGAGGGTGATGCGCCACCCCGCCTGCTCCACTACGGGATCAGCGATGAGATGGGTTGGGCAGTCGGGCTCTCGTGCGGCGGCGAGGTCGACATCTTCGTCGAGACCCTGGAGAGTGATGGGTCGGACCCGGTGATCGAGGAGGTCCGGAACGCGATCGAGACCTCCAGGCCGGTTGCGTTGCTGACCGTGCTCGACGGTGAGCACGCAGGCGGCCGCGCCGCCGCCACGAGCGGTGGAGGGCTCGTCGGCACTCTCGGCGGGGCGGTCTCCGAGGCGGCGACCATCGCCGCCGCTCGCCCGCGGCTCGCATCGGGGCTTCCCGGAGTCGAGGAGATCGCGGGTGTCCGCGTCTTCGTGGATCCGATCGTCCCCGCACCACAACTCGTGGTGATCGGGGCGGTCCACATCGCGATCCCGCTCGTCACGATGGCCAACGCCGCCGGATTCACCGTCTCGGTGATCGACCCGCGCACCGCCTTCAACAACGCCGAGCGCATCACCAATGCCGAACGCCTCGTGACCGCATGGCCCGACGAGGCACTGCCGCGGTTCGACCTCGGCCCGCGCGACGCGGCCGTCTGCCTTGCGCACGATCCGAAGTTCGAGGACCCGGCACTGACGGCGCTCCTGCGGACGGAGACCGGGTACATCGGCGCGATCGGCAGCCGCGGCACCCATGCGAAACGCGTGGCGCGCCTGCACGAAGCCGGCTTCACCGACACCGACATCGCCAGGATCCACAGCCCGGTCGGGCTCAACCTCGGCGCGCAGACCCCCGAGGAGATCGCTGTCGCGATCCTCGCCGAGATCGTCGCGGTCCGCCGGGGCCGCAACGCCGGTTCGTTGTCGGCGGCGCCGGCAACTCCTCCCGGGTGAGGCTCGAGGTTCTCCCCGGCTCGGCCGTCGATGGGGCTCCGGAGCGCTGGTTGGGCGCGATCCTCTGCCGTGACGTCATCGGCGAGGACGGCCGTGCGCTCCTCGTCAAGGGCTCGCGACTCGGTCCGGGCGACACGGCGATCCTGGTCGCCACCCATCCCGCGGAGTTGCACCTCCTCTGGCTCGACGACGGCGACGTCGGCGAGGATGCCGCGGCGGTGCGCATCGCTGCCGCCGTGGCCGGTCCCGGGGCCACGACGCGCCCGCCGGTCGAGTCGCAGGTGCGCCTCGTGTCGGCCTGGCGCGGCCTGGTCAGCGTCGATGTGGCAGCGCTCTCGGAGGTCAACCTGGTCGACGGGGTCACGGTGTTCACGGTCCCGGACGGGTTGCCGGTTGACGCCGGGCGAACGCTCGCCGGCGTCAAGATCACGCCGCTCGCCATCGCGGAGACGTCGGTCGAGGCTGCCGAGCGCGCTGCCGCCTCGGCGCGAGACCGCGCCGGCGTCGTGCATGTCCGTCCCTTCCTGCCGTTGCGCATGGCCGCGATCGTGCGCCAGCACCTCACCGACGACGCCCGGGCACGCTTCGAGCGCTCGATCGCGATGCGCAGCGCCTGGTACGGCGGGGCTGTCGCGTCCGTGCGCTATGTCGACGACGACGCGGAACAGGTGCAGGACGCGCTTCGGGTTGCGGCCGCGTCGGCGGACGTCGTGCTGGCCGTGGGGGTCGCGTCGGTCGACCCGCTGGAGGTCACGTGGCAGAGCCTGCTCGCCGCCGGCGCGACATCACTGCGGCGCGGCCTACCGATGCACCCGGGCAGCAGCTACTGGATCGCCGAGCTCCTCGGCAGCCCGGTGATCGGCGTCGCCTCCTGCGGGATGTTCTCGCGCCGGAGCGCTCTCGACCTGCTCCTGGCCCGCCTGCACGCGGGTCTGCCGCTCGACCCCGCGTACCTCGCGTCGCTTGGCCACGGGGGTCTGCTCGGCAAGGAGGCCGCCTGGCGGATTCCGTCCTACGAGGCTGCGCTCGACGCCGAGACCGACGAGGGCTGAGCCGCTCCTGATCTCGCTCGGAAGTCGTAGGCGACCCGTCCATCCTTGACCACGAGACGGATGTGCGCAGGGTCCGCGAGACTGTCGATGTCCGCCAGCGGATCGCCACGGACGGCGACGACGTCGCCGACCCTGCCCGTCTCGAGCGAGCCGAGGTCCGGGCGGCGGAGGAGTTCCGCGGGGACGGTGGTCGAGGCGACGATCGCCTGCATCGGTGTCATCCCGCAGCGGACCATCATCCCGAGCTCGCGCAGGTTGCCGCCGTGTGGACCGACCGCCGCGTCGGTGCCCATGGCGACCTTCACGCCGGCGGCGATGGCGGCTGACACCGCCGCCCGATGGAGCACACCGATGCGCTCCGCCTTCTCGACCATCTCCGCCGGGAGACCGCCGCCACCGGCTCTGGCACCCTCGACCACGTCGCCGGGTGCGACCAGGGTGGGTACGAGGTACGCCCCCTTTTCCAGCATGAGCGCGATGCCCTCCTCGTCGAGCAGGCACCCGTGCTCGATGCTCGTGACTCCGGCGACGAGCGCGTTGCGAATCCCCGCCGGGGACATGGCATGCGCCATGACGCGCCTGCCGACCACGGCTGCCTCCTCCACCGCGACACGGATCTCCTCGATCGAGAACTGCGCATGGTCGGGGAGGTCACCCGGGCTCAGCACCCCGCCACTCGTGCACAGCTTGATCCAGTCAGCACCCGCGCGAAGGACCTCACGAACCTTGTGACGCATGCCGTCGACGCCGTCGACGACGCCGTTCGGGAGGTCGAGCCATTGAGACTTGAAATGAGTCCCGCACGGCATGTAGTCGTCGCCGTGGCCTCCGGTCTGGCTGAGCAGCCCCACGGCCAGCTCCATTCGGGGCGCGGGAAAGTGGCCGGCCTCGGCTGCGAGTCGCACGCCCAACGGGGTGTTGCCCGCATCGCGCACGGTGGTCACTCCGGCGGCCAGAGTGCGCCCGCAGTTGGGGACGGATTCGAGCAGGGCGAGCGACGGAGGCGTCATGAGGAAGCGCACCAGGTTGGTCCCGGACATGGCGAGGTGGACGTGCATGTCCATGAACCCCGGGAGCAGTGTCAGGTCCTCGTCCTCGAGCACGTCGGCGTCGGCGGGGATCGTCAGCGACGACCGTGCCCCGGCGGCCGTGATCCGGCCGTCCTCGATGACGACTGCGGCTGCTTCGACCGGGTCGCGGCCGGTGCCGTCGATGAGCCGCTCGGCGACGATGACCAGTGCTGGCAAGCAACGCACCTCCGTGACTCGTGCTGGACCGGACGAGGCTAGCAGAGCGCCTCAGACCGGGTCCCCGGTGAGCTGTTCGAAGTCCTCTCGGGTGTCGATGTCGATCGGATGGCCGCCTGGATGGTCTGCGGGAAGCGCGGCGACGAGCTCCGGATGAGCGCGCATCACCGCTCGGAGCCCGACGTCGCCGCTGAGCGCGTCGAGCTCAGCCCACAGCTCACGGGCAAGCACCATCGGGGGGTGCAGCAGGCCGTCGAAGCTCAGCGCGGACGCGGGCAGGCCCGACGCGGCCTGGGTTTCGAGCAGGCGGTCGAGCAATGACGCCGTGACGTCCGGCTGGTCGCCGAGGATGACCACCGCGCGGGAGACGTCCGGCCCGAGGCTGGCGATCCCCAGGCGGAGCGATGTGCTCATCCCCTGCTCGTGGTCGGGGTTCACGACGATCCGCGCACGTCCGAATGCCACGCCCCGGCTGATCTCCTCGGCGTGCGCGCCGAGCACGACGACGACGTCATCGAGTTGTGCTGCACAGGCAGCGCTCACAGCGACCTCGAGCAGCGGGGTGCCCCCGACCGGTAGCAGTTGCTTCGGTTCTCCCATCCGCCTCGACGCGCCGGCCGCGAGGATCACCCCCGCCGCGTTCGAGGTGCTCACTCAGCGAGCGGGTGCGCTCACAAACTGTGCCGGGTCTGCGACGAACCGCTCCTGACACCCGGCACAGCAGAAGGAGTACGTCGTGCCTGCATGGACCGTTGTGTGCGCCGCATCGGACGTGTCGACGGTCATCCCGCAGACCGGGTCGACGGCGAATCCGACGATGAGCGCCGGGTCGGGAACGGGATTCGCGGTGAGGCGTTCATGCCGCAACGACACGATCTCGGCCAGCGCATGCAGCGCGATCTCCTCCTGGGCACCGGCACGGCGCACGCCCGCGGGAGCGCGCACGCGGGCGAGCTGCTCCTCCGCGACGCCGCGGGCTCGCAGCGTGTCGAACACGGCGGCAGACCTGCGCACGCTGGCAACGAGCGCCACGTCGGCGTCCGGGAGTGTCAGTGCCGCGGCGAGCGCGTCGTCGTCGTAGTGCCCCATCGTCGCGACGACGACCCAGCAGTCCGTCTCGCCGGCGAGGGCTGCGAGATTGAGACCGTCGATGACCCGGTCCGCACCGGGAAAGTCCGCCGGCGTGGCGCCCGGATGCACGCCGCAGGTGCGGAAGCCCATCACCCCGGCAAGCGCGACGAGCGTGCGGGCCGCCGGGCTCCCGCCGATGATCACGAGCAGTGGCTTGGGCAGGTGCGGGTCGATGAAGATGTCGAGCGCTCCGCCGCTTGGGCACGTTGTGGCCAATGTGAGCTCTCCTCGAGTGCGCGTTTCCGCGACCTCGACGTCCGGCCGGATGCGCACGAGTCGAGGCAGGCCGTCGCTCATCGCCACCAGCGCCTCACGGCGGACGAGCGGCTCCGAGCAGCTGCCGCCGATCCATCCGTGCAGCGTTCCGTCGGACGTGATCACGGCCTTGTCGCCGGGATGCGCCGACGTCGGGGATTCCGTGCGCACGACGGTTGCCAGTGCGCACGGTCGCCCCGCCGCGGCGTTCTCGGCAAGCAGGGTCAGCAGCGCGTCGTCTATTCGGTCACCCCCGCGCCGCGCAGCGCCGCCCAGACCTTGTCCGAGGTGACCGGCATGTCGATGTTGGTGATGCCGAGGTGCGAGAGCGCATCGATCACCGCGTTCACGTACGCGGCAGGCGATCCGACCGTCGCGGACTCGCCGACACCCTTTGCGCCGATCGGATGGTGCGGCGATGGTGTCACCGTAGCTCCGAGCTCGAAGCGAGGCGTCTCCCATGCGGTGGGAATGAGGTAGTCCATGAAGTTCGAGCCGATGCAGTTGCCCTCGTCGTCGAAGGTGATCAGCTCCATGAACGCGATGCCGAACCCCTCGGTGAGCCCACCGTGAATCTGGCCCTCGACGATCATCGGGTTGATGCGCACCCCGCAGTCGTCCACCGCGACCATGCGCCGGACCTTGACCTGGCCTGTGCCCTTGTCGATGTCGACGACCACCAGGTACGTGCCGAACGGGAAGGTCATGTTCGGCGGGTCGTAGTACGTGACCCCTTCAAGCCCGGCCTCGAGGCCGTCCGGGATGTTCGTGTACGCCGCGAACGCGATGTCCTGGATCGTCTTGACGTTGTCGGGCGATCCCTTGACGTTGTACTTGCCGTGCGAGAACTCGATGTCGGCGACGTCGGCCTCGAAGAGATGCGCCGCGATGATCTTGCCCTTGTCGCGGAGCTTGCGCGCCACCACCGCTGTCGCAGCGCCGCCGACCGGTGTCGAGCGCGACGCATAGGTGCCGAGACCGTACGGCGTGTTGTCGGTGTCGCCTTCACGGACCTCGATGTCGGATGCGGGGATGCCGAGCTCCTCCGCGACGATCTGCGCGAAGGTCGTCTCGTGCCCCTGGCCCTGTGACTTGACGCCGAGCTTGAGGATCGCCTTGCCGGTCGGATGCACGCGCAGCTCGGCGGAGTCGAACATGCGCAGGCCGGCGATGTCGTAGTCCTTGCCCTTGCCGGCGCCGACCACCTCGGTGAAGCTGGCGACGCCGATGCCCATGAGCTCACCCTTCGCGCGCTTCTCGGCCTGCTCCTTGCGGAGCTCGTCGTAGCCGAGCATGTCGAGCGCGACCTTCATCGCCGCCGGATAGTCGCCGCTGTCGTACTCGAAGCCCGACGCGGACTTGTACGGGAATGCCTCCGGCTGGATGAAGTTGTTGAGCCGCGTGGTGACCGGGTCCTGTCCCAGCTCGACGGCCGCGCTCTCGACGAGGCGCTCGATGAAGTACGAGGCCTCGGTGACGCGGAAGGAGCAGCGATAGGCCACGCCGCCCGGCGCCTTGTTGGTGTACGCGCCGTTCGCGACGATGTGCGCCGCGGGGATGTCGTACGAGCCCGTGACGATGTGAAAGAGCCCGGCCTTGAACTTGCTCGGCTGCGCGTCCGCGAAGAACGCGCCGTTGTCGCTGAGCAGGTTCACGCGAAGTCCGATGAACTTCCCGTTCTCATCGATCGCGACCGAGCCGTCCATGTAGTAGTCGCGTGCGAAACCAGTCGAGATGAGGTTGTCGGTGCGGTCCTCGATCCACTTGACCGGCCGGCCGATCAGCAGCGAGGCCGCCGTGGCGACCACGTAGCCGGGATAGATCGGCACCTTGTTGCCGAACCCACCACCGAGATCCGGAGAGATGATCCGGATCTTCTCCTCGGGCAGTCCGGCGACGATCGCGAAGAGCGTGCGATGCGCGTGTGGCGCCTGGCTCGTCATGTAGATGGTCGCGTTGCCGGTCACCGGGTCGAGGTCGGCGACGCACCCGCACGTCTCCAGCGGCGCCGGATGGCAGCGCGGATAGAACGTCTCGAGGCTGACCACCTTGGCAGCGCGTGCGAACGCGGCGTCGGTCGCGTCCTTGTCACCCGCCTCCCAGTGATAGATCTTGTTGTCGGTCTGCCCTTCCTTCTCGTCGCGAATCACGATCGCGCCCGGCGCGATCGCCTGCTGGGGGGTCGTGATCGCCTGCAGCGGCTCGTAGTCGACGACCACCAGCGCGGCTGCGTCCTCGGCGATGTACTTGGTCTCGGCGATGACGCAGGCGACCTCCTGGCCCTGGAATCGCACCTTGTCGGTCGCGAGCACTGCCTGCGTGTCACCGGAGAGGGTCGGCATCCAGGCGAGCTTGTGCTGTGCCAGCAGCTCGCCGGTGACCACGGCGATCACGCCCGGGACTGCCATCGCGGCGCTGGAATCGATGCCCTTGATGCGCGCATGCGCGTGGGGGCTGCGCACGATGACCATGTGCAGCATGCCCGGGAGCACGACGTCGTCGACGTAGTGACCCTGGCCGTGGAGGAACCGCGCGTCCTCCTTGCGGGCGAGCGAGACGCCGATGCCGCCCATCGCCTGGCGTGCGGCTTCTGCGGCTTCCTTCGTGTCGACTGCCATCACGCTACTCCTGCGGTGTCAGTGGCATTCGCCGCTGCCGCGTGCTGAATCGCTTTGACGATGTTCATGTACCCGGTGCAGCGACAGATGTTGCCGCTGATCCCCCAGCGAATCTCGTCCTCGGTGGGATGCGGGTTGGCCTCGATGAGCGCTTTCCCCACGAGCATCATCCCCGGGGTGCAGAAGCCGCACTGGAGGCCGTGCTCGGCGTGGAACCCCTCCTGGATCGCGTCGAGCTTGCCGCCCTTCGCGAGCCCCTCGACGGTGGTGACCTTCTTGCCCTCGAGCATCGGCGCGAGCACCGTGCAGGATTTGACCGGCCGGCCGTCGAGCAGCACCGTGCAGGCGCCGCAGTTGCTGGTGTCGCACCCGATGTGCGTCCCGGTCATGCCCAGCTTGGTACGGATCAGATCGACGACGAGCGTGCGCGGCTCGACGTCGACGCTCTTCGCGACTCCGTTGATCTCGAAATTGACATTCATGCCGATGCTCCCTGCGCGCGGTTGACGGCGGTGCGCAGTCCGCGCTGCACGAAGACCCGCGCGACGTCGCGCTTGTACTCCGCGCTCCCCCGTATGTCTGCCTTGGGTTCTGCCGCCTCGGACGCCATCCGGGCGACCTCGCTGATGACGTCATCCGACGGCGTCTGGCCCACCAGTGCCGCCTCAGCTGCGTTCGCCTTGATGCTGTGCGAGCCCACCGCACACAGTCCGATACCGGCGGATGCGACACGGCCATCGTCTCCGAGGACGACATGCACGGCGGTTGCAACGCTGGCGAAGTCGCCGACCTTGCGCTCGAGCTTGAGATACGTGCCACCCGACCGTCCCGACGCGACAGGCACGCGGATCTCGGTCATCACCTCGTCTGCGCGCAGCCCCGTGGTGAACGGGCCTTCGAAGAACCCGTCGGCCGGCACGACTCGTTCGCCCGATGAGGATCGAAGGACAAACTCAGCGCCGACCGCCAGCATCACCGCTCCCCAGTCACCCGCGGGATCCGCGTGGCAGACCGATCCACCCACGGTCCCCATATTGCGAATGAGCGGGTCGGAGATGAGCGGCGCAGCGTCGAGGAGCACATCGAGGGTGCCGCGCAGGTCCGTTGCGCTCTCCACATCGCGGTGGCGTGTCCGGGCGGCGATCCGCACATGCCCGTTTTCTCGCCGAATTCCCTCGAGTCCCTCAATCCGGCCGATATCAACAAGAACAGTCGGGGTCGCAAATCGCAGTTTCAGAAGTGGGATGAGGCTCTGGCCGCCGGCCAGCACCTTCGCATCATCACCATGCCTGCTCAAGAGGCTGAGCGCCTCGTCAAGCGTCGACGGTGCGATGTAGTCGAACGCGGCAGGGAACATCCAAGGCCCTCCGGGCGCGAGCCCAACATCTCTCCAACTCGGTCCACCAGTGGACGCGTTAAGAGTACGCCTGTCTGGTACGGGTCGAAATCCCTTTCCGGGCGCGGGTATGTCCGGCCTGCGAATACCCATCCGTCTACCGCGACTATGATGGGTTGTCGCGATGCCGGTCGCGGGTAGAGGATGAGGACCGAATGACGCTGACGCACGCCGTTGCCCCCGATCTCGAGTCAGTCACGGGCGCGCAGGCCCGGCTGCTCGCAGGCATCGGCGCCCTCACACCGGAGACGGTCGGACTCGATCAGGCGCTCGGCAGGATCCTCGCGCAAACAGTTGCGTCGCAGTCGGAGATGCCGGGTTTCGACAACTCCGCAATGGACGGCTATGCGGTGCGCGCGCATGAGATCGCGGCCGCCACCGAGACGGCGCCGGTACGGCTCCCCGTGGCCGGCGAATCACGCGCGGGCTCGGTGCCCGGCGCGCTCGAACTCGGAACGGCCATGCGGATCATGACCGGGGCCCCGATGCCCGAGGGTGCCGACACCGTCGTCCGCCAGGAGGACACCTCCCGGGACGGCACGGCGGTGCTCATCCAGGTCGCGACTCCCATGGGAGCGAGCGTGCGGTTGCGGGGCGCCGACATGCATGCGGGGACGACGGTTCTCCAGCCGGGGCAGGTCCTGCGGAGCATCGATATCGCCGTCGCCGCGGCGCTCGGTCACGCCCGGCTACGCGTGGGGGCGCGACCGCGGGTGGCTCTCATCGCAACCGGAGACGAGCTGGTACCGGCGGGTACCCCACCGGGGCCGGCGCAGCTGGTCGACTCGAACTCGCCGATGCTGTCCGCCGCGGTGCTCGAGGCGGGTGGCGTGCCGACCTTCCTCGGCATCGCACGTGATTCGAAGGACTCACTCCGGGCGCTGCTCGAGATCGCATCGAGCTCGCACCTGATCGTCAGCTCCGCCGGCGTCAGCGTCGGCGACCACGACTGGGTACGCGAGGTCGTCACCGAGATGGGCGAGGTTTCGACCTGGCGAGTGGCGATGCGTCCCGGGAAACCGGTGCTCACCGGAAGGATTCGCGACGCCATCTTCATCGGCCTCCCGGGGAATCCGGTGAGCAGCTCGGTGACGTTCGAGCTCTTTGCCCGGCCGGTGATCCGCCGCATGCAGGGCGCGCAGGAACTCCACCGGCGGCGCATCCATGCGCGGCTTGGCGAGGACATGTCGAAGCCCGGGGCTCTGGAAACCTACGCCCGGGCGGTCCTGACGGAGACCAACGACGGCCTTCCCAGCGCACGGAGCTCGGGAGACCAGGGTTCGTCGATGCTGCAGTCGCTCACGCGCGCGGACTGCCTCGTGGTGCTCCCGGTCGGTGTCGAGGTCCTTCCGGCCGGCACCGTCGTCGAGGCGATCCCGCTGCGATGACCGCAGTCTCCGCACCTCCGGGCGTGATCTCGGGACCCGACCAGCTCGGCCGCATGCTGCGCGACCTGCGGATCTCGGTGACCGACAAGTGCAACTTCCGCTGCCCGTACTGCATGCCCAAGTCGCGATTCGGTCCCGGACATCGCTTCCTGCCGCGAGGCGAGGCGCTTGACGCGCAGGAGATCATCCGGCTCGCGGCGATCTTTCAATCGCTCGGGGTGACCAAGATCCGCCTGACCGGCGGCGAGCCGCTGCTTCGCACCGACCTGCCGGAGATCGTCGAGGGCATCGCCGCGCTCGGCATTCCCGACATCGCGCTCACGACAAACGGTGCGCTGCTGCGCCGCTGGGCTGTCCGCCTCCGCGACGCGGGCTTGCACCGCGTGACCGTGAGCCTCGACTCGCTGGATCCGACCGTCTTCTCCGCAATGAGTGATTCGCGCATCGAGGTGGGCGAGGTTCTCGACGGCATCGCCGCGGCACGCGACGCGGGGCTTGCCCCGATCAAGCTCAACTGCGTCGTGCAGCGCGGGTTGAACGAGGACGGGCTCCTCGACCTCGTCGACTTCGCGCGGCGTGAGGGATACAGCCTGCGCTGCATCGAGTACATGGACGTGGGGACCACCAACGGATGGCGCATGGCCGATGTCGTGAGCGGCGACGAGATCCTCGAGCGCGTGTCGAAAGTGCATCCACTCGTTGCGGATGAGCCCGACCCCACTGCAGTTGCGACGCGCTACCGATTCGCTGACGGCGCCGGCGACCTCGGCCTCATCACGTCGGTGAGCCGGCCGTTCTGCGGCGACTGCACGCGCGCGCGTCTCGGCGTCGACGGCAAGCTGTACACCTGCCTCTTCGCGACAACCGGCATCGACCTCCGCGAGCCCCTGCGCTCAGGAGCGACCGATGAGCAGCTGCGCGACGTCGTCGCCGCACGGTGGAGGCGCCGCGACGATCGGTATTCCGAGCTGCGCGGCCTCGGTGTCGCGGACGGCGAGCGGATCGAGATGTCCTACATCGGCGGCTGATCGATGCACGACGTCACGGTGCTCGTGTTCGGTCCGCTCCGCGAGCGCGTCGGCGTCGCCGAGGTGCGCATCTCGGGCACGACCGTGCAGTCCGTGTGGGATGAGCTGGTGCGCCTGTATCCGGCCGCTGCCGCCGACACGGGATCGGTTCGCGCGGCGCGCAACCTCGACTATTGCGACTGGGACACCGCCATTCGCGACGGCGACACCATCGCGTTCATCCCCCCGGTGGCCGGCGGTCGCGCGGACGCGCCGGCGGTGCGCGTGTGGGTCACCGGCTCCCCCATCGACGTCGGGTCGGTGATCGCGAGCGCGGGGTCATCGGGCGATGGTGCCGTCGCCACGTTCGTCGGAAGGGTGCGCGACAACACCCACGGCGTCGCCGTCGAACGCATCGATTACGAGGCGTATGCGGAGATGGCGGAGTCGGAGATGCGACGCATCGGTGAACAGCTGCACGCGCGCGGCGGCGTGAGCACGATCACGATCGTGCATCGCACGGGAACACTGATGGTCGGCGAGGCGAGCGTCGTCGTGGTCGTTGCGGCGCCGCACCGCGACACAGCGTTCCCGGTCTGCGCCGAGGCGATGGAGATGATCAAGGCAACCGTCCCTGTCTGGAAACGCGAGCACCGCACCGATGGCGCTCGCTGGGTCGACGCGCGACACGGCCATCACGAGGAGGTCGGGCAATGACGGCGAAACGCCTGACGCACCTCGACGAAAAGGGTCGCGCGCGCATGGTCGACATCAGCGACAAGGCGGTGACCCAGCGGAGCGCCACCGCGCGCGGCAGGGTGCGCTGCAGCGCCGAGGCCGTGGCGCGCATCGCCGACGATTCCATCGCGAAGGGCAGCGTGCTCGACACGGCGAGACTCGGGGGAATCATGGGAGCCAAGCGCACGTCCGATCTCATCCCCCTGTGCCACCCGCTTGCGTTGCGCCATATCGATGTCGACCTGCTGCTCGACCTCTCCGACCCCGGCGTCGTCATCGAGGCGACGGCGCGAGTCGAAGGTGCGACGGGCGTCGAGATGGAGGCACTGACCGCGGTCGCGATCGCCGGCCTCACCGTCATCGACATGATCAAGGCGATCGACCACTGGGCCACGATCACCGACATCGAGCTGGTCCACAAGGAAGGTGGGCGCAGCGGCTCGCTCGATCGCCCCGAGGGCGCCTGAGCTAGTCCGCGGTCGCCGCCTGCTCGGCCGGGTGGATCGTGTCGCCGGCGATGAGATCCAGCGCGTGCGGCAGCGCCGGCCAGACGGCGTCGAGGCACTCCGCCACCGCGCGCGGACTCCCCGGGACCGATAGGACAAGGCATTTCGCGATCACACCCACCACCTGGCGCGAGAGCATCGCGTGGGGCGTCGACTCCATCCCCTGGTGGCGCATCGCCTCCGCCATGCCGGGCACCTCGTAGTCGAACAGCGGGAGCAGCGCCTGCGGCGTCACGTCGTATGGCCCGAGGCCGGTGCCACCGGTGAGGATGAGTATGTCCGCGTTCGGCGCGGCCTCCTGCACCGCTGCGCGGATCCGCTCGATGTCATCGGGGATGCTCGCACGCGACACGACGTCCGCAGGCAGCAGTGCGAACCGCGCGACGATGACGTCCCCGCTGCGGTCGTCGGTGTCGACTCCGCGACCGCTGTTGCTCACGGTGATCTCAGCGCCGCGCCAGTGCCTGGCCTCCTGTTCCTCACTCATTCGGTCGTGATCCGCTCGTGGCCCGCGTAGACGTTCATGTGCTGGCCGCGGAGGAATCCGATCAGGGTCATGCCCGACTCCGCTGCGAGCTCCACGGCGAGGCTCGACGGCGCGGAGACCGCGGCGAGCAGCGGGATGCCGGCCATGAGTGTCTTCTGAGTCAGCTCGAAGCTGGCGCGCCCCGACGCGAGGATCATGTGCGACCGCAGCGGCAGCAGACCCTGCGTCGCAGCCCATCCGACCACCTTGTCGAATGCGTTGTGGCGTCCGACGTCCTCACGCAGGCAGATGAGCTCACCCGAGGGGTCGAACAGCGCCGCAGCGTGCAGCCCACCGGTCCGCGAGAACTGCCGCTGCGCCGAGCGTTGCGACGCGGGCAGTCCGAGCAGCGTGGCCGGCGACACGCGCAACGGGTCGTCGCGCACCTCCCAGGATGAACGGGTACGCACCGCTTCGATGCTCGCCTTGCCGCACATGCCGCAGGAGGACGTCATGAAGAACGCTCTCGGCGTGATCGTGCGCGAAGCCGCCTGCCGCGACAGGGTGACCTCGACGACGTTGAGCTCGCCCGTCTCCGCGGCAGCCTCCGGACACATCCGCATCGAGTCGATCTCAGCCGCCGCGCTGACGATTCCCTCGGTGATCAGGAAGCCGGCAACCAGGTCAAAATCGTCGCCCGGCGTGCGCATCGTCACCGAGAGCGACACGTCGCCGACGCGGATCTCGAGCGGCTCCTCGGTGCTCACATCGTCGCTGCGCCACGTCACCGCCCCTCCGGCCGAGACCTGCATGACGCGCCTGTGGCGCGAGGTCATGCCCGCTCGACTCTCGCGATGGCGTTGTAGTCCGGGATGTCGGACGTGGGGGCGCGCGGGCCGGCGGCGATGAGCACGTTGCCTTCGGGGAAATGCACCTGCACCGAGCCCGGCTTCACGCGGGCGACGAACACCTTTCCGCGCAGCTCGCCGGCATCGTTCCGCAGCACGCAGGGATCGCCGTCGCGCAGGCCGAAGCGCGCGGCGTCCGCTCTGTTCATGAAGATCGATTCCCGGTGCGCACCGGTGATCGAGTCCTTCTGCTCCTGCACCATGCTGTTGAACTGCTTGCCTCGGCGCGTCGTCACAAGGACCGAATCCGCCGGTACCTCGACGACATGCGGCACCACGACACTGAGCTTCCCGCGACGATCGGCAGTCGCGAAGACGCCGTCGCGACAGAGGTGGCGGCCGCCGTACTGGAACTGGTCACCGACCTTCGCGAGGTGCTGGATACCGTCGTAGCTGGGGATGACCTTCGCGATCTCGGCGCGGACCTCGGCAGTGGTCTCAGGGCGCAGCTGCTCGGCACGATCCGGCCGCACCCTGCGCGCAAGCTCGAGGATCACCTCGGCTTCGGACCGGGCCTGCGGCACCGGTCCGCCGTCGATGCACGGGCTGAAGATGACGCGGCGTTCGGTGCTCGTCTCGGTCACGCCCCCGGGAATCTCGTAGCGCGTCACGGCTGGCAGGATCAGCACGACGTCCGCGGGCTCGACGAACATCTGCGAGCTGAGCACGATGTCGTGGTGAACGCGCAGCGGGATCGACTCCATCGCCGCGCGCACGCGCGGCGGATCGGGAAGCACCTCGAGAAAGTTGCCGCCCATGGACACGAGCACATCGAGCTCATGACGCTCCGCAGCGTCGAGCATCTTCGGGGCGTCGAGTCCTGCGGCGGTGGGGACCTCGAATCCCCACTGCTGGCTGAGCTTCGCGCAGTTCTCCTCGTTGATCGGGAGGCCGCCCGGGAGCGCCGTCGCGTACGCACCCATCTCGGCGCCGCCCTGCACCCCGGAGTGACCGCGGATCGGCACGAGCCCGCACCCTTCGCGACCAACTGTGCCGTGGAGCAACCCGAGGTTGACGATCGCACGGACCGTGTCCTCGCCGGTCACGTGCTGCGTGACTCCCATGCTCCAGACGATCACGGTGCGCTTCGACGTGTGCATGGCTCGCGCGAACTCGGCCATCTCGTCGCGAGTCACTCCCGCCGCCCGCTCGAGGAGCTCCCACGGCTGAGCACGAAGTGATGCCTCGAGCTCGTCGAAGCCGGTGGTGTGCTCGGCGACGAACTGCTTGTCCTGCCAGCCGTTCTCGAGCGTATGGCGCATGGCGCCGTTCAGGAAGGCGATGTCGCCACCCGGGTTGATGATGTGGAAGCGGTCGGTGATTCGCGTCCCGAACACGGCGCTCGACGGGATCGACGGCACCCAGTACCGCTCCATCCCCGGCTCCCGATAGGTGTTGATGCTGATGACCCTGGCGCCGTGCTTCTTCGCGTAGTGGAGGTACTTGGTCGCGACCGGCTGGTTGTTCGCGACATTGGAGCCGACGAACACGATGAGCTCGGCGGCGATCCAGTCCTTGTACGAGCACGTGCTCGCACCGGCACCGATCGTCTGCTTGAGGGCGACCGTGCTCGGCGAGTGGCACAGGCGGGCCGCGTTGTCGATGGAGTTGCCGCCCATCGCGCGGACTCCCTTCTGCACCGAGTAGTACGTCTCGTTGGGGATGCCCCGGCTCGTCATGAAATAGGCGCAGCGCGACGGATCCGATGCCCTGACACGCGCGGCCATCAACTCCAGCGCGTCCGTCCAGGAGACCGGCGTGAAGCCGGGCTCGCCGCGCCGCCGCATCATCGGCTCCGGGATGCGTCCGAGCTCGCGGAGACGGTCGCCGCGCATCGCGTCCAGCGTTGCGACATCCTTCGCGACGGCAGGGTCGAACGCGGGCATCGTGTTCATCCGGAGCAGGCGCAGCCGGATGTTGCAGAGGTGGATGCCCGGGATCGTCCAGTCCTTGAGTCCGCTCGTCCCGAGCGCGCACCCATCGCAGACGCCCTCACGCATGATGCGCATTGCGCGGCGTGCGTCACCACGATTCTCGACGGCGGCCTTCCAGATCTCGAGATAGTTGTTGGGACGTTGCTCGCCCACCCCGAAGGGCTTCCAGCCCACCAGGTAGTCGGGCAGCAGGTTCCGGGTCTTGCCAGCCATACGGCAAGATCACTCTACCAACATGGACCACGAGCCCCCGGAGTCCGACGTGCTCCGCACGCTCGCCGCGGCATTGCGCGGCTCCGACGCGCGGCAGCCTGGCCTCGAGCCACTCGAGCCCCGCGACCGGGCGCTGTTGCTGCGGGTCGCGCGAGATGTCGCCCACGCGACCGAACGCCAGAACGCCCCGCTCGCGTCGTACCTGATCGGCAGGTTCGTCGAGGCGGCCGTGTCGTCGGGAGCATCGGAGTCCGAGGCGCTCGATCGCGCCGCCGCAGTCGTCAGCTCCCTGCTGGGTGAAGCTCCAGCCTGAGGTCCGACAGGTCCCCGGGGGTGTTGACGTTGCGGGCGAAACGCGGGTCGGTCCCAGCTGCGCGCCACTCCGTCTCGGTGACCGTGAGCACGCGCAGCGTCCGGAGCAGCCCGTGCAGGGACCGATCCGGGCCGCGCAGCGCTGACTCGGCGGCCTCGAGAGCGGTCGTCGCATACACCGCATGCAGCGGTTCGACGCCACGAGCGGTCTCGCAGACCGCCACATCGTGGTTGCCGATACGGCCGGCGAGCAGCCGGAGCAAGGTTGGGTCGAGCCAGGGCAGGTCGACCGCAACCACCGCGAGCAGCGAGTGTGGGCTGCGGCGGAGCGCTGCCACGAGTGCCGCGAGCGGACCGGCGCCGGGGACCGCATCCTCGAGCTTCTCGTGACCGCCCGCATCGACGTGCAGATCGCCCGGCGCGACCAGCACCGGCTCGCACACCTCCTGGAGCCGGGAGATCGCGCGCTCGAGCAGCGTGGAGCCGGCAACCTCGATGGACGCTTTGTCGATGCCCATGCGGCGACTGCGGCCACCGCACAGGACCACCCCGGCGAGCTGCCGGGAGGTGGGCACGTGGTCGGGCAGGCCGACGTCTTCTCCGGTGTCCCGCAGCGACTCCACTGCGGGCAACCTTACGAGAAGCTCCTTCCTCAGACAGCGTGGCGACAGGGGCGATGCGTGCGGCGCGCACGTCTCGCGAGGGCGCTACGCGCTGAGGCCGTGGCTCACGTTCGAGAAGGCGTTGTTGACCTGATGTCCGACGAGGCCGACGACGACGATGACGACGATGGCGATCAGGACCAGGATCAGCCCGTACTCGACGAGCCCTTGCCCTCTTTCGTCATCGCGCCCTTCGCCGTGAGCGAACATCGCACGCAACGAGGCTACCAGCGCGGGGATGAATGCCGGGATCATGGATGTGAGCTTCTGTCACGCGCGGGGCGTGCGCGTTGTCGTTGGGTGACGAGCTTGTTTCGTTGTGGGGCGAGGAGATCGCGACTGTTACCCCGGCGTTACCGGAAGGTCAGCGAGCGAGTTCCGCGCTCGTGAGCGCCGCCCCGTACCCCTCCGGCAACGGGCGTGGGGGCTGTGGGCCGACGTACAGCGCGGATGGCCGGATGAGGCGGTTGTTGGCCGCCTGCTCGGCGATCGCAGCAGTCCACCCGACGGTGCGGCTCGAGGCGAAGGTCGGGGTGAACATGTCGGGAGGAATGCCCACGCTGTTCATCACCACACCCGCGTAGAACTCGACGTTCGTGTACAGCCGGCGACCCGGCTTCAGCTCGTTGAGCACGCGCAGTGCCGTCTGCTCCACCTGCACAGCGAACTCGGCCTGCGGGCCGCCGAGCTCGGTCGCGACCTCGCGCAGGAGGGTCGAGCGTGGATCGTCGGTCTTGTAGACGCGGTGGCCGAAGCCCATGAGGCGTTCGCCCGAGGAGATCTCGCGCCGGAGGTACCCCTCAGCCTTGTCCGGCGTGCCGATCGCATCGAGCATCGCCAGCGCCCGTGATGGAGCGCCTCCGTGCAGCGGGCCGGCCAGCGCGCCGATCGCTCCCGTCAGGGCCGATCCGATGTCGGAGCCAGTGGACGTGATCACCCGTGCCGTGAACGTGGACGAGTTGAACCCGTGGTCCATCGTGAGGATGAGGTACTGCTCGAGTGCGCGAATCTCCCGTGCATGCGGGCGCTCGCCGGTGAGCATCTGGATATACGAGCCCGCATACCCGAGGTCGGGGTCGGGCTCCACCGGCTCGAGGCCCAGGTGATGGCGATGCAGACGCATGAGCAGCACCGGGACGATCGCGGCCATCTTCAGGCATTCCCTGCGGACTTCCTCGGCGGGAATGTCGAGCGTCGGCTGCTGCTCGAGGGCGGCGCCGGCAAGCGACACCGCCGAGCGGAGTGCCATGAGCGGCGTGTACCCGGGGAGCGCTGCGATGCGCGGCAGGAGGTCCGCAACGTCCTCCGGGACCGAGCGAGCCGCGACCGCCAGCTTGGTGAACGCCTTGAGCTGGGCCTCATCCGGCAGCTCGCCCTCGACGAGCAGGTGCCAGACCTGTTCGAACGAGCAGTGGCGAGCCAGCTCCGTCGCGTTGTAGCCCCGGTAGTGGAAGAAGCCCTCCTCACCACGGACGTCGCCGACCGACGTCTCGGCCACCGCCACGCCCTCGAGCCCGCGCGGCGCGAGCCCCGGAGGCGCTGATCCCGCGGGCTGGACCTCCTCGATATGAGCGACACGCACGACGTGGCGGATCGAGAGGATCCCGGCGACCTTGTCACCGTCCATGACCGGGAGGTGGCGGAATCGACGCTCGCGGAAGACCTCGAGCCCCTTCTCCACCGTGTCAGTTGCTGCCACCGTCACCGGGTTCTTGGTCATCACCTCGTCGACCTTGGTGATCGCCGGGTCGACGCCGTGTCCCACCGAGCGCAGAAGATCGCGCTCGCTCACCATCCCGATCAGCCTGCCCTGAGCGTCGAGGACGGCGGCGGCGCCGACGTTGGCCCCGTCGAGGATCACCGATGCCTGCGCCAGCGTGATGGTGTTCGGCACCACCACCGCGGGCTTGTGCATCACATCCGCGACGGTCAGTGAGACGGTCACCGCCTCAGTCTAGCGCTGTGGGCGCCGTGTCCTGACGCGGTGAGGGGGCAGGCGCCGAGCGCACCCTGCGGCCGGGGCGTCACGATCTCACCCGCATGGCCGTCGACACTCCGAGCACCGGTGACATGGACCCCGAGGCCTACCGTCGCGGGGCCCGGCGAGTCGCCGACTGGGTGGCCGATTACCTTCGAGACGTCGAGCTGTACCCCGTCCTGAGCCCAACCGAACCCGGAACCGTCCGTCACGCTCTGCCCGCGGCGCCGCCGGCGCAAGGCGAGCCGCTCGAGGCGGTGCTCGGCGACCTCGATGAGATCCTCGTGCCCGCGACCACCCACTGGCAGTCCCCCGGGTTCATGGCGTACTTCGCATCGAGCGGCTCAAGTCCGGGCATCCTCGGGGAGACGATCGCCGCTGCGTTGAACGTGAACGCGATGCTGTGGCGGACCGCCCCCGCAGCGACCGAGCTCGAGCTCGTGGCGCTCGACTGGCTGCGCCAGATGGTCGGGCTCCCCCAGCCACTGTTCGGGGTGATCAATGACACCGCGTCCTCGAGCACGCTGTACGCCCTCGCCGCAGCACGCGAGGCACAGGCCGATCTGCGCATTCGCGAGCTCGGCCTCGCGGGCAGGCCGGAGCTGCCGCGCCTGCGCTACTACGCGTCGACAGAGGCGCACTCGTCAGTGGAGAAGGCCGGCATCGTGCTCGGCATCGGACGGGAGGGACTCCGGCGGATCCCCGTCGACGCGCGATTCCGCATGGACCCGGTCGCGCTGCGCCAGGCGCTCCACGAGGACATCGCGGCGGGCATCCGGCCGTTCGCGGTCGTGGCCACCGCCGGCACGACGTCGACGACCAGTGTCGACCCGATCCCGGCCATCGCATCCGTCTGCGAACACCACGGTCTCTGGCTGCACGTGGATGCGGCGTACGGCGGCGCCGCCGCAGTCGCCCCGGAGCTGCGATGGGTGCTCGACGGTGCCGAGCGCGCGGACTCCATCGTCATCAATCCGCACAAGTGGCTCTTCACGCCGATCGACTGCAGCGTGCTCTGGACGCGGAAACCGGAAACGCTTCGCGGCGCGTTCTCCATCGTTCCCGAATACCTCACGACGTCCGACCGTACGGAAGGCGACATACCGAACCTCATGGACTACGGCACGTCGCTCGGACGGCGGATGCGCGCGCTCAAGTTGTGGATGGTCATCCGCCATTTCGGGACGGACGGTCTTGCGGCGCGCATCCGCGAGCACTGCGAGCTGGCGTCGATCGTCGCGCGCTGGGTCGAGCAGGAACGGGACTTCGAGATGCTCGCTCCCGCGCCGCTCAGCGTCGTCTGCCTGCGCGCGCATCCACCGGGACTTGATGATCCTCGAACGCTTGACACCTTGAACCAGCGCATCATCGATCGGATCAACACACATGGCCGGTACTTCCTGAGTCACACACGTTTGCATGACGCTTATGCGATTCGCGTGGCCTTTGGCAACCTCCGTCAGGAGCAACGCCACGCACGCGGAGTCATCAATGCGCTTCGCAGTGCCCTTGATGACGATGTAGGATGAACCACGATGTTCCGCGCCCTCGGGGCGAGACTCACCCTCGATTCCAAGGGGGTGGCCGGAGCCGGGCTTTTCGAAGCAGCGGTTCAGAGAACGTGGAACTGGGGAACAAGTGGTCTTAAGACTGCAACTGAATTGTTTGCGGAAGGTGAGCTGCACGAAGACGGTCTGAGCGTCCACTCCGTGCGCTTTCGCGCAGGCGACAGGGAACTGTGTCGCATCGCCGTGCACCGACCCGACGCGTGGGATCCATCGACGCTGTGGCTCACGACCGTCGACATGGTTCGCACCGGTGACTCCGTGGAGATCGGTATCTCCGTCGAGCAGGACTTGCGTCACCACCGCATCCCTCCGTCACCGCTGCAACCGCCGCTCGTGGCATTGCTCCATGACCTCGTCGCCAACGGTGCAACCGCGGGAACGCAGCAGATCCGCTGCATCGCCGAGGCTGTGGTCGGGTCGGATCAGATCGAGTCCTTCGTGCACGGTGTGCTGCTGGACCCCGGGCGGCGTCTGCCGGTCGTGCTGTTCAGCGCAATCAAGGAGGAGGATGGCGTGTACCCGGCAGACGCCGGCGATCCCACGCTCACGGCGCGCGAGCTGTGCGGTCTCGCACACGTCTCTGTCATGCCGCGCGTCGAGGACTCGCACCGGCTGACCAAGCGGCTGCGGCTCCTTTCGGTCTACGACGGCGCGGTGCGCATCTACTGGCCGCGGTTCCGGCTCACCGACCCGCCGCCGCGACATCCGCTCCACCTGCGTCAACGCCTCAACACCGGGAGCGCTCCGGCCATCATCCGCCGGGTCGTCGAGGCGGGCGCGCGCTCGTACCGCCCCCCGGACGGCACCGCGGCGCTGCTCGCCAGCAGGTGGCGTGAGCAGGAGCAGGAGCGCATCGCCGTCATGACGAGCGATCCCGACCCGGTGCGTCAGGCAACGCTGCTCCGTGAGGAGTTGCTCAGGGTTGTCGATGCGAACGTCACGCTCGAGCACGAGATGGATGCACTTCGACATCAGCTGATGCTCGCCACCGACCGCAGCGACGACCTCGAAGCCGAGCTGTCCGCCGTCAGGGCGCCCGCCGATTCGTCGACAGAGCTCACCGGCCATCCGGCATCATCGCTGCGCGAGGCCACGGCCCCGGAGACACCCGACAGCAGAATCTAACGGGGGACTGACGATGGCGCTGCACCATCGCGCGCACGACGACGCCGACGCGACCATCGATATCAACCCCCTCTACGCGCGCCCGGGCGAGACTCACAGCGTCCCGAAGCTGCACCTGCCGAAGGGTGAGCTGCACCCCGACATCGCGTATCAGATCGTGCACGACGAGCTCATGCTCGACGGCAATGCACGGCTGAACCTTGCGACGTTCGTCACGACGTGGATGGAGCCGCAGGCTCAGCGGCTCATGGACGAGTCGGTCGACAAGAACGTCATCGACAAGGACGAGTACCCGCAGACCGCGGAGCTGGAGCGCCGGTGCGTGCACATGCTCGCCGGTCTCTGGCATGCCCCGGGCCGGCACGCCGGTGTCGGATGCTCGACGACCGGATCCAGCGAGGCCGCGATGCTCGCCGGGCTCGCGCTCAAGTGGCGCTGGCGCGAGCGTCGCCGCAGTGCCGGCCTTCCGACCGACCGGCCGAACCTCGTCATGGGCATCAACGTGCAGGTCTGCTGGGAGAAGTTCTGCAGGTACTGGGACGTCGAACCGCGCTACGTGATGATGGAGGGCGACCGACGTCACCTCACCGCCGAGACCGCCGTGCCGCTCTGCGACGAGAACACGATCGGCGTCATCGCAGTGCTCGGCTCGACGCAGGACGGGAGCTACGAACCCGTGTCCGCGATCGCCGACGCGCTGGACACGCTCCAGAAGTCAGGCGGACCCGACGTCCCGGTGCACGTCGACGCGGCCTCCGGCGGCTTCATCGCGCCCTTCATCCAGCCCGACCTCATCTGGGATTTCCGGCTCGACCGGGTTGTCTCGATCAACACCTCCGGCCACAAGTACGGACTCGTCTACCCCGGCGTGGGCTGGGTGGTGTGGCGGGACCGCGACGCGCTGCCGGCCGAACTCATCTTCGAGGTGAACTACCTCGGCGGCAGCATGCCGACCTTCGCGCTCAACTTCTCGCGCTCCGGTTCCAACGTGATCGCCCAGTACTACCAGCTCATCAGGCTGGGGTTCGAGGGGTATCGCCGCGTGCAGCAGGCCTGCCAGGACACGGCCCTCCACCTTTCCGCGAGCATCGCGAAGATCGGGCCGTTCCGACTGCTCACGCATGGCAGCGAGCTGCCCGTCTTCGCCTTCACCGTCGATCCGGATGTGGGATACAGCGTGTACGACGTCTCCGACGCGCTGCGCAAGCGTGGCTGGCAGGTTCCCGCGTACAGCCTGTGTGCCAACCTCGAGAGCACGTCGGTGCTCCGGGTCGTCGTGCGCAACGGGTTCTCGCGCGACCTTGCGGACCTGCTGATCGATGACCTGAAGCGCGAGGTGACCATCCTCAAGCACCACGCGCCGGCGCAGCACCACCCGCACCGCACGCGGTTTCATCACTAGGCAGGCGGGGGGTCAATCCTACCGGGGCGTGCGGCCGGAGACCACGCGCGTCACACCGAGCGAGTCCTTCGCCCAGGTGACGTCCACGAGTCGCGCAGCACGGAGCACCGACTGGGCGCGCCGTGAGAGGTACGTGCCGACCTCGACCAGGACGACGCCGCCCGGCTTCAGCCAGGTGTGCGCGTCGGCGGCGAGCCGGCGCACGAGACCGAGCCCGTCATCGGAGTTGTCGGTCAGCGAGTGGAGGGGCTCGAACTCCCGGATCTCGCGCGGGAGTGTCTTCAGCTCGGTATGCAGCACGTATGGGGGATGAATGGTGAAGATGTCGATCGCTCCGCGGAGCCGGCGCGGCAGCGCGTCGAGCATGTCGCCGCTGTGGAACTGGATGTTGCGCAGACCGAGGCGGCGAGCGTTCTCACGACCCAGATCTGTTGCCTCAGCGGAGATGTCGATGCCCCACACCTCTGCGCTGGGTGCCTCGTGCGCGACCGCGAGCGCGACTGGGCCGGCGCCCGTCGCGACGTCGACGACAACGCGCCTCCCCCTGCGCCAGCGCATGGCCTTCAACGCCTCGGCGGCAAGGAACTCGCTGGACGCCCGCGGCACGAACACGCCTTCCCTGATGAGCAGGTCGAGCCCGCGAAACGTGTAATGACCCATGATCCTCGGGATCGGCTCACCGTTGACGCGGCGCGTCACCATTGCCGTGTATCGCTCCTTCGAGGCGCTGTCGAGGACTCGATCGAGCACGGCGGGCGTGAGTTTCCTGCCGAGCACCTCGGCCATCAGCTCCTCGGCGTCGTAGCGCCCGAGGTTGCGGTCCCAGTGGTCGATGTTCTTCGACTTGTCGATCTTGCGGATCGCCTTGTCGATGTGCTCGGTGACGGTCTTGGGTGACATGGCTCGCGCATGGTAAGCGCTCGCACAATGAGTGCGTGCACGATGTCGGCACTCGTACCGGCGGCCCTCCGGAACCCGGGCTCTGCGAATGGTGCATGCACGCGCGCATCGTCACCGGCGCCCGGTCCAGGTTTCTGCGATGCGGCCTTGCCGACAGCGACGAGCGCTTCCCGCGCTACCCGCCGTTACCGGTGCTGCGCTGTGCCGGGTTCACGCGGATCAGCTCGAACGCAGGCGACCCGCCCGCGTGATCACACGTCGAGGCGACGGCGAACCTCGGCGAATTCGGCGAGAACCTCCTGCAGCGCCTGCGTGTCCTCGGCGTCGACTGCAACACGCCGCAGCGCCGCGAGCGCCGCGACCGCGGCGTCGACCGTCGCGATCGTGTGCGGCGGGTCGTCGTACCTTCGTGAGAGCAGGCGCATCCCGAGGGCCCTCGCCTCCTCGGCCACGTGACTCACGCGCGCGCACGCAAAGGGTGGGCCCCCGCCGGTGCCATCACGTTGATGGTACGCGGGGATCACCCGCGTCGTATGGCGAAGAACAGCAGCGTCGAGAAGTGATACGTGACGGCGCCGCCGAAGTCCTCGATGACATCGCCGATCGCCTCGAGCAACGCCGCTCGCCGGGCGTCGGGGAGCACCACGTGGTCGCTGTGCGACGAGATGAAATCGATCCACTCGACGCGGTCGTACGAGGTGTCCCAGTCAAACGTGCGCGTCTGTATGTCCGAGAACTGCGCGCTCTGCCGGATCACCTCCGCCCGCTCGTCTGTGGCTCTCATGCCGGGACGCAGGTCTTTCGCCGGCGTCGCCAGCGACGGCGCGAGCCGTTCGTAGACTGCATCGAGCGCCGTGCCGATGTCCGGATCGTTGCGCCCGCGATTCCAGAACACCGCGAGGTGACCACCGGGACGCAGGACCGCTGCCGCCTTCGCCGCGCCTGCGACGGGCTCGACCCAGTGCCACGCCTGTCCCGACATCACGAGATCGAAGAGTCGGTTGCGTGGATCCCACGCTTCGAACGTCGCGTCCTCAACGGTGACACCGTGGCTGCGCGCGATCGCGGCCATCGATGGGTCGGGCTCGACCCCGAGCACCGTGCAGCCGCGGTCGATGAGCAGCCGCGACGCCTTGCCGGTCCCGCAGCCGACGTCGAGGACGTCATGCGGCGCCCACGCCATCAGCGTGTCAACGAGCTCTGACGGATACGAGGGACGGGCGCGGTCGTACTGCTCCGCGATGCCACCGAACGCGAGGGCGCGCGTGCGGTTCGTGTGCATGGAATCCTCGGCAACCACGCCGGTCAACTGATTCGTGAGGGGCGCGGGGTGAGTGCCGACTCGAGGTCTGCTGCAAAGCGGACCGCATCCTCGGGCTCCAGGCGTGCGGTCGTCACGCGGATGCCACGCGCGCTGGCGATGCGGAACCGGTCGCCGGCAAGGACGCCCCAGCCGTCCTCCTGCAGCGCGGCAACGGTCGAGTCCTCGTGCGCAACCGGAATCCAGACGTTGAGCCCGGCGCTGCCGTGCGACTCGATGCCTCGAGCGCCAAGCGCGTCGCGAAGCGCTTCTCTGCGAACCGTGTACACCGCCGCGACATGGTCGGCATGGGCCTCCTGCTCGGGATCGTTCCAGAGCGCGACCACCAGACGCTGGAGCAGATGCGACACCCACCCGGCTGCGATCAACCGTCGCGCTTCGACTCGCGCGACCGTGGTGGCATCTCCCGCCAGGATGGCGAGTCGCAAGTCCGGTCCGAGCGACTTCGACACGGAGCGCAGGTGCACCCACCGAGCCCGCCCCGGCTCACAGAGCGTGTTGCACGGCCGTTCTGTGATATCGAAGGCATGATCATCCTCGATGACGAGCACCCCGGGATGGCGCTCCAGCACGGTTCGCAACTCCTGTGCGCGGAGTGCGTCGACGGCGGAGCCGAACGGGTTCTGCGCGCGGGGCGTCAGCGCACAGGCCGCGGCTCCACCCCGCAGCGCGCGAGCAAGGCCCTCCGGGGTGGGACCGCGGTCATCGATCGCCATGGGGAGCACCGCGAGACCGAGCGCGGACGCCAGGTCGATGATGCCGGGGTAGCACGGGTCCTCCACGGCAATCCGGTCGCCAGGACGGAGATGCGCCATGAGCGCGAGTTGGACGCCGTCGAGCGCCCCGCCGACGACGGTGATGTGCTCATTGGGAACGCCGTCGGCATCGAGGCGCGCGGCTGCGAGCGCGATCAGCTCCGGGTCCGACCCGGCGCTGCCGTAGAGCATCGGCTCGTGGGGCAACACAGCCAGCGCAGGCCCGAGATCGGGCAGGAGTTCGGGATCCGGGTTGCCCGACAGCAGGTCGCGAACGCCTGCCGGGACGATCGGCCGGCCGCGTGGCGACGGCGGGACGCGCGGAGCGATGCTCGTGCCGAGCCGGCCGGCGCCGGCAACGAGACCGCGACGGCGCAGCTCGCGATACGCGGAGGCGACCGTCGCCGTGCTGATGCCGCGGTGCGACGCGAGCGAGCGGACCGTGGGCAGGCGTGTGCCCGCGGTGAGATCGCCTTCGCGGATTCCTCGCTCGATGCTTTCGGCAATTTCGGAGGCTCGGCGACCGGTGATGTGATAACGTATCGGTACGTTCACTGCTTTGTACCATAACAAATGACTTCGAGCGTGTCCACTCCCGTCATCGCCCTCCCCCGCACCCCTCGCGCCCAGATCATCGTGGCGTTCGCGCTCGTCTACGTGGTCTGGGGATCGACGTACCTGACGATCAAGATCGCGATCGAGACACTCCCGGCCCTGCTCATGTCGGGGGTGCGGTTCGTCGTCGCGGGACTGCTGCTCTTCGCCTTCTCCCGCCGTCCCGGGGCGCCCAGGGAACGGCTCACCTTTGTCCACTGGCGTTCGGCCGCGGTCATCGGCGGGTGCCTGCTGCTCGGGGGCAACGGCGGGGTCGCCTGGGGCGAGCAATACCTCCCGAGCGGCTTCGTCGCGCTGATCGTCGCAACGGTCCCGCTCTGGATGGCGCTCTTCGCACCCGCGTTCGGCGGTCGCTGGATCAACTGGACCGCCGCGGCGGGAATCGCGCTCGGGCTCGCCGGCATCATCCTCCTGGTCCGCCCAGGCGGCGAGGGGGCCGCGCACTGGCAGTCGCTGGTCGTGCTGCTCTCACCCTTCCTCTGGGCGATCGGCTCCCTCTACGCGCGCCGGGCGCCGTCGCCGGGGCAGCCGCTCAGCGCCATCGGCATGCAGATGATCGCCGGCGGCGTGCTGCTGCTGATCGCCGGGGCGGCAGACGGTGAGCTCGCGCACGTGCACCTCTCCGCGGTGTCGCTCGCGTCGGTCGCATCCTTCGTCTATCTCATCGTCATCGGCTCGATGGTCGGGTACGTCGCATACATCTGGCTCCTCCACCACGTCTCGCCGACCGCTGCGTCGACCTACGCCTTCGTGAACCCCGTGGTCGCCGTGGCACTCGGGGCGCTCGTCCTCGGCGAGGTGTTGAACCCGCTCACGCTGGTCGCCGCGGCGCTCATCGTCGGTGCGGTCGCGCTGCTCCTCGTCGGCCAGTCACGGAACACCATCGCCGAGCCGGCGGCTCCACTCGAGGTACCGGTCAGCGACGTCGCCTGAGGGCGTCCCTCCGTCGAGGGGTGACAATGGGTGGATGGAGAGCGACGCGGTCATCGTCGACGCGACGGCGGAACCGCGACGGCAGCGCCCGCGCATCGGCATCAAGGACGTCCTCTGCGTCGGGCCGATCATCCTCAACTCGATCTACTACTACGCGGGGATCCCGCTGACGCCGCTCCTGCTCGGCAGGAACCCGTTGCTCCTCAGCGCACTCCGCGGAACGATCGCATCCATGGTCACGGCCGGCGCCTTCGCGCGGGTCGGACGCGTGCCGCTCGTGCTCGCGCTCATCGCGCCGATCCCGATCTCGATGATGACCGACCCGTTCTTCTACTGGGCCGGCAACCGCTACGGCCACGGGCTGATCACCTACCTCAGCGAGACCGACCCGCGATGGCGGCGCCGCGCAGCGCGCGGGGAGCGCTTCATCAAGAAGTACGGCGTGTGGACGGTGTTCCTGGCGCCGATCCTTCCGGTGCCGTCGCCGCTCTTCTACATGGCGGCGGGCGAGGCCGGCATGTCGTTCGTCCTCTTCATCATCGCTGACCTCCTCGGCACGCTCGTCTACATCGGGCTCATCGTCGGCGCGGGCTGGGTCATCGGTCAGCCGGCCGTCGCCGTCGCGCAGACGATCAGCAACTACGCGCTCTGGGTCATCGTCGCGATGGTGGTGCTCATCTTCGCGTGGTCCTTCTATTCCGCATGGCGCTCGCCCCGAGAGGTGAGACCAAGGCGATGAGCGCCGATGGACGGCCGTCGGCACGGCGCCGGCTGTTCGTCGTCAGCGCCTACGTGCTGATTCCCATCACGCTCGGTGCGGTCGCCACAGTGATCCTCTACGCGACACGGCCGGCGCCGCCGCCGGCGGCACCCATCAGCACCGCCGTGCCCGCGGCATCCGACACGGAGATCACCGACGGGAGCATCCTCATCCTGCAACCGGAAACGACCAACCAGGTGAAGATCCCGCTCGGTCAGGAGTTTGAGATCGTCCTGCAGACGGGGCCGGGCCAGGCGGTGGTCTCCGACACGCCTGGCATCCTCGTCCCGGTGACACCCAATCCGCCGTGCCACATCTTCTCGCTCTGCGGTACCCCGGGGACGGACGCGTGGACCTTCCACGCGGCGCAGAAGGGCGTCGGCTACCTGAAGATCAGCTTCGGGCGACACTGTTCGCTGACGACAGGGGCCTGCGACAGCATCCACATCGTGCTGCTCAAACCGTTTGCCGTGTACGGACGTCCCCAGGCGCAATGAGCGACGACTGCGAGACGCAGAGCTCCTGACGTCAGGGGATCGCCACTTCCTCCTGATACTTCGGTTGCCGGCTGACGCCGGTCTCCACGACCTCGGCGATGCGTTCGATCGAGTCCCAGATGTCGACGAAGCGTGTGTAGAGCGCAGCGAGTCCGAAGCGGCAGAGATCGGGCGGCCGGAAGTCGCCGATGACACCGCGGTCGGCGACAGCGCGGACGACGGCGAGGCCGTCCTGATGACGGAGTGACACCTGCGCGCCCCGGCGATCGTGATCGCGGGGCGTCGCGACCGTGAATCCGAGCGGCGCGAGGCGCGCCTCGGCGAGGCGGATGAAGACCTCGGTGAGCATCGCGGCCTTCTCGCCGACGCGGCGCGGGCCCGCCTCGAGATGCACAGCGACACCGACCTCGAGAGCGCCGATGCCGAGGACGGGTGGCGATCCGCTCATCCAACCGCGTATCCCGGGCGCAGGCTTGTACGTCGAGTCGAACAGGAAGGGGTTGTCGTGACCGAGCCATCCCTGGATGGGATTGCGCAGCTCATCCTGCAGTGCGGTTGCGATACACAGGTATGCGGGTGAGCCGGGACCGCCGTTCAGGTACTTGTACCCGCAGCCGACCGCGAGATCCACGTTGTCACGCCGCAGCTGGATCTCGACAGCGCCCGCCGAATGCGAGAGATCCCAGAGCACGAGCGCGCCGGCCGCGTGCGCTGCCTCCGTGAGCGCCGCCATGTCGTGGCGTTCGCCCGTCCGGAAGTCGACGTGGGTCAGCGTCAGCAACCCGGTATCGGTGCCGAGGGCCCGACGGAGCTCGGCGCGCTCGACGATGCGCAACTCGCATCCCAGCATCTCTGCGACACCGCTTGCGATGTACAGGTCGGTGGGGAAGTTGCTTCGCTCGGTCACGATCACCCGGCGGCCGGGACGCGCTCGCATCACCGCGGTGATCAGGCGGAACAGACCCACCGATGTCGTGTCGGCGATGAGGACCTCGCCGGGCGACGCGCCGATCAGCTCGCCGACGCGATCGCCGACGCGCAGCGGCGACTCCATCCACCCGGACTCGGTCCACGCGCGAACGAGGATGCGTCCCCATTCGTCCTCGGCCATCTCGCGAAGTCGTGGCACCGCCGCTTTGGGCAGGCGGCCCATCGAGTTGCCGTCGAGGTAGATCGTCGATCCGTCGTCGAGGAACCGGTCGCGGAACTCCGCGAGCGGATCCATCGCATCCAGGGCGGCACACGAGTTACGGTCGATATTGGCAGGAATTTCGAGGGTCACAGCCGGCTTCGCACGTCCCAGAGGTCGGGGAAGAATCGGAGCTGGATCGTGGTCTGGAGGTAGGCCACCCCGAGGCCGCCGGTGCCCGGCCGGGCGCCGATCTCGCGAGCGGCCATCTGCGCATGGTGGAAACGCCACCGGGCGATCGCTTCATCGTGATCGAGGAGCAGCTCGCACACGTGATGCAGGATGGCACGCTCGGCCGAAGCATGATCGCGGTACAGGGCTGCGAGCGCCACGATGCGGCGCTCGCGCAGCGCGGGGTCGTCACCGTGGGGCGCGTCGACACCATGTGCGCGCAGGCAGGCGCAGAAGGCCTGGTAGAGCGTCGGGAGCGCGGCGCGCCGGCGCAACTCCTGACGGTCGTGTTCGGAGAGCGGCGCCGCATCGGAAGGCATGGCGCCCTCGAGACCACCGATGACCTCGATGGCGCGGAACTGGCCTGACTGCAGTCCCGAAGCGGGTGCCAGCGGATCGCGGAACTCCAGGAAGCCGTCGGGTGTCAGCGTCTCGAGGACGCCGAGCTGGGCGATGAGCAGCTCGTCGATGCGCACCGTCCGGTGGAGCGGTGCGATCGCAGCCTGCGGACGTCCTGCCCCGAGCTCGACGATCGCAAGGTCCAGCTCGTGGAGGATGACCTTGAACCAGAGCTCATACACCTGGTGAATGACAACGAAGAGCAGCTCGTCGTGGGCGCCCTCGGTAAGGGGGTGCTGAAGGTCGAGGAGCTCGTCGATGCGGAGGTACGAGCCGTAGTCGGTGCCTGCCATGACCGCGTCGGCACTCTACGCTCCTCGCGGTCAGCTCCGGGGTGTGACCAGGATGTCCTCGAGGGCGAAGGCTTCGGGAGGCGAGAGCTGATCGTAGGTGCAGTCCCGCGGCGCCTTGTCCGGTCGCCAGCGAAGGAACCGCGACGCGTGCCGGAAGCGGCCGCTCTGGAGATGATCGAAGGAGACCTCGCACACCAGCTCGGGACGCACCGAGGTCCAGTTCGACTCTGCGTCGCGCGCCCAGCGGCTGGGTCCGCCGGGAGTCCGTCCGTGTCCGAAGCTCTCGCCACCGACCAGCGGCTGCAGCTGCGCGAGGATGGCACGCCGCTCGGCCGCGTCGAAGGACGACGTGTGGCCGACATGATGCAGCGCCCCATCGGTGTCGTAGAGACCGAGGAGCAGCGATCCGATGCCCTTGCCGTCCTTGGCGATGCGATAGCCGCCGACAACGCAGTCGACCGTCCGCAGGTGCTTCACCTTGACCCACCGCCGCTCGCCCGGACGGTACGTGCCCGCGGGATCTTTCGCGACGACACCGTCGAGCCCGGCTCCCTCGTAGCGCGTGAACCACACCGACGCCTCATCGGGATCCGTCGTCTGCGGCGTCACCCCGACGGACGGGCTGCTCGCCACGGCCCGGAGCAGACCGGTGCGCCGCTCGGTGAGTGGTCGCTCGCGCAGGTCGTCGTCGCCGAGCCCGAGGAGGTCGAACAGCACGACCGACGCAGGTGTCTGCTGCGACAGCATTCGCACCCGCGACGCCGCCGGATGGATGCGCATCTGCAGGGCGTCGAAGTCGAGCCCGTGGTCGGTCGCGATCACCACCTCGCCGTCGACGATGCATCGATCCGGGAGAGCGGCCTGGAGCGGTTCGATCAGCTCCGGGAAGTAGCGCTCGAGCGCGAGCGCGTTGCGACTCGCGATGTGCACGTGGTCACCGTCGCGGAAGACGATCGCTCGAAACCCGTCCCACTTCGGCTCGTAGAGCCAGGCGCCCTCGCGAGGGATGTCGGGCGCGGCGCGCGCGAGCATCGGTTCCAGCGGCGGGCTGAACGCAAGCGACACGTGCGGAGTGTCGCCGATCGGACGTGGGTCCGGTTCAGGCCGAGACGACGTGCGGGCGGCGGGCCTCGCGCATCCGGAGACGGAGCAGGTTGTCGACGTCGACGACGTCGCCGACCTCGCGGACCGCGTTCTCGAAGCGAGTGATGTCCGTGAGCTCGTCGACCTCACCGCGGAGGGTGATCACGCCGCGGCTCGCGCGGATGCCGATCCCGGAGGTGAGGTCTCCGAAGCCGAGCGAGAGAGCCACGCGAACACGGTCGGCGAGCGTCTCGTCCCAGCTGCCGGTCCGGCGCCCCGGACGGGCATCAACGGCGGATCCGACCAGGGAGGCGAAGCCGAGCGTGGCGCGCTTCGTGGCGGCGCGGCGGCGCGCACCGGAGCGGGGATGGAGCAGGAAGGCTACCAGTGCGATGACTACGGCGCCGATGGCGGCTGCCGCGAGCTTGAACCTGGTCACGGGGGATCCCTCCGTTGGAGTGTGCAGAAGCGCACATTCAAACGTACGGCGAGCCGGGTGGTTACGCCGACCTGCATGGTGCGTTGCCCGATACTGACGCGAGCCGATGAAGCGACCAGACGACACGGCCGGCACGGTCATCATCGCCGTGGCCGCGGTGCTCGGCGCCGGGATCACGATCTATCAGTTGACGCGTCCCGGATTCCTGTTCGGCATCACACCGGACATCTCCGCATGGTTCGGCGGGTCCATTCGGCTCGTGCATGGCGCACTCCCCTACCGCGACTTCGATCTGACGCAGCCGCCGGGATTCGCGCTGCTCGCGAGCCCGTTCGCGTTCCTGTCTGAGCTGATCGGCACACGCGACGCGTTGGCGGTGTTGCGCGTGTTCACACCGCTGCTCGCCGCTGGGAACGTGCTCCTCATCGGAAAGGTCGTCCGGCATCGCGGGTATGCGGCACTGATCGTCGCGTGCGGTGTGATGGCGTTCTTCCCGGCCGAGCTGTACGCCATCCGCAGCGGGCTGCTCGAACCCCTCGTGGACTTCTTCTGCCTCGTCGGTGCGGCGTTCGTCTTCGATGGCGAGCGCTTCTCGGATTCGTGGCGCCGCATGCTTGTGGGTGGCATCGCGTTCGGCATCGCCGGGACCGTGAAGGCGCCGGCAATCGTCCCGGTGGTGGTTGTCGCGGTGCTCCTGCTTCCCGAGATGCGAAGGCGCCTGCTTCCGTTCGTGGTCGGGGTGGCGCTGGGGTTCGGGATGCCTACGCTTCCATTCTTTCTCGCATCTCCAAGCGGATTCGTGCGCGACGTGATCGGCACGCAGCTCGGACGCATCCCGGCGGTGGATCGCGTGTCGATACCGGTGCGTCTTGGTGACCTGACCGGTGTCGCGGGGATCGGTGGCGGCGCAGCGGCTGCGCTCATCGCGACCGCTGTGCTGGCGCTGTTCGTCATTGCGGCATTCGTGCTCCCCCGCCGCAGGCCGTCACGGTTCGAGTGGTTCGCGATTGCCGCAACCGTCCTTGTCGGCATCGCGCAGCTCGGCCCCGCCTGGTACTACGAGCATTACGCCGCCTTCATCGCGCCGTTCCTGGGCATGCTGCTCGGTGTCTCCGTTGCGCGTTTGAGCGAGCCGCGCGCGAGACGTGTTGCGATCGCTGTCGCCGCGGCCGCGGTCGCCGTGCTGCTCGTGAGTCAGGTGGCGCTCGTGCATGGCGAGTCCGTTCCCGACATCGCGACCACTGTCGATGCAATCGTCCCCGCGGGTGGGTGCACGCTCTCCGACGCGCCGTCGAAGCTCGTGACGACCAACCGTTTCGTGGCCACCGCCGCTGACTGCACCGACATGAGCGACGCGCAGGGAGCGACCCTCTCGTACGGCTACGGGTCAGCCGGTGCGCAGCAACTCTGGACCGTGGCGGTGGCGCACGCCGACTACCTCGTCTCGAGCACGCCCTTCGCAGACTGGTACATCCCGCCAGACGCGAAGCTTCGCGCGTACGTCGCCGCGAACTTCCAGCTCCACCAGGCCGGAGGGCTGCTCGTCTACGTGCGCAACGGGTTCCCGACCGGCTAGACGGGTGGAGGCGGGAAGTGGCGGGCTTCCGTCCATCGAGCGCCGTCCCACCAGCGCAGCGACCCCACGCCCGGTTCGGGATACCACCCGGGTGGCGGTGTGGGAATCCTGCCGGCCGCGGCGAGCACGTCTGAACGCTTGGCGAAGCGCCAGACGAGCGCGCCGATGATCCCTGCGAGGATGGTGACGAGCAGCCACACGATCTTCTCGCTCCCCACCGCCCTGAACTGCCAGTCGGGGATCTTTGCCACCTCGACGATCGCGACGATCCAGTACACGAACGCTGCGATCCAGAGCGCGAAGAACAGCAGCGGGATCAGTAGCAACGCAAAGTGTCCCTGGACCATCGGACTCTCCTCCTCATCGGTACAGCTTAGATCGAATCGGTCGGGTGAATCGGCAATCGCGATACCACGCGGCGACTTGCGGCGTTAGCCTCAGCGTGAAGGGACGTATCGCAGTGGGTGCCGGGTTGGCGATCCTGACGACTTCGGCCTGCGCGACGGCCTCGCCGCATTGGCCGACTACTCCGGTCAGGGCCGCCGTGACTTCGTCGCCGAGGCCGTTCTCCACTCCGTATGTGGCGCCCAAGGTGCCGGAGACTTCATTCCCGCCGTGCGTTCCGAGCCCGACTTCTTCGCCCGGGATCAACGCCGGACCGGTCCAGGTTGGACCTGACTCGTACGATGACTTCGTCACGTCGGACCAGTGGATCGGTCCCAAACCCGGCTCCAGCTTGAGCCTGTACCAAGTCTTCGCAGGGGTGACCGGTGACCAGGCGACACCTCCGGGCGTCCCAGCTGTCTGGGCCAACGTGGTCACCTTCTCGAGCGACCGTTGCTCGACGACGGGGACGAAGATCGGCGAGTTCCTGGACCGGGTAGCGGGCGGTACGTTGACGATCACGTCGGTCGCGGGCGCGGTCTTGTCTCTGCGGTCGGCGAAAGGCACCGCACTGACCTTCGATCTCGTCACGCATCGATTTGCCCTCTCGCTCCTTCAGCCGAGTCGGTAGTGGGCGAAGCGCCGCGGCGGCATATGTAGCTATGGGATGAGCGTCGCGTTCGCAGTGGTCGGCCCGGCAGGCAGACCGATCACGCCCGGGAGCGACGTGGATCAGAGCGGCGTCGTGGCCCCCGACTTGAACGATGTCTACAAGGCCGAGATCCGCAGGCTCATCGGCCTTGGATCCGTCCTCATGGGCAGTCGCGCGGCCGGCGAGGACCTCGCGCATGACGCATTCCTGCTCGTGCTGCGCCGAGTGGAACGCGATCCCGGGTACGTCCGGTCGCCCGCGTGGCCGTTGCTCCGGACCGTGCTCGTGCGCCTCGCCGTGCAGCGACGCCGCGCGATTGCCCGGGAGAGCCGTCGCCTTGCTCGCTTCTGGCAACCGCCGGACACGGAATGGTGGGATCCCGACCCCGAGCTCATCGACTGGCACGCGGCGCTCGGCGCTCTTCCACCTCGGATGCGAGCGTGCGTCGTCCTCTTCTACGGTGAGGATCTGAGCGTTGCCGACGTCGCCAAGGCGCTCGGTTGCTCGCCGCGCACGGTCGAACACCAGTTGCATGACGCGCGCACGAAGCTCGCAGATCTTCTCGCGCTCATGCGGAAGACCGAGGGCACGCTGTGAGCGACACACCCAACCTGTTCGACGGATACGCTCGCTCGCTGACGCATCGCTTGATCAAGGCGTGCGAGCAGGATCCGATCCGTTCCCTCGATTCGCCGAAGACCTCGGTCGCACGAACTGCGGCGGTGCTTCTCGCGACCGTCGCGGCTGTCGCCGGCTTGATCCTGGTGGGCATGGAAGTGCTGCACATCCAGCTGTCCCACGGTCCCGTCACCTCGCACACACCGCCGCCTGTGACGACCGTAACGCCGTCAGCGCTGCCGACACCGACGCCGGCCGCGACGCCGACACCATCGCCGGCCGTCGCACCGAGCGGGATTGCGGGACTGCGCATGTTCACGCCGAGTGTCGGCTGGGCTCAGCGGCAATCCGACGGCGCGATCCTGCACACGACGCACGGGGTGCAGACATGGACGGTGGCGTCGCCGCCGATCGGCGGTGCGACGGTCATCACCGTGGCCTTTGTCGATGCCGAGGCGGCCCGAGCCTTGACGGCCATGATCCCACCGACCGGCGCAGGGCCGGTGACACGGATTCAGGCGTGGAGCACCGACAACGGGGGGCTCACGTGGAGCAAGGGCGGTAGTTTCGTCGACTACGCGCTCCCGTACGAACCGGCGGGAACCCTTGACTTCGTGGATCGAGAACACGGTTGGTTCTCGATCACCGGCCTCGGCGCCGCCGGCTCATCCGCGATCTTTGTCTACCGCACGGTCGATGGCGGAGCGCACTGGACAGAGGTCGACAAGACCTTCGTTGTTCCGGTCGCCGGACCGACGAAGATTCCCTCGGGGTGCGACAAGAATCCCGTGTCCTTCATCAACGCGATGACCGGGTGGGCCACGGCGGAATGCAATGGCGGCAAACCGTTCGTGTACGTGACCCACGATGGTGGCGTGACCTGGCGATACCAGTCCCTGGGAATAGCGGGGTCGGAGTACGGGTTCAGCACCGCGCCCCCGCAGTTCGTCAGCGGCGCGGGCGGGTTCCTCGTCGGATACGTCGGTCTGCCGCCCGCCCCGCACGCAACCGTGTACGTCACCAGCAACGGCGGTGTGTCGTGGAAGGGCTGGTTGACACCCGACTACTACCCGGAGGCATCGGACTTCATCGACCCGCAGACCGGATGGCTCCTGCTCAACGGCCCGGAATCCGTTGCGGGGACGGCGACTCTCTGGGTAACCCACGACGCGGGCCGGACGTGGACGAACCTCCACGCGAGTCCGAGCATCGACGGCCTCAGCCTTGACTTCGTCTCCGGACAGCGGGGGTGGGCGTTCGCCGCAACACCTGGCGGGTCGCCGCCGGCCGTTCTCATGCAGACAACTGATGGCGGGCGCACCTGGACGGCAATCGTCCCAACGATTTCAGGGACGTGATCCGCCCGCGATGACCCTATCTGCGTTGCCCTCCGATGCGGAGTCGTCGCTCCGGCGCCGAGCGCCGAGCTGGTTATTGCCACGGATGGCTTAAACGTGTGCCGGTATCACATTGTCCGTGTTGATTGCAGGCGTGGGCGAACAGGTGTTTGGTATAATCTGTCAATGGAAGCGTTCGCGATCCCGGATGCGAAAGACCATCTGAACGCGGCGGTTGATGCACTCATCGATGAGTCGATCGAGCATGTCTCGACACACGCTCTGGGCGCCGACCTTGTCAACATCCGACGGGCCGCCGATCGCCTCGAAGCCGAGTTTCTCCGCCGCCTGGACCGCTTCGATCGCGGTCATGGAGCGGACGCGGATGGTCATGGCAGCACATCGTCCTGGCTCCGCGACCACTGCGCCATGACATGGAAGGCGGGCGCCGCTCGCGTGCAGCTGGCGCGAACATTCGGTGAGTTGCCGGCCACGCTCGACAGCGCTCGTGCCGGTCGCGCCTCGCTCTGCAATGCGACCCTGATCGCTCAGCTCGCCAAGGATGTCGGCGTCGAGCTGGTAGCGCCGCTCGAGAGCATCCTGGTCGGTGCCGCGGAGACGCTCGATGCGAGTGACATGCGCACGGTCATGCAGGCCTCCCGGCTCCGGGTTGACCCCGACGGTGTCCTCGCCGCCGACAACCGCGCCCACGAACGCCGCTGGTTCAATCTCGACCAGTCCTACGGCGGCGAGTGGTTCGCGCAAGGGAGGTTCGACGCCGAAGGCGGCGCTCTGGTCAAGACCCTGCTCGATGCCATCACCGAGCTGCCGGGTCCGGAGGACTCGCGCTCGGGATCGGAGCGACGTGCGGACGCCTTGGTGGAGCTTGCTGCGACGCAACTGCGCTGCGCCGCTCTCCCTGAGGTGCACGGTCAGCGGCCCCATCTCACGCTCACGGTGAGCGCGAGAGCGCTGCGCGCCGATGCCGATGCGGAGGCAGCGGTGCTCCAGGGCGTGGGACCGATCCACCCGGCAACCGCACGCCGGATCGCCTGCGACGCGGTCAAGACCGAGGTGAGCGTGGCGCCGCACGCCGATGGTGCGGATGCGTGGCTCTCGAACGTCACGACGCCGGTGGTGCCGCTCTCAGTGGGACGGGCCACGCGCACCATCCCGGTGCACATCCGCACCGCCCTCTGCCTGCGCGACAACGGCTGCCGCTTCCCGGGCTGCGATCGTCCGCCGGCGTGGACCGACGGGCATCACATCATCCACTGGGCTGACGGTGGTCCAACCGAGCTCGGCAACCTGGTGTCCTTGTGCCGGCGGCATCACCGCGCGGTGCATGAGCAGGGCTGGCGCATTCGCATGGACGACGGAGTTCCGGTCGTTGAGGCGCCACCCTGAACAAGGCGTAACCGGAGACAACCAGTCAAGGTCACCGTGTGCAGCTGCTAAGCACCTGCTCCAACTCCTCAGCCGCGTCCTGCTCGACATGAGCCGCTGCAGCACGCGTTATTTGTGACAAAGGGCTCTTATCAATGTTCGCGGCTCCGGCAACGATTACCTCACTGGCAGCACACGTGCACCCCACAGGCCGCCGAAAGGAGGCGAGCATGAACAAGACCGCAGGCAGTGTAACCCGCACCTGGTTCGGACTGACCCGTGGTCAGCTCCTCTGGGCAATAGCCATACGCGTGATTGTTGCCGCCATAGTGGGTGTGGTTGTGTACGTCGTCACGGGCAGCGTCTTCTGGCTGATCGTCGCGCTCCTCGGCACCGGCGCGGTGATCAACAGCGTGGCGAACGCGCCGACCGGGCGCTGAGGGCGATCCGACCGAGACGTCGGTCCCCGTCCACCACCGGCCGCGGCGCGATGGGGCTGATTGCACCTGACGGAGCCGGCTCGGGGGTGGCGCGCCCAGGAGGATTTGAACCCCCGACCTTCTGATCCGTAGTCAGACGCTCTATCCGGACTGAGCTATAGGCGCGCGCTCCGAGCCGTGACTGTACCCCATGTGCCCGGGACCAATACCGCAGGGCGCGGTCCGGGTCCATCGCGGCATGATTCAAGTTCAGACGGCTCCAGGAGGTGCATGCAATGGCGGTGACCGGCAGCATCGAGGCGGGAACGCTCCCCGCTCTCGACTTCGTTGGCGAAGTCGCGCAGCAGATTCGCGTGGACGGCATCCGCTGCAGCACCAAGGCGGGGTCGGGCCATCCCACCTCGAGCATGTCGGCGGCGGACCTGATCGCAGTCCTGGCCGCCCGCCACCTGCGCTATGACTTCAGCCGGCCGAAGCTGGCGGACAACGATCACCTCATCTTCTCCAAGGGGCACGCCTCGCCACTCCTCTACGGGCTGTACAAGGCAGCGGGCGCGATCACCGACGAGGAGCTGATGACGTACCGCACCCACGGCTCGCGGTTGCAGGGTCATCCAACACCGGCCATCCCCTGGGTCGACGTGGCCACGGGCTCGCTCGGCCAGGGCATCGCGATCGCCGTCGGCGTCGCGCTTGCGGGGAAGTATCTCGACAAGCTCCCGTTCCACGTCTGGGTCCTCTGCGGCGACAGCGAGCTCGCCGAAGGATCAGTCTGGGAGGCGCTCGACAAGGCAGGTCATTACGGGCTCTCGAACCTCACCGCGATCTTCGATGTCAACCGCCTGGGACAGCGCGGGCCGACCGAGTACGAGTGGCACCTCGACGTCTACAGGCAGCGTGTCGAGGCGTTCGGGTGCCGACCGATCGTGATCGATGGCCACGATCTCCACGAGGTCGACGACGCGTTCACGTCGGCTCGCGAAGACGGCGACCGGCCGAGTGTGATCATCGCCAGGACGATCAAGGGCAAGGGATTCAAGGAGATCGAGAACAAAGACGGCTGGCATGGCAAGGCGCTCCCGCCTGACCTTGCGGAGAAGGCGATCGCGGAGCTCGGCGGCATACGCGACCTGCGCATTCACGTCCGGCCACCCGACGGCGCAGAGTCGGCGTCGGCAAACCAGACGGATCAGCCGGTCACCGTGCCGACCTACGCCATCGGCGACAAGGTCGCGACGCGCAAGGCGTACGGCGACACGCTGCGGGCGCTCGGCGCGCGCCACGACGTCGTCGCCCTCGACGGCGAGGTCAGCAACTCCACCCACGCGGACGAGTTCAAGGCGGCGTATCCGGATCGCTTCTTCGAGATGTTCATCGCCGAGCAGCAGATGGTCGCGAGCGCCGTCGGACTGTCCGTGCGCGGCTACAAGCCGTTCGCATCCACCTTCGCCGCATTTTTCTCGCGCGCGTACGACTTCGTTCGTATGGCGGGGGTGTCAGAGATCACCATGCATCTCTCCGGCTCGCACGCCGGCTGCGAGATCGGCGCCGACGGCCCGTCGCAGATGGCGCTCGAGGACCTCGCATCGCTGCGCGCGGTGCACTCGTCGACCGTGCTCTATCCGAGTGACGCCGTCTCCGCGGCCAAGCTCATCGCGCAGATGCCGGATCTGCGCGGCATCAGCTACATCCGCACAACACGCGGCGCGTACCCGGTCCTGTACGACAACAGCGAGGAGTTCCCCGTCGGCGGCTCCAAGGTGATCCGCCAGACCGACAAGGACGCGGTGACGCTCATCGGCGCGGGTGTCACGTTGCACGCCTGCCTCGACGCCGCCGACCGTCTGTCGGCGAAGGGCGTCGCGTGTCGTGTCATCGATCTCTACTCGGTGAAACCCATCGACACGGCGACACTGCGCGCCGCCAGCGACGCGACCGGTGGCCGGCTCGTCGTCGTCGAGGATCACTATCCGGAGGGCGGCCTCGGCGCTGCGGTGATGGAGGCGCTCGCGCTCGAGCCAACGCCGCCTCGCGTGACGCATCTCGCCGTGCGCAGCCTCCCGGGCTCCGGCACCCCCGAGGAGTTGATGGCAACTGCGGGGATCGATGCCGACGCGATCGTCGCCGCCGTGACGAACCTCGCCGGCGAGGCACACTGACATGGCGACACCACTGCAACAGCTCGGTGAGCGCGGTCAGTCCGTCTGGCTCGACTTCATCAGCCGCGAGCTGCTGACGTCAGGCGAGCTGCAACGTCTGATCGCGAACGCGAACGTCACGGGCATGACCAGCAACCCGACGATCTTCCAGAAGGCGATTGCCGACGGATCGCTGTACGACGATCAGATACGCGAGCTCCTCGCGTCAGGGATCGACGATCCGAACGACATCTTCACGGAGCTGGCGATCACCGACATCCAGCACGCCTGCGACATCCTCCGTCCGGTCCACGACCGGACCTCGGGCGCCGACGGGTTTGTGAGCATCGAGGTACCACCCTCGCTGTCGCACGACACCGATGGAACGATCGCGATGACGCGAACGCTCTGGGAGCGCGTCGACCGCCCCAACGTCATGATCAAGATTCCGGCCACGCTCGAGGGCATGCCGGCAATCGGCCGGTCGCTTGCCGACGGGCGCAACGTCAACATCACGCTCATCTTCGCGATCGCGTTTCACGAACAGGTCATCGAGCAGTATCTCGGTGCGCTCGAGGCGCGCCACAGTGCGGGTGAGGCGATCGACGTTCATTCCGTCGCGTCGTTCTTCGTCAGCAGAGTCGACACGCTGGTCGACAAGATGCTCTCGGAGAAGCTCGCCGCCGACCCGGGCAACGCACTCCTCGAAGGCCTGCTCGGCAAGGCGGCGATCGCCAATGCGGTGCTCGCATACGAGCTCTTCGAACAGCGCTTCGGTGACGCGCGGTTCGCGGCGCTGCGGGATGCCGGCGCATACGTGCAGCGCCCGCTCTGGGCGAGCACGAGCGCCAAGAATCCCAACTACCGCGATGTCGTCTATGCCGAGGCGCTCATCGGACCGGACACCGTCGACACCATGCCACCCGCGACCATCGAGGCGTTCCAGGACCACGGTGTCGTGGCGGGTGACACCGTCAAGGCCGACTACGCCGCTGCGCACCGTGTCATGGACCAGCTGGCGGAGGCCGGCATCAACATGGAGGACGTGACGCAGCAGCTGCTTGACGCGGGCGTCAAGTCCTTCGCCGACTCTTTCAGCGAGCTCACCCGCGGCATCGCCGAGAAGGTCGACTCGATGTCATCGGGATACGCAAAGCGGCAGCACATCGACACCGGCGCAACGACTGTCGCACTCGACACGCCAGAGGCCACGCAGGTCGCGGTGCAGGTGTGGCACCGCGATCCCAATCTCTGGAAGCCCGGCGATGAGGTTGCCGCCGCTGTGATCCGCAACCGACTCGGCTGGCTCGACGTCGTCGGCGCGATGCGTGAGCGGCTCCCCGCCCTGACCGCGCTCACCGCGGAGGTGCGCGAGGCGGGATGGCGTGACTGCGTGCTCCTCGGGATGGGTGGTTCGAGCCTGTGCCCCGAGGTGTTGCGCAGCTCCTTCGGCAGCGCGGAGGGCCAGCCGGCGCTCCACGTGCTCGACACCACGGATCCGGTTGCGATCATGCGGGTGACCGGTGCCATCGATCCGCGGGCGACCGGCTACATCGTGTCCAGCAAATCTGGAACGACGCTCGAGACGCTCTCGCACCTCGCGCATTTCTGGGAGCTGACGGCGGCCGCAAGCGATGAGCCGGGATCGCACTTCATCGCCGTGACCGATCCGGGCACACCGCTCGCAGACATCGCGCGCGACCGTGGGTTCCGGCACCTCTACAAGAACCCGCCGGACATCGGCGGTCGCTACTCGGCGCTGAGCATGTTCGGCCTCGTTCCCGCCGCGGTCATCGGCATCGACATCGACCTGCTGCTCCAACGCGCCGCTGACATGCGCAGAAACTGTGCCGCCGGCGTGCCCGGTGATCTCAACGGCGGCCTCGCGCTCGGCACGGTGATGGGAGCACTCCACGACGCCGGGCGCGACAAGGTGACGATCCTTGCGCCACAGAGCGTCGACGCGTACTCGCTCTGGTCCGAACAGCTCATCGCGGAGAGCACGGGCAAGGAGGGCAAGGGCATCATCCCGATCGGCGACGAACCGATCGGCGAACCGTCCGTGTACTCCGACGATCGCCTGTTCGTCGCACTGAGCATCGGTGTTGACGCCGCGTTCGACGCATCGCTCGAGGCGTTGCAGAAGGCTGGACACCCTGTGATCGTCTACGACCTCAAGGACAAATACGATCTTGCCGCGGAGTTCTTCCGCTGGGAGTTCGCCACCGCCGTCGCGGGTGCGCATCTCGGCATCGATGCGTTCGACGAGCCGAACGTCAAGGAGTCGAAGGACAACACGAACGCGGTGCTGCACGAGTACGAGCAGACCGGCGCACTACCCGACGAGGCACCCGCGGTGAGCGACGGTGCGCTGCACGTCTATGGCGACGTGTCTGCGAGCAGCGCGTCAGGAGCGCTCGCCGCCCACCTCGACACCGCGAATCCCGGTGACTACGTTGCGCTCATGGCATACGTGACTCCCGACGATCCCAATCACGAGGCGCTGCAGCGCCTTCGCGTCGCGATTCGTGATTCACGTCGCATCGCCACCACGCTCGGCTTCGGCCCGCGATTCCTGCACAGCACGGGACAGCTGCACAAGGGTGGACCCAACACCGGGGTCTACATCCAGATCACCGCCGACGACGGCACGGACGTGCCGATCCCCGGCAAGCCGTTCACCTTCTCGATCCTCAAGCGGGCGCAGGCCGCCGGCGACCTCCAGTCCCTGCGGAATCACGGCCGGCGTGTGGTACGCGTCCACATCGCAGGGGACCTCGGCGCGGGCCTCGCCAACCTCACCGACGCCATCAGCGCAACCCCGGCGGCGCGCTGAGCGCCACCGCTACACAAGGGACTCACGAGCATGCAGATCGGCTTTGTCGGGCTCGGCAGGATGGGCGCGAACATGGTTCATCGACTCCGGCGAGACGGCGATCACGAAGTCGTCGCGTACGACCCCAACGTCGACGCGAGGACCAGCGTCGAGGCCTTCGGCGCGACCACGGCGCCGAGCATCGACGAGCTGATCGCGAAGCTCGACAAGCCGCGAGGCGTCTGGATCATGGTGCCGTCGGGGAAGATCACCGACGAGACCGTTGCCACACTGCAGTCCCAGCTCGAGCAGGGCGACACGATCATCGACGGCGGCAACAGCAACTATCACGACTCCATCGCCCGCGCCACGAGCAGCGCGCAGCGCGGCATCGGCTACATCGACGCGGGGACGAGCGGCGGGATCTGGGGTCTCGAGGTCGGCTACTGCCTGATGGCGGGCGGCGAGAAGGAGATCGTCGATCACTGGCGGCCGATCTTCACGACGCTCGCCCCTCCGGACGGATTCCTGCACGTCGGTCCGTCTGGAGCAGGGCATTTCGTGAAGATGGTCCACAACGGCATCGAGTACGGAATGCTCCAGGCATATGCGGAAGGCTTCGCGATCATGCAGGCGAAGCAGGACTTCGGCGAGCTCGACCTCCACGGTATCGCGCACCTCTGGAACCAGGGCAGCGTGGTGCGTTCCTGGCTCCTCGAGCTTGCGGAGCGAGCGTTCGCACGCGACCCGCAGCTCGATCAGTTGCGCGGCTGGGTGGACGACTCCGGTGAGGGACGGTGGACTCTCGAGGACGCGATGGCACTCTCGGTCCCTGCGCCGGTGCTCGCGATGTCGCTGATGGCCCGATATCAGTCGCGCCTGCCGGACGGTTTCGGCAACAAGGTGATCGCCGCGCTGCGCAACGAGTTCGGTGGTCACCCGGTGAAGGCCGAGGCAGCAGCGGGGGGAACGCCTCCATCGTCCTGACCGCCGATCACCCGCTGCAGGAGCGGCGCCGTCAGCCGCGGACTCCTGTCCCCTTCTGCGTTGTCATCTTCGGGGCGAGCGGCGACCTGACCAAGCGAAAGCTGGTGCCGGCGCTGTACGCGCTGTTCGCCGAGGAAAGCCTGCCGCCGGGTTTCACAGTCGTCGGCGCCGGGCGCAGCGAGTTGAGCGACGACCAGTTCCGCGAGGAGATGCGCGAGGGTGTCAAGGAGTACGGGCGGGTGCTGCTTCGTCCCGATGTCTGGGAGCGCTTCGCGGCGGGACTCCGCTATGTCACGTACGACCACGATGCCGGACACGGCCTCGAACCCTTGCGTCACGTGCTCGATGCCGTGGACCGCGAACGCGGCACCGCCGGCAACCGGCTCTTCTACTTCAGCACGCCACCGGGCGCGGTGATGCCGATCGCCGACCGGCTCAACGCCGCCGGCCTCACGGCACAAGCGCCGGGCACCTTCGTGCGCGTGATCATCGAGAAGCCGTTCGGGCGCGACCTCGCCACCGCGCGAGAGCTCAACGAACGCCTGCACACGGCGTTCACCGAGGAGCAGATCTACCGCATCGACCACTATCTCGGCAAGGAGACAGTCCAGAACCTGCTCGTCTTCCGGTTCGCGAACGGCATCTTCGAGCCACTCTGGAACCGGCAGTACATCGACCACGTGCAGATCACCGTCGCCGAGGAGATCGGTGTCGAGGGTCGCGGCTCGTACTACGAGGGAGCCGGCGCGCTGCGCGACATCGTGCAGAACCACATCATGCAGCTGGTCTCGGTTGTCGGCATGGAGGCACCGTCGAGCTTCCAGGCCGAGATGGTGCGCGACGAGAAGGTGAAGCTGCTGCGCGCGGTTCGCCCGATCCATCCCGACGACGCGCTGTCCCACTCCGTGCGAGGACAGTACTCGGCGGGGATCGTCGATGGCGAACACGTTGTCGGGTATCGGGAGGAGAAGGGGGTCGCGCCCGATTCCCTGCGCGAGACGTTTGTCGCCCTCAAGGTCGACATCGACAACTGGCGCTGGGCGGGGACCCCCTTCTATCTGCGCACCGGCAAGCGGATGCCGAAGCGCGCGACGGAGATCGTCATCCAGTTCCGTCGCGTGCCCCATTCGCCGTTTGCCGGCAGCATCCCCGTTGCATCGGGACAGGTTCCCACCGCCGGGATCGAGCCCAACCTGCTCGTGCTGCGCATCCAGCCCGATGAGGGCATCACGCTGCGTTTCGGCGCGAAGATCCCCGGGCAGGCGCTGCGCATCGAGTCGGTGAACATGGACTTCATGTACGGCACCGCGTTCCGTGAGCAGTCACCCGACGCGTACGAGCGTCTGCTCCTCGACTGCATGCTCGGCGATCCGACACTCTTCGCACGCGAGGACGAGGTCGAGGAGGCGTGGCGCTTCTGCACCGCGATCCTCGACGGATGGCGCGCGCACCCGCCGGACCGCGTGCACAGCCCGAACTACGAGTCGGGGACGTGGGGGCCCGAGGAGTCCGACGCGTTCATGGCCCGCGACGGGCGCGCCTGGCATCGTCCATAACCGTGCTCAGTGAGCGCGTCGTGCGCGACAGCCCTGCGGCGGTGGCCGAAGCGGTTGCCGGCTGGGTCGCCACGGCGTCAGAGCGCGCGATCGCCGATCATGGCGGCTTCTCGATCGCGCTCGCGGGCGGAAGCACGCCGCGCCTCCTGTACGACGCGCTGGCCGGTCCGCGCTGGCACGACAGGGTCGACTGGCCGGCGTGGAGCGTGTACTTCGGGGACGAGCGTGCGTGCCCGGCTGACGATCCGTCGAGCAACTACCACCTCGCGCACAGCACGTTGCTGAGCAGGGTCCCGGTCGACCAGCTGCGCGTGCACCGCATGCCGGCCGAGCGTCCCGACCTCGACGCCGCGGCCGCGGAGTATTCCGACTTGCTTGCAGCCACGCTGCGCGGAGGAGCGAGCGGCGCGCCCCGACTTGACGTCATCCTCCTCGGACTCGGCGAGAACGGGCACACCGCGTCACTCTTTCCCGGCACACCGGCGCTCGACGTGACCGACCGCTGGGCAACGCGCGGTCTCGCCGACTACGAGCCGTTCGATCGAATCACCCTCACCTATCCCGCGATCAACGCGGCGGCGGCGGTGGCGTTCATGGTCACCGGCGCGGCGAAGCGCGACGCGCTGTCTGCGACCGCGGCCGGAACCGTCCCAGCTTCGAGGATTCGCCCGAGCGACGGTACGCTCCTCTGGTTCCTCGACGCCGCTGCCGCGGCATGATCCCTGAACATCGGCGCCATCGCGGTCGAATTCGAGACCGAGTTTGAACCCCGGGCGTCCCTCGCCACGGCCAACCCCTGATCGCAGCCGTCCGGGCGGCGCTCGAACCGCTGGATATCCGGACGGGAGTTGAACGAACTCGATGACGAGTTCATGACTCCCGGGGGCTGCGGACCCCTGTCTGGCAGAATCCGCGCGATGCCACGCTCCACCTGGACGCCCTGCCGCGACTCGGTTCGGATCGCGCCGAGCCTGCTCGCCGCTGATTTCGGGCACATCGCCCAGGCCGCGCGCGACCTGGAGCGCAGCGGCGCCGAGCGCATTCACGTGGACGTGATGGACGGCGTGTTCGTCCCCAACTTCACCTTCGGGACCGACACGGTCCGCGTGCTCCGTCGTGAGACATCGCTCCCCCTCGAGCTGCACCTGATGATCGTCAACCCCGACCGGCACCTTGACACCTTCGCGAGCGCCGGCGCCGACGCGATCACCGTGCACTACGAGGCGAGCCCGCACCTCCACCGCACGTTGACAGCGATTCGCGCGCTCGATTGCCGCGCCGGGGCTGCGATCAACCCCAGCACACCCGCCGCGATGCTCGAGGACATCCTCGAGGCGTGCGACCTGGCACTCGTGATGACGATCGATCCCGGCTTCGGCGGTCAGCGACTCATCCCTCGCACGTTGCGCAAGGTCGAGGAGATCCGGAGGGAGATCGAGCGCCAGGGACTCGAGACCGAGGTCGAGGTCGATGGCGGAGTCGACGCCGGCAACGCGCGAGCGTGCGTCGACGCCGGAGCCGACGTGCTCGTTGCCGGAACCGCGGTATTCGGACACGCGGACGGCCCGCGGGCGGGTGTCGCCGCGCTCGTCGCCGCAATCGCAGGGTCCGCCGCATGACCGAGCTCGCCACCGCAACCCTCGCCGACGGCAGCGAGGACATCGATCGCGCGGCGGCGGACCTTGCCGCGCGGCTGCCACGATCGCTCGAACCGCTGGCGAAGCTCGCCTTCAACTACCTCTGGTCGTGGTGGCCCGGCGGCGACGACATCTTCCGGATGATCGATCCCGCGCGATGGTCCGCGAGCAACCACAATCCGATCCGGCTGCTCCACGAGACGACCTCCGCGACGCTCGAGCGCGCGGCCGGTGACGCGGGGTTGCGCGAGCGGATTGCGGGCATGATTGCCGCGCTCGACAACGAGCTGGGACGTCCGTCGATGGAGGGGAGGGCGACGCCCGTGCGTCCGGTCGCCTTCCTGTGCGCGGAGTTCGCGGTGCACCGGTCGCTCCCCATCTACGCGGGTGGCCTCGGCGTGCTCGCCGGCGACATCCTCAAGCAGGCGTCCGACATGGCGCTCCCGATGGTCGGCGTCGGCCTCCTCTACCGGCAGGGATACTTCCAGCAGCGCATGGATCAGTCGGGGTACCAGCACGAGTACTGGCTGCAGGTCGACCCCGAGCGTGTTCCTGCCGCCCTTGTCACAAACGGCGACAACACGCCGCTGACGGTCACCGTGCCGCTCCGAGGCCGCGACGTGACCGTCCAGGTCTGGCGTCTCGACATCGGGCGCACACCGCTCTACCTCCTCGATGCGCAGCGGCCCGAGAACTCGCCGATCGATCAGTGGATCACGAGCCGCCTCTACGTCGCCGACCGGCCGACCCGCCTCGCGCAGTACGCGCTGCTGGGGATCGGCTCGATGCGGGCCCTCGAAGCCATGGGCATCGACCCCTGCGTGGTCCATCTCAACGAGGGTCACGGCGCGCTTGCGCCGCTCGAGATGGCCCGCCGGCAGATGGCCCAGGGACGCTCGAGACACGAGGCCTTCACCTCCGCTCGGGAGCACACCGTGTTCACGACTCACACGCCCGTGAGCGCGGGCAACGAGGGCTACGACGTCAGCGAGATCGTCGAGGTGCTCGGCGACTACCCCGAGCAGGTCGGGCTCGACCTCGACGGGTTCCTGCATCTCGGTCGAACCCGCCCCGACAACCCGCACGAACAGTTCGTGATGACGCCGCTCGGCATCAAGATGAGCCGCGCTCGCAACGGTGTGAGCAGGCGGCACGGCGAGGTCGCGCGCCAGATGTGGCAGTCCCTGTTCCCCGAACGTCCCGCCGACACGGTGCCGATCGGGCACGTCACCAACGGCGTGCACGTCCCGACGTGGATGGCGCCCCGGACCCGGGACCTGCTCGATCGCTACCTCGGCGCCGGATGGGCATCACGTGCCGCGGAACCGGCGACGTGGCGCGGCGTGGACGACATCCCCGACGCCGAGCTGTGGGATCTGCGCAACGCGCTGCGGGCGGAGTTCGTGCAGAAGGTGCGCCAGCGCAGCGTTGCGAGCCGGCTCGCGCGCGACGAGCCGCGCTGGTATGTCGAGGCGGCCGAGCACGGCTTCGACGAACATGCGCTGACCTTCGGCTTCGCGCGACGTCTTGCCGGTTACAAGCGCATCCAGCTGCTCACGCTCGACCCGCAACGCGCAGAGGCGATGCTCGACAACAGCGAGCGTCCCGTGCAGATGGTGCTCGCCGGCAAAGCGCACCCGCAGGACGAGGAGGGCAAGCGCGCGGCCCAGGGCCTCTTCGGGTTCAAACGCGACATGTCGGAGGCAAGCAAGCTCTCATTCCTCGACAACTACAGCCTCGACACCGCGTTGAACATGGTCGCGGGGTGCGACGTGTGGATCAACGTTCCGCGTCCTCCGCTCGAGGCGAGCGGCACCAGCGGCATGAAGGCCGCGCTCAACGGCGGCCTCAACCTCTCGGTCCTCGACGGCTGGTGGGCCGAGGCGTACGACGGCACCAACGGCTGGGCCATCCCGGGCGACATCCTCTTCGACCACTCGATGCAGGACTCGCGCGACGCGTCGACACTCTTCGACATCATCGAGCACGAGATCATCCCGCTCTTCTATCAGCGCGACGAGCACGGGATTCCGCGAGGCTGGGTGGAGCGGATTCGCGCGTCGCTGCGCACCAACGGGCCGCGCTATTCGGCTGCGCGCATGCTCAACGACTACGCGGCCGACGTCTACGGGCTGACGCCGGCGCGCTGACCTCCGGTCAGTGCGTGGGACTTGGGGTCGGCGTCGAGCCCGACGGTGTGGCGGTCGGGGTCGGCTTGGGCGCGAGGGTCACCGGCGCGCTATTCGGTGCCGCCGTCGGGGTCGGTGTCGCCCTCGGAGTCGGTGACGGCGAGGACGTGTCGGGCGCGGCGGTGTCGGTGGGTAACGTGCCGTCGTCGGTCGGCGGCGGCGCCGTCGGCGTGAAGAGCGGAGCGGCAACGGTCGGCGGTGTTGGCGACAGCTGCACGGGAGATCCGCCAAGCGCGTTCACTGTGGCGAAGATCACCACGACGAGCACGAGCACGGCCGCCCCCGCCACCGACCACGTCTTCCACCCCACCCCGCCCGGCGGCCGCTCATCGGCCGCTGTGTCGATCGCGATCGCCGGCAACGGCAGGTCGTCATCCTCGTCCACGAACTCGTCGACCGGCAGGAGCGTGGGCGCCGGATCGCCGATGCGGTCGGCCACTGTGGACGCGAGCCAGGCGCGACCCCGGTCGCGCCACGAGGCACCGAGGAATGCGGTGCCCGCGATCTCGACGTCGCGACGGAACAGCGACGCGCTCGCAGGGCGATCGCGCGGGTCTTTGGCGAGCCCGCTGACCACGAGCGCACGGGCGATCATCGGCACGGCTTCGCTCGGCACCGCCCCCTGGGTGTGCTGCACACCGAGACCCGTGAGGTCGGTGCCGAGGTAGGGCGGGTCTCCCGTGAGCGCCTCCACGAGAACACCGGTCGCCGCGTAGAGATCGGTCGCGATCGTGTGCGGCCGGCTCGCCCAGAGCTCCGGCGCCATGTATTGAGGAGTCCCGGCCCGCCACCCGTGGTGGAGCGGCGGGGCGGGGACCCCCGCGTCGCGCAGGATCGCCGTGCCACCCGTATCGATGGTCACGGCGTCCGGCCTCACGTCACGGTGGATGACCCCGGCCGCGTGGAGCGCCTCGAGGCCTGACAGACAGTCGTCGAACACCACGAGCGCCGCCGCGGGAGGCAGCGCGCCGGTGACGTCGACGACGTGGCGCAGCGTCACGCCGTCCACGGCCTCGTAGACGATCGCCCCGTCGCGATCGTCGAACGCGATCACGGCGAGGACATGCTGATGCCGCAACACGGCGAGCGCCGCCATGTCGCGGCGGACCTGACGGCGGAACGCGGCATCCGCCGAGAGGGCTGGGCTGAGCAGCCGGATGGCCACGGGCGATCCGGACGCCGTATCGTGGGCGTCGACAAGCGCGCCGGCGCGATCGACGCTGACCCCCCGATCCAGGGTGTACCCGGGGACGCGCGTGCTCGACCCGGTGATGTCCTGGCTGCCGGACTGCTCCATGCAGGTTCAGTATGCCGTGGCCCCGGCATGTTGAACGGCGGTGACGGCATTGCCCCGCGACCAACGACCGTGAGGTCGGTGTCGTTACAGCGGTGCTGGTGACCGGGTCGGAGAAAGCGGCGGCCTGCCAACTCGGGCTCTCCCACTCGACCGTGAAGCACCACCTGGCGAACGCGGTCCAAGGTGGGCGCGGAGACGACGGCGCAGCTGGTGTGGATCCTGGCGCCGCGGCTGCCGGAGCCGGAGGGCGGGGCCGAGTCGGACGACTGATGGGGATGTCGACCCGCTACGCGCTCCCCAGCACGCTGAACAGGTCGACGGACTCGACGCGCATGAACGGGGGTCGGGGAGCGGTGCGGGCGGCGTCGAGGGCGGCGCGCGCGGCCTCCTCGGACCTGAAGACCAGAACGTTGAGCGTCTTGCCGGCTCCGTCGCTCATCCACAGAGCCGAGACGAAGCCGGGAGCCTCGCGTACGCGCGGCGCCACCTTCGTGCTGACCATGCTCCCGCTTCCATCGATCTGGGCCGCATCGCCCGCCTCACGGACCACTACTGCGAACACGGGACACTCCTCCGCTATCATCACGCAAGCCGGCATGATTTCACATAAGTCAGAGTACCGCGAAATGTCCGAGAGCGTCAAGCCCCGTCGTCGCTACCAGTCACCGCGCCGGGCGGCGCAGGCCGCGCAGACGCGACGCGACATCGTGACGGCCGCCGGCCGGCTGTTCCGCGAGCGCGGCTACGGCGTTCCCCTGGCCGAGATCGCGAGCGAGGCCGGCGTCGTGGTCGAGACGGTCTACCGGATCTTCGGCAGCAAGGCTGCGCTGTTCCGGTCAGCGGTGGAGGCGCTGCTGGCGGGCGGCGCCGGGCGGGACGAGATCCCCGTCGAGGAGCGGCCGGCGATCCGCGCCATCCGCGAGGAGCCGGACCCGCGCAGGCAGGTGGCGGGCTATGCCGCCACGCAGCCCGGGATCCACCGCCGCGCGGGTCCGCTCCTGCGCGCCCTGCGCGACGCCGCGGGGAGCGATCCCGAACTCCGGCGGCTTTGGGACGAGATGGAGGCCTGGCGGCTCGACGGGCAGGGGCGGTTCGTGCGAATGCTCGCCGACCGGGGAGCGCTCAGGCCGGGCCTCGCGGTCGATGGCGGTACCGACATCGCCTGGACGCTGTGCTCTCTGGCGGTCTACGACCTGCTGGTCGTCGGCCGGGGCTGGGGCGACGAGCGCTATCAGGCCTGGCTGACCGACACGCTTGCCCGGGAACTGCTCGCCAGTGACGCTCCTTGCGACTGAAAACGACGTGACCGGGCCACTCACGTCGCGTCGAGCGCGGTCGGTGCACCGCCTCGCGGGTAGCCGACCCGGGGGTCAGCCGGTTGGTCGGCCCGGCGGGTTCACGACACCGGCCTGGATAAGCGACCGGAGGTCGTCGCGGACCGCCCAGTGCTCGACGATCCGCCCGTCGCGGATCCGGAAGCGGTGGGCATGGTGGAAGTCGATCCGACGACCGGTGGGCGGGATCGGGCCGCCCGTCCCGGTGAGGGTGCTCGTCGCCCGGACCCAGGCCACGACCTGGTCGGCCTCCGCGATGAGCGCCTCGACGTCGACGTGGAGGTCCGGCTGACCGCTGCGGATCCACTGGTAGGTCTCGCGGACCTCGACGGGCCCGAACGGCTTGCCCTCCGGCGGCCACTCGGTCACATCGAACGCCGCCGGCGCGTGGTTGCGCGCGGCGGGGTCGTGGATCGACGCCAGCGTCGCGTAGTCCTCTCTGTTGACCGCGTCCCAGTAGGTCCGGATGAGCGCCTTGTTCCGTTCGAGATCGTCCACGTCCCTGCCTCCCGTGTGCGGTTCTGCTCGGCTGCTCAGGTCGCCGGTGCCACTCGGCGCTCGACGAACGGGGCTCGCCACGCGGGGGCCTCGAACTCCGGGGCGAAGAAGCTCGTCGAGCGGGCGATGCGGCCGTCGCGCAGCTCGTAGACGACGATCCACCACGAGGAGCCGTCCGGGTAGCGGGCCCGCAGCGTCGTCGTGCCCGCATCGCCCCGTCCCTGGACCCGGACCACGGTGAACAGCGGCGCGATGACCCTATGCTCGTCGCCCGCTCGGGCGCGGACCGTCGAGAGGTCGGGCCCGCGTTCCGAGGGGCGACCGGGGCGGTGCTCCATGATCGCCCGGAGGTTCTGTCGCCCACGGATGACCTCGCCCGACTGTGGGTACTCGTCGACGTAATCCTCAGTGAAGACCTCGTCGATGATCTCAAGGTCACCGCTTGCGAGCGCCCTCGCATACCGTTCGGACAGCGCCTGGTGATCGACGGGCATCGTCACCCTCCCAACTGCGGCGACACGTCGGGGGCGAGGCTGGGCCTGTCGCCCGACTGGACTGCTTCCATCCGTCGCGCCTCGTCCTCGGTGAATACTCGCCGCCGGATCAGTGCGAGGGCTCGCTCCTGCGCTCCGAGGATCCCGGCGAGGGCCTGGCGCCGGATGTCGCTCGGCAGCGCGTGCTCCCCGCTCGCCTGACCGTATCCGGCGTGGGCCATGTAGGCCGCGACGATCGTCTGGAGATCCTCGGGCGCCAGCCACGTAGCGAGCTCCGGCAGCAGCCGGTCGAAGGACGACCGCCCAAGAGGTGTGAACGCGCCGTAGTCGAGGGCCACTTGGACGCTGAGGCGGTTCATCTCCAGCTCGAGGTAGACGGCCCGCCCAGCGTTCTTGGCGGTTCGGGCGTATTGCCGTCGAGCCATGTAGAGCCCGACGAGCAACCAGCCGAGCGCGCCGCAGACGGCGCCGACGATCCCAGGGATCAGGACGCTGGGGTTCATGGTGCCGCAGTCTGCCTGATGCCAGCCCGGCAGGACAAGACCGCTTGCCCGGGAGGCGACGACGTGCGGGCGTACCTGGAGTCGCTGCCGGAGCTGTGGGCGAAGACCTCGGACGCCGGCCGGCACGGATGGGATGCGGCCTTCGGAGCCGGAGACAATCAGTCTCGAGTGGTCGATCTGGTCGGGGCGAGAGGAAGAGGGACGGTGGCGTCGGGACACTAGAATGGCCGGGCAGTGGAGTACGTCGAGAGCATCCTCGACCTGGTCGGCAACACCCCGTTGCTCCGGCTGAGCAAGGTCACCGAGGGGCTCCGGCCGCTCATCCTCGCCAAGCTCGAGCAGTTGAACCCGGGCGGC
>JBAUTG010000083.1:0-6976 GCA_049582105.1 Candidatus Dormiibacterota bacterium | reverse complement strand
GCTCCGGGCCGCTCGCGAGCCCCTCGCCGACCGCGGCGAGCATCGCCGCTCCCAACCCGGTCGCCTCGGCCGACGCCGCCCGGGCCACGGGGACGCCGAGGAGGTCGGACTGGAACTGGCACAGCGCGTCCATCACGCTCGCGCCGCCGTCGACGCGGAGTTCCTTCAGTGACTGTCCCGACGCGCGTTCCATCGCCTCCACAACGTCGCGGGTCCGGTAGGCCATCGATTCAACGACCGCGCGTACCACGTGGGCACGCGTGACCCCGGCGGTCAACCCGAGGAGCGCGCCGCGCGCGTCCGGGTCCCACCACGGTGCGCCGAGGCCCGAGAGCGCCGGGATGAAGACGCATCCCCGGGTGTCCGGCACCGATTCGAAGAGCGGGCCCGCGTCTGCTGCGGACGCGATGAGCCCGAGCCCGTCGCGCAACCACTGAAGCGCGGCGCCGGTCACGAAGATGCTGCCCTCGAGTGCGAAGACGTCGCGGCCGTCGATGCGCCAGGCGACCGTCGCCAGGAGGCCGCTGCCTGGATCGGGCACCGTTTCGCCGACGTTGACGAGCAGGAACGAGCCGGTCCCGTACGTGTTCTTGGACATGCCGGGCTCCACGCAGGCCTGCCCGAAGAGCGCCGCCTGCTGATCGCCGGCGACACCGCTGACCGGGACGGTCAGGCCGAGAAACGACGCCGGGTCGGTCATGCCGAACCGGCCGGCGCTGGGCCGGATCTCGGGCAGCACCGCGGGAGGGACGCCGAAGAGACCGCAGAGCTCCGGGTCGAAGTCCCCGCGTGCAAGGGCGTAGAGGAGCGTCCGGCTCGCGTTGCCCGGGTCGGTCGCAACCACCGCGCCTGCCGTGAGCCGGGCGATGAGCCAGGTGTCGACAGTCGACGCGCACACCTCGCCGCCGGCCGCGCGCGCCGCCAGCGACGGGTTCTCGCGGAGCAGCCATTCGAGCTTGGTCGCGGTGAAGTACGGGTCGAGGAGCAGTCCTGTGCGCCGCCGGATCTCCGCCTCCTCGCCGCGAGCCCTGTGCTCCGCGCAGATGCCCGCGCTACGCCGGCACTGCCACACGATCGCCGGGGCGAGCGGTTCCAGGGTCCGCCGGTCGAAGACCACGAGCGTTTCGCGCTGGTTCGTGATGCCGATCGCCACCGGGCGCTCAGCGGTCTCCCGAAGCAGGCTCTCGGAGGTTGCGACCACCGACCCCCAGAGCTCCGACGCGTCCTGCTCGACCCATCCCTCGTGCGGGTGCTTCACGTGAACGTCGCGGTGCCCGCGGGCCTTGATGCGGCCGTCGGGGGAGACGAGCAGGCAGGTCGTGCCGGAGGTCCCCTGATCGATGGCAAGCACCAGGGGTTCGCTCACGACCGGGGATGCTGACATAGGCGTCAGCCCCACGGACGTCCGCGCGGTCAGGCGGCTGAGGTCACCGGAGCCGCTGCGGTCGGCACGATCGCCAGCATGCGGTCGATCGCGCCACGCGCCTGGGCGGCGACAGCCGGATCGACGGTGACGCGCGGAGCCATGCGCTCGAGCGACAACGCGACCTTCTCGAGCGTGATCTTCTTCATGTACGGGCAGACGGCTGCCTCGGACGCGGCGAGGAAACGCTTGCCCGGCGAGTCCTGCTCCATGCGGTGGATGATCCCCACCTCTGTCGCGACGATGAAGGTGCTCGCCGCGGATGCGGCGGCGCGCCGGACCATCCCCTCGGTGGAGGTGACCACGGTCGTGGGGCCGCGCAGGTCGCCGGATGACATCCGGTACAGCGTTGACGAGGTGCACCCGCATTCCGGGTGGATGAGCAGCTCGGCGTCGGGGTGCTCACGGCGCATGGCGTCGAGACGCTGAGGACCGATGCCGGCGTGCACGTGGCACTCGCCCATCCAGACGTGCATCTTGCGACCGGTGACCCGCTCGAGATGGGCGCCGAGGAACATGTCCGGGCAGAAGAGGATCTCGCGGTCGGCGGGGATCGAGCGGATCACAGCCTCCGCGTTCGACGAGGTGCAGCAGTAGTCGGAGAGCGCCTTCACCTCGGCCGTCGTGTTCACGTACGAGACCACGACGGCGCCGGGGTGCTCGGCCTTCCAGGCGCGCAGCTGATCTGCGTCGATGGTTGCGGCGAGCGAGCACCCTGCCTCGAGGTCCGGCAGGAGGACGGTCTTCCGGGGCGAGAGGATCGCCGCCGTCTCGGCCATGAAGTGGACGCCGCAGAACACGATCACCGAGGCATTCGTCGCGGCCGCCTGTTGCGAGAGGCCGAGCGAATCACCGACGAAGTCGGCGATGTCCTGGACCTCCGCACGCTGGTAGTTGTGCGCGAGGATGACCGCGTTGCGCTCGTGCCGCAACCGATCGATACGGTCCAGAAGCTGGACCCGCTCCCCTGTCGCTGCGTTCCGCTCTGCTGTGATCACCCTGCCACCTGTCCCCCGACGCAATGGGGTCCTCTGACTTTAGGTCAAAATTACCTAAGCAAAGTATAGCAGGCTGCACTGGCAGATCCGGACGGTCTGCGGCGTCGGTGTGGCACCCGGTGACGTGAGATCGGAGAAGGCCGTTTCCTTCCAGACGCCGCCCGATCGGGCGTATTCCGCGAGCACGTTCAACTGCTGTCCGACCGACGGATCCCGGTGGTTCACCTGCCCGGCGGCGTTGAGATAGTCGTCCTGCACGATCGTCATGGTCACGTTGAGGATCAGGAGGCCGCCGTTGCAGCCTGCCTGGACGACCGTCAACTGGTCGAGATGATCCACCTCGCGCTCGGTGAAGCCGGGTCCGACGAGCTGCTGCTGCAGGTAGCTGGTGATGGCGGTGAGCGCACCCCCCATGGTCACTGCGGAGACACCGATATGGTGCGGATCGAGCTCGATTGCGTCGATGCGGGCGTTGATCGTCGTCCAGACCTGGGTCGCCTCGGACTGCGTCAGGCAGCCGGTCTTCGTCGCCGCCGGCGTCGCCTTCGGCGGCGACGGCGCACACCCGGCAACGAGCACGGCGACGAATCCGGCGAGTGCGCGGGTCACAGCCTGGCGGGACGTCATGCGCCCGATTGTCGCGCCGGCGGTGTCAACACTCACGTGACGGCGCGGCCGGAATGCGGTTCCGTGGTCTACCGTGTTGCCGTGTCGGTGATCGGGGTTCTGGTGCGCCCGCGCAGCACGTTCGCCGGACTGGCGGAATCGCCCCGGATCGCGCTCGGGTTCCTCGCCGTGCTCGGCAGCGGCCTGGCCGCGTTGCTGCTCGGACTCCTCGCCAACATGATCGATGGAGGCGGCTCGGCGGGCGCATTCGCATCGCTGGTGCTGCCGCTGCTCTTCCTGATGTACTGGGCCGCGGCGGCGTTGATCGTCGACGCGGGCGCCGGGCTCACCGGCCGCGCCGGACGCTGGCGGCAGTACCTCGGTGTGAGCGGGTTCACGCTCGTCCCCTGGATCGCATACGGCGTGCTCTCGGTGATCGAGGCGCTGGCGGGATCCGGGAGCGTTGCGCAATCGGTCGTCGAGTGGCTCACGCTCCCGCTGCTCGTGTGGTTTCTCTCCCTGACCACGCTCGCGGTGCAGGCCGTCTACGACGTCACCCCGTACGTGGCTGTCGCGCTCGCGCTGCTCCCGGACGCGGCGCTGCTCTTCGTGCTCATCGCGCTCCTCGTGGCCACCAACCTCTGACGTGAGCGAGCGGCGCCGGGGGCTGCTGATCATTGCCGCGGTTGCGGGCAGCTACGTGGTGCTCTCGATCCTCCTGACGCTGCCCGCGTGGACGGCGCCATCGACGACGTACATCGGCGAGGGCCCGGACCCGCTGCAGGCGATCTGGGCGATGGGATGGGTGCCCTTCGCTGTCGGGCACGGCCTCGATCCGCTCGTCTCGTATTCCATGAACTCCCCGACGGGGTTCGACCTGCTCTGGACACAGCCGAGCGCAATCCCGGTCGCCGTGCTCTGGCCGGTCACCGCGCTCTTCGGTCCGGTGGTCACGTACAACGTGGTGATGACGCTGAGCCTTGCGCTCGCGTCCTGCTTCGCGTTTCTCGTGATCCGGCGCTGGGTCTCCGGCGTCGTCGCGGCCGCGATCGGCGGCCTGGTGTACGGGTTTTCGCCCTACATGACCGGGCAATTGCTCGGGCACGTCAACCTCGTGCTCGCGGGCGTCACACCGCCACTCGCGCTGATGCTCCTCGACGAGATCGTGGTGCGGCAGCGTCTCCGGCCGCGCACGCTCGGTGTGCTCACAGCCCTGCTCGCGATCGTGCAGTTCTTCATCGCGCAGGAGGTGCTGCTCACGGAGATCATCGCGGCAGCCGTCGTCACCGCCGTGCTCGCCGTCACGCACCGGAGCGAGGTGCGGGCGCGTTCCCACTACGTGGTGCAATCCCTCACGTACGCGGTGGTTCCCGCGGTTGTGGTGCTCGCGTACCCCGTGTGGCTGCAGTTCTTCGGCGTCGATCATGTCGTGAACTCCGGCGCCATCCATGGCACCGACGTCTACGTCACCGACCCCGCCAACTTCGTCGTCCCGACTGTGGCGCAGCTCATCTCGCCGCCGGTGGCAACGGCCGTGTCCTCGCATTTCACCGGCAACGCATCCGAGTGGGACGCGTACCTCGGCATTCCCCTGATCCTGCTGCTCATCGTCGCGACCGTTCGCTTCTGGCGCGTCCCACTGGTGCGCACGGTCGCGATCGTCGCCGTGGTCTTCGCCGTGTTCTCGCTCGGACCGCACCTCAACGTGCAGCGGCATCCGCTGCTTGTACTGCCGCTCCCGTGGTGGATCCCGGCACACCTGCCGCTGCTCGACGACATCCTGCCGAACCGGTTGATGGTGTATGTGGATCTCGCGGCCGCGATCCTCGTGGCGTTCATGCTCCGGGCGTTGTGGCTGCTGAAGTCGCGTCCAGCACTCAACGTTGCCGTTGCCGTTGTCGCGTTGTTCCCGCTGATCCCGACGCTCCCCGCGCAGACGACGCGTCTCACAGTCCCGCCGCCGTTCACGTCGGCACACACAGCCTCGATGTTCCAGGGCGCGAACGTCCTCTTCGAACCGTTTCCGAGCGAGGACTACCCGGACGCGATGATCTGGCAGATGAGCGCCGGATATTCGTTCAGCATCGTCGGCGGGTACACGGTCGGCGAGCCGTCGAAGGCGGCGCAGGACCTGCAGCGGCGCATCTACGACCTGACCGCGGCGTCTTCGGTTATGCACCTGACGGCGGAGGACCGGAGCGCCCTCGCGGCTGACCTCTGTGCGCTCTCCTTCGCCGTCGTGGTCGTCGGCAGTGGAGCCACTCCTGGCATGGAGTCGCTGTTCACGCAGTTGCTCGGGGCACCACCGGATCGCGTCGACGGCTTGCTCGTCTGGAAGTTCCTGCCGTTTCACTGTCCTGCCCGGCGCGACTCTGATCCATGACGAGCGGCCAACCCGATGGCGGTCGCGCCTATCCTTTGGCCGTGACTCCTGAACAGCCGCGGGGGGCTGCGCCCGTGGTCAGCGTGGTGGTCCCGACCCGCAACGAGTCGAACAATATCCGGCCGCTGGTCGACCGCATTACGGCGGCGTTGGCCGAGACCCCGTTCGAGATCTGCTTCGTCGACGACAGCGATGACGCCACCGGCGACCTGCTCCTCGGGCTTTCGCACTCCAATCCCGCAGTCCGCTGCGTGCTCCGCCACGGCGCCGATCGCAAAGGCGGCCTGAGCACGGCGGTGGTCGCCGGGCTGCGCATGGCGCGCGGCCGCTACGTCTGCGTCATGGACGCCGACCTCCAGCATCCGCCGGAGCTGCTGCCGGAACTGCTCGCCGAGGCGGAGCGGGGCGCCGATCTCGTGGTCGCGAGCCGCTACGCGCCGGGCGGGAGCCACGAGGGTCTTTCCGGCACGGTGCGACGCCTGGTGAGCCGTGAGGCGACGGTGGTGGCGCGGATGCTGTTCAACGAGGCGCGCCAGAGCTCCGACCCGCTCTCGGGATTCTTCCTCTGCCGCCGCGCCCTCATCGACGGCATCGAGTTCCGCCCGGTCGGATTCAAGATCCTGCTCGAGCTGCTCGTCTGCGTCCCCGAGCTGCGGGTCGTCGACGTCCCGATGACCATGGCGGCGCGGAGCACCGGCGACAGCAAGGCGACCGTCCGCCAGGGCCTCCTCTACCTCCGCCACCTCTGGTCGCTGTTCTTCGACGTCCCGGGTTCGGCCCGGGTCTGGAAGTTCGGCCTCGTGGGACTGAGCGGCCTCTGCGTCTTCATCCCGGTGCTCGCGGTGATGATCGGCGTCCTCGGGATCACCCCGCTGCTCGCGTTCATCCCCGCGTTCGCGCTGAGCGCAGCCTGGAATACCGCGATGAACTGGCGTCTCACCTTCGGCGACCAGCGCCGGGGTGGCCACGGACCGCGCCACTACCTCGAGTTCGCGCTGTTCAGCGGCTGCGTGATGTTCGGCGTTTTCGCGCTGCTGATCGAGGCGAAGGTGGCGAGTGTCGTTGCGGGGCTGGCGGCCGCGGTGGTGGCCATGGTGATCAACGGGCTCGTGAACCGCGCCCTCATCCACCGGAGCCCGGCCGTCTGGGCCGCCATCGCGATCGACCAGGGCGTGCAGGGCGGGCTCGCCCGCCTCGCCGCCGACGTGGACGCGGATCGCGCCTACCTGCTCCCCGCCCGCGCCGACGCCTCGTCCGGTCTCCCCGCCGGGCTGCTCGCCCACGTGATCGCGTACAAGCGGCCGGTGCTCATCACCGAGGCGGCGTCCCACCGAGCGCAGCGGCGCACCAACATCGAGACCGCGTCACGGATGCTGCTGCCCGTGGTCCGCGACGACGTCGTCCTCGCGGTCGTCGTCTGCGAGCGCTTTGCCCCGGGAGGATTCGATCCGGCCGCGCTCGAGACCGCCACGGTGGCCGTGGAGGCGATCGAGCCGGCGCTCATCGCGGCCACCGCCGAGCAGCCGCAACGCCCAGAGGTGGCTCCGGCTCGGGCCGCGCCCGGAC
>JBAUTG010000082.1:0-24293 GCA_049582105.1 Candidatus Dormiibacterota bacterium | reverse complement strand
ATCATAGCGGTGGGGAAACACCTGTTCCCATCCCGAACACAGCAGTTAAGCCCACCAGCGCCGATGGTACTGCCCTGGCAACGGGGTGGGAGAGTAGGTCGTTGCCGGGTATCTCTCTTTTGTTTTCCGCCAGTTTCGGCGCGTTTTGTATTCGAAACTGAGTAGGGAACTACTCGGTGCTTGACCCTACAGCGCCGAGCCGAGCAGCGCTCTCGCGGTTCCAAAGCGTCGCTGACGGACGCCCGAAGCGGATTCGGCGATGGGTACCCGGGGTTACATCAAGGGTACTGTGTGCCGACCAATTGGCTCAACGTCACCGTCCTTAGTCCCTTGCTCGTGAGATAGGCGACAATCTGCGGCAACTCGACGCAGGTGGAAGCATAGTTGGCATGTCCAAGCATGATCAACCCGGGGGCGGCTTCCATGTGGATGGCGATCAGGGTGTCATTGGGCGTGGTTGAGGGCTTGGAATCGGCGAAAGAGCCGGACCACAACACCACCCTGGTGAAGCCAAGTTCGCCGGCGACCTGCATGACCCGGGTGTTGTATGCACCGTAGGGTGGCCGAAAGAAAGGCCGTGACGTCACCCCAAAGGTCTTCTCGATCCAGGTCTCGTTTTCCAGTAGCTCAGAACGGATCTGGGCGTCGGAAAGCGTGGCAAGGTCGGGATGAGAGAACGTGTGATTACACATTTCCACTCGGCCTTCGGCGATCAACACCTTGATCTGGGCAACATACGGTGCGAAGTTCTTGGCATGTATACCGTTTGGGCAGAAGGTGGCGCTCGCACCCGTCAATTCAAGGTTTGTAACTAGTGTCCCGATGCAGGTCTCACAAGCCCCGTCATCAAACGTCAGGGCAACCTCATTGCTGCTCCTCGGTCCTTCAAAGACCGCGAGAGCGTGGCCGGGGCTGGCCGGCGGAATCGGGGGAAGGGCGGGAATTGAGCTCGGCTCCGGGATCGGTGCAACGGTAGGCGTGGCGATAGGGGCAGATGGAGTCAGGCTCGGCGTCGCGATCGCCGCGGCGCACCCGGTCATGGCGAAAGCAGTTACGGCCACGACGGGAACCCCCAAGCGTGCCCTGAAGCAATCCCGATGGCGATGGGGGATCATAGCCCGCTGCCGGGAGTCACCCTCCGATTGTCCTCTTCACGCGGGAAGCGGATTCGGTTCGGAAGCCGGTTTTGGGGGACAAGCGCAGGAACCGACCGGCGCTTGACCCTACAGCGCTCGAAGAGTAGATACGCTCGCGCTCCGGGAGAGCCAGTCAGCGGGTGGCGCGGCAGCCTCGGCTCTCAACGCCGCGTGACACATGACCTCGCGGAGCAGGGCCGTTCGGCTCTGGTTGACTGCGCCGGCGCAGCGCTAGCGTGGTCTGCGTATCAAACCCGAACAAAGTGAGGAACGATCATGGCTAATGACATGAGAAGTGGACACACGAGCAGCGTTGTACGGCGAATCGTGCTCGGCGCCATGGTTGTGATCGGCGCCTTCATGTTCGTCCTCCCGCTGGCTACCAACCTCCCCGGGAAGTCGGCCGCGTCCGGGGATCTGATGACATCCTTCCGGCCACAGATGACCAACGCGGCCCTCGCCCAAGGGGCGGCTGACCAGCACACGATGGCCGCGATGGGCAGCCAGCTGAACACGGTCATGCTGCCGGCCCTCGCCGCTCAGATGCACATGACGCCGGCGCAGCTGTCCGCATACCTGGCCGCCAACTTCCCATCGGTGGGAAGTGGAATGGCGCAGTTCAGCACCATCCTGACGCACTTCGGCAGCCTCCAGTCGACCATGGCGGCACAGCAGTCGAACTTCCAGCAAGCTGATCAGATCCCGACCGGCTTCCTCCCGCCGACGTCGATGACGTTGTTGTTCCTGATTCCCGGCGGGTTGCTCATCGTGCTCGGCGTGATCGGCCTTACGCGACAGCGCGCTGCACGTGCAATGGTCGCCTTGACCACCGCTGTCGGCCTCGTCGTCGTGGCCGGCCTGCTGGCCGTGTCGATGTACAGCAAGGCGTCCGCCGCCGACCACATGACAACCGCGTTCGCTCCGGTGTTCGGCACTCAGAGCGTTCAGCAGATGCGCGCTGACACGACCACGGTGGAGGCAATGGCCACTGAGTTCACGCAGAAGACGCTCCCAGCGATCGCCACGAGCTTGCACATGACGCCGGCACAGCTGAGTGCGCTCGTGACTCAGCAATTCCCGGCTGTTGCGACGGGCGTCGCGCAACTCCCACAGATTGTGCAGCGCATGGCGGCAGCCACAGCCCTCGTCGAGAACAACGTCAACAACTACAACCAGAGCGCCTCGATACCTTGGTCCCCCGGCTCAATGGTCACCATGTTCTGGCTCATGATGGTTCCGGGCCTGCTCGCCGTCTTCGCCGGTGCAGGCGCACTGGTAGTCGGTGGTGGTCGTAGAAGGGTTGCTTCCCAGCCGATCCCACGCGCACACGCTGGTGCCATGCACAGCTGAACAACGCATGGCAAAAGGGGCTGGCAGACGCCAGCCCCTTTTCATGTCCGGGAGCCGTCTTCTGAGCCGCCCCTCACATCGGAAGAGCGCTCGCAGCATTTTCAAGTAGCCGGTCGAAGTTGGTCGTGGCGAAGACCTTGACCAATCCCTGAACCGCCAACCACCCTGATCGCGTGAGACACTCTGTGCCGGTAGTCCGTCGGATCCGAAGCAGGCATTCGGAGCAGAGTGAGGAGGCCGCCGGGACAGCGGTGGGATGATGCGGTACCTGATCTCGTTCGATGACGGCGCAATGACCTTTCCAGAGGAGGAGTTGCCCGACGTGGCGGACGCCGCGCATGCGGTGACCCAGGAGGCCAAAGACGCCGGCGTGTGGGTATTCGGTGGCGGCCTGACCAACCACGAGAAGGCGAGCGTGGTGGCAACCGACGGGACGGTCACCGGCGCCTCGCACTCGGAGAGCAAGCAGTACCTCGGCGGTTTCGCGGTCGTCGACGCGCGCTCACGCGAGGAAGCTGAGGAGTGGGCTGCCAAGTTTGCCGTCGCTTGCCGCTGTGCGCAAGAGGTCCGTGAGTTCGTGCCCGACCCGGCCGTCTGACGACTGTCCGCCTCATGGAACACCTGAGCGGATCGCTCACGGGCACGATGACAACGAGATGGCTTTAGGCTTGCCTTGGTCGTGACGAAGAGCCCTGACCTCAACGACCGCCGAGAGCTAAGGTCGAGGCATGTTGAGGGCACTCCCTGTCGCTGCCGTTGCGAGGTGAGTTGCGGCTGCTCGCCGTCACTGACGACCTTACGGGCCTGGCCAACCGGCGGTCCTTTCGCGCAAGCATTCTGAGTGAGATGAACCGAAGCGCGCGCACCCAAAGGCCGTCTGCATCCTCATGCTGGATCTCGACAATTTCAAGCGCGTCAACGACACGTTCGGCCACGCGACGGGCGATGCAGTGCTTGTCAACGTTGGAGAGATGCTGCGTTCGCGAGTACAGCGGTCCGGCATCGATGTTGCGGCACGAGTCGGTGGTGAGGAGTTCGCAGTCATCCTCCCGGAGACCGACGAGACCGGGGGAGCATTCGTGGCGGAACAACTCCGGCTCGAGGCAGTCTCACGTGCAGCCGACCTCCTGACGACCATCAGCATCGGGGTCGCGGCGTCTTCTCCTGGAGATGACCCGGATTCGTTGCTCGCCACCGTGGATCGGGCCTTGTACGCCGCCAAAGCACGCGGTCGTAACTGCGTGTGCGTCGCGCGAGCGATCACGCCATCGCTCGCCGCGGTCGTGGCTTGAAGTCGTCACCCCGGGCCGCGCATCGCCTGATCGAGCGCCGTAGAGTCCATGCCGGCGCGACCACATCACGGGCCGTTCCCCACACCAGGAGGGTCTATGGGTGAAGACCGCAGGCAACATCATATGGCTGCTGTTGGCGGGGATCTGGCTGTTCGTCGCCTACGTTATCGCCGGCCTCCTCAACTGCATCTTCATAATCACCATCCCGTTCGGCGTGCAGGCTTTCAAGATCGCCGGCTTCGTACTCTGGCCATTCGGCAGGACGGTTGCTGACCGTCCTGGCGCCTCGACGCTCGGGTCCGGATGCGGCAACGTTCTCTGGTTCGTGCTCGGCGGCTGGTATCTCGCGCTGACGCACTTCGTCACCGGCGTCCTGCTCTGCATTCCGATCATCACAATCCCGCTCGCGATCCAGGACTTCAAGCTCGCCCGTCTCGCGCTCGCGCCCTTCGGTAAGGAGGTCGTCAGCAACGCCGAGGCGCAGCGCCGTCGCTCCTACTATCAGGCCGGATCCGCAACCGGCTGGCAAGGTCCGTCCGGAGCGCCTGCGCCACCACCTCCGCCTCCGCCAACCGGGAGCGATATCACGTTCTGATACGAGTTGACTTCACGGCTCCTACGGCTGGCTAGCGGAGCAGCCGGGATGCGAACGAGAGCTGAGTGTCGCTGGTTGGCGGCAGGGCCTCGATCGCAGGACGGCCGCCGCCCCTGAGCCAGGCTCCGCGAGAGTTCAGCGCGACCACCGAGGCTTCCTGGGCATACTTGCGCTCCCCGATCAACCCATGGGAGGACATCAGATGTACGGAAGCGTCTCGCGGTGGCGGATCAAGGAAGGTCAGGAACAGGAGCTTCTTGAGGTCATGGGCAACGCCTTGAAGGACCTGCCACCCGGCTCGCATGGTGTGTCGGTCTACCGGTCGGACACCGATCCTCAGGAGTTCTGGGTCGCAGGGAGCTGGGAGAGCAAGGAGGCGTACCGCGCCAACAGCAATACGCCGGAGCAGGACGCGAGCTACCGACGCCTCCGAGACTTGATGGACGCGGATCCCGAGTGGCACGACGGAGAGATCGTCTTCAGCCGACCCTGAGCCATGCGCGAGGGCAACCTCGCGACGGCTGCGGACCGCGTCCGATCGCCCGCCGCCCCCAACGGCACCTGGAGTGATCCGCGTTGCGGATCGACGTGACCCGCCCGTCTGCGCTTACGGGGCACCCGCGAAGGAGAGCGCGAGTGTCGTCATCGTCTCCACGGCTTCGCGATCCGAGAGTCCCTGCTCGACACACAGCGATCGCCAGGTCGCGAAGGTCACGGCGTGGCCGAGCACGGCACGGAGTCGCCGGCGTCGCGCGCCGCGGGCTCCGAACGGCTGCAGCAAGGTGTCGCGGAGGTGGGCATCGGTGTCCTGATTCGCGTGGCGCACCTCGGAAGGAAGCATGTCCCTTTCGCGGTCGACGTAGGTCAGCATCGCTTCGCCACCGCGGTAGAAGCGATAGAGATCGCTCAGACCGAGACGGAGCCGGTCCACCGGATCGGTCTCCGCGGCCCAGGCTGCCAGGTCCGGCTGCCGCTGCTGCGCCGCCCAGTGCGCTCTGCAGGCGGCGAAGAGATCCTCCGCCTCCGGGAAGTGTCGATAGACGGTCAGTCGGGTGACCCCTGCCTGACGGGCGATCCCCGCCACCGTGGTGGCGGCGAATCCGATGCTGCCGTGGAGCTGGACAGTCGCCTCGACAATGCGCTCACGGGTCTTCGTGACGTGCTCGAGGCGGCGCCGCATCCGATACGGACGCATATTCGTTGTACTCAGTTGTTCACTCAACATTGACATTCGCCATACGAAAGGCGCACTCTTCGGTGATCAGTATCGTACATCCAAAATACGAGGTCGCCCACATGAGCATCGTCGAATCGCCTCCTCCGCTGACAATCGTCCAGCCCGGCGGCGGCCGCTCCGGAGGGCTCGCTCCCGGAATCGGCGTGGTCTTCAAGCTGAATGGGGAGGACACCGGCGGTGCGGTGTCGATCGTTGAACATCCCTTCAAGATCGGTGCGCTCGTGCCACCGCATATCCATACGCGCGAGGACGAGTACTCGATCGTGCTCGAGGGAGAGATCGGCTTCCGGTCCGGTGACCGCGAGGTCGTCCTCGGCCCGGGCGGCTACATCACCAAGCCGCGCAACGAGATGCATGCAATGTGGAATGCGGGATCCACGCCCGCACGCATGATCGAGGTCATCAGCCCCGCGGGCTTCGAAGGGTTCTTCGCCGAGCTGGCCGACCTCGCCGCCGCAGGCCCGCCATCACTCGATGCGATGGTTGGCATTGCCACCGCATACGGACTGACCTTCGGCAGCCCCGACTGGTTGCCTGACGTCGTCGCGCGCTACCAGCTGACAGTGCCACCCGGTATGTGAACCGGTGCATCTCGACGGGCTCCCTGCGTGACGCAATCGACGAGACTCCTCGAGATGGTGGAGGACCCGTTCGAAGCGGCGCTTCGACAACTGGGAGACGGTCCCGAGGACGACGTCGCGCGTCTGGCGCTTGCGCAGCGGTATTCGTACGTCGTTCCCGATGCCACCTCGCTGTCGATCCTGGGCGACCTGGCTCCGCTGGTGGAGATGGGTGCGGGCACGGGCTACTGGGCTTCGAAGCTCAGGAGCAGCGGTAGCGACGTGATCGCCTTCGACCAGGCTCCGCCCGACGGCACCGCACCCAACCGGTATCACGCACCAACAGCGACGTGGACCGGGGTGCTCGCCGGCGATCACACGGCGCTGTCCGCACACACCGACCGAACGCTGTTCCTGTGCTGGCCGCCGCTGTTCTCCTCGCTCGGCCGATGTCTCACGTATTACGCCGGCAACGCGGTGGCGTGCATCGGCGACGGCGGCCACCGGACGGCTCGCCTGCGATCGCTCAACGAGTCGTTTGCGTGCGTCCAGGTGCACCCGGTGTGGGCCGTGGATCCGGCCCCCAGCGTCCCGGCCACGTTGAGTGTCTGGCACCGTAGACCATGAGCCGACGCCGCAGACTACAGGCGGACTGGCTGATCGCGCAGGGCGGCGGCATGAACGGGATCATCCGGTTCACCCGTGCAGATGCGGAGATGCGGACAATCCTGCGTCAGGCGACCCGATTCACCAGCACACCGCCCACCTCAACGCATCCGAGCAGACGACGGTGACGATCACGGACATCACCGACAACCCGTGAGTCACCGCTCGTCGATGACGACGAATCCGGAGGCGCGTGGTAGCCTCGTCGTCGTGAACAGACTCCGCGGGCTGCTCATCGCCGTTGTTGCGGGCGCTCTCCTGGTCGTGTTCCGCCGTCGTCGTCGCAACAAGCCCAACGACTGAGCGGCGGCCTCCGTCCGCATCGTTTGAGATCGCCGTGACCGACCGCACGCTCATCTCCTCCGGGTCGCCTTATGAGCCGACGATCGGCTTCAGCCGCGCCATCCGAGTTGGCGATCGCGTTCTCGTCTCCGGGACGGGACCGATCTGGCCCGACGGCACATGCCCTGACGATGCCGGGCTTCAGGCTCGGCGATGCTTCGCGATCATCGAGAAAGCACTCGATGAGGCCGGCGCTCGGCTGACCGACGTCGTGCGCACGCGCATGTTTGTCACGTCAGTGCAGGACGCCGAAAGTGTGAGTGCGGTGCATGGTGAGCTCTTCGGGACGATCCGTCCTGCAGCGACCATGGTCGTCGTCGCGGCGTTGCTCGACGATCGCTGGAAGATCGAGATCGAAGCAGAGGCACTGATTCAGACGCGCTGACGCCGTCCGGTTCCGCTACGCGCGACGCAACGGGTACAGCGCAATCCCCAGCGACACCGCGATGTCGGCGGCGAGAATCACCGCCCAGTACGTGCCGATCGCCGACTCGAGGAATGCCGCGCCGTCGTGCGGGGTGTCGACGATGCTGATGGCTTTCGCAATCGCGACGCCGATGATGAGCACCGCCGCGGTGACCCCGGTGAGCGAGAAAACCAGACGGCGTATGGTTCTTCGCATTGCGAGCCGCGAGGGTAACACGCTGGGGATGACCGCCTCATCGCGAGGAAGGCTCAACGCCCGGCTCCGACCTTTTCCCGGCGGGGGGTCTCCGGTGCGTCGCGACCGGCGTGCGGTGCGCTCCGCGGATCGTCGAGCAGCTTGACCCAGAGCGTCGGGTCGAATGGGGGAGGAGGTGCCGGCTCCGGGCCGTCATCCGAGCCGTGATCGCCCTGATCGCTGTCGGGCGAGTCCGTCACGGGAGCAAGGCAGGCGAAGAACAGCCCGGAGATCACGAGTCCCTCGAAGAGCGCCGTCGGGATGTACTCGGCCGCCCAGACGCCACTCAACACTCCGGCGACGACAAGGATCGCCGCGCAGATGACGAACCCGACAAGTGGAATGCCCCAGAGCCAGAGGCGGCGCCCTCCGGGTCGTGCACCGAGCCAGGGGTCCAGCGCCCGTGCACGGCGCGAGACGCGGGTCCCGATCATCCGGATGTAGCGCGACATCACTGACCTCCCAAAGGCCGACCCGATGAGCATGCCACAGCCGAGCAACCGGGGAGTGGAGGCGCGGCGATCGCCCGAGCCGACGAGCGGCCGGCGCGTCCGCCTGTAGAATGACCGGGCGGTGCTCCAGGCGGCCGGTCGGCCCCTGTTGGACCGCCGGGCCGAGGTGGTGGAATTGGTAGACACGCCAGCTTGAGGGGCTGGTGAGGGCAACCTTGTAAGGGTTCGAGTCCCTTCCTCGGCACCATCAAACCCGCTCTTCTGAATAGGAAATCGTGGTCAGAAGCGCATGTTTGGAAACGGATCCCCAGTCCATCATCTGGGCGATCCGCACGTCACGCTGAGGTATTACACGGAAGGCGTAGCACCCCTTGGGAAACGCTCTATCCGGTGAGCCTGGGCGCCGTCCTAGTGGAGAGGAATGGTCACCTGATCAATGTCAGGGAGGCCCACCTCTGACCCCGGCACCGTCACGAAGTCGATGTCGGGTGTCTCTTGCCTGTATCTGTCCCGGACAGCTTCGACGGTGTTGGGGTTGACAAGGTCGTAGAGGGATCCGCCAAGTCGCGCACCCACCTCGTCCAAGCCGAGCGTCTCTCCGATTCTGTAGCCGACGCCGTACGCTTCCTTCAGTTTCTCGATCGCGTCCAAATATGCCTGCGTCGGATCTGCGTCAGACATGATTCCTCCCCTTCAGTCGAGGCTGATGCGGCAGCAATATTGTGCTCAAGTTGCGCAGCGAGTCAATGGCCGTGCCGACAACGCCCGGCCCGTTTTCGGGCGTGAGGGTTTGGGCAAGTGGCTAACGCTGCTCGACGGGGCGTTCTGATGTCCGACATCGGCGCCTCGCACGTGTACGGACTGAAACCCGCGGGGCGGTGAACGCAACATGGTGCACCGGTAGATCCTCGCACTGACCGTTCGCGGCGATACCCTTGGCGCCGTGCGCGCCGACAGGGTTGCGAGGAGCCTTTCCCTGACAAGACCGGATCGCGACGTTTCGGTGCGCTCGGCGTGGTTTGCTCGTCCACCCATCGATAACGGTGCGGCCGTTGCGCACTACGCCTCCCTCATCGTCGCGCTCCCGGTTCTTCTGTTCATCGACCGTAATCAGTGGTTCTTCGGCGACGAGTGGGACTTCCTCACAAACCGAGGCTTCAATGGGCAGGCGCTGAACCCGTTCGTCCCGCACGCAGAGCACTGGTCGACGATCCCGATCCTCGTCTACCGCGCCCTCTTCGACGTGGTTGCTCTCCACAGCTATGTGCCGTACCTGGCCGTGCTGATCCTGGTGCACCTCGTGGTGGCGCACCTCCTCTGGCGGATCATGGGTCGGCTCGGCGTCGACGGATGGCTGCGAACTGGACTGACGGTGCTCTTCCTGTTCCTCGGAGCCGGCGCCCAAAATCTGACATGGGCGTTTCAGATCGGATTCGTCGGCTCGGTCGCGTTCGGCCTGTGCGCGGTACTGATCGTCGACGTGGATGGCACACTCTCCACACGGCGGGTTGCCGCCGGCTGGGCTGTCCTTGTGGCTGGGCTCATGTGCTCCGGCGTGGGAGTGACGATGGTTGCGGTCGCGGCGTTCACTGCCGCACTCAGGCATGGGGTTCGAACGGGTGCCGTGACCGCCTCGGTCCCGTGCGCTGTGTTTGTGGTCTGGCTGGTCGTCGTGGGACGGCACGGTCTGGGAGGCATTCCCATCACCGCCAGCAGCCTGCTGCTGGTCCCGGACTACATCTGGGCGGGTGTGACCTCGACGTTCGCAGGTATCTCCGGGCTCCTCGGCACCGGCGCTGTCACCGCGCTCGGAACCATCGCCTGGCTCGTCTGGCATCGCCACGGGTGCTTGGTGCGACCATCCGCGTTTGCAGGTGCGCTGGGCGTGGTCGTCTTCTTCACGATCGCCGGGGCTGGCCGGAGCTCGCTCGGCGTCACCGAGGCGGCCTCATCGCGCTACATCTACATCGCCGCAGCGCTGCTCCTGCCCGTCATCGGGTTGATGCTCACGCAGGTGTCGCGCCGCGATGTCCTCGCGCAGGCCGCGACCGTCGCCCTCATAGCGGTCTGTGCGTTCCTGGGATTTGCCCATCTCTGGACGGCGGCTCGCGACCAGCAAGGGAGCCGGGAGCAGTCCAAGGCTCAGATCCTCGCGGCGGCGCAACTCATCGCCTCGGGAACGACGAGCATCAATGACCTGCCCGATCCGACGCGCTCACCAAACCTCACGCTGGGCGAACTTGCGGCGCTGCTGCATGACGGGGATCTGCCGTCCTTCTCCGGCGTCACCGCCGTGGATCGCCTGAGCGCTCTCGCCGCATTGCAGACGTCCTTGACCGCGTCGCCGGTACTTCCGTTGGGTTCCGCTCAGGTCACGTCGGTCGCCGGCGCTCTTGCATCGGTCGGATCGGATGGATGCCTGCACCTACAACCCGCTGGCGGCGCTCCCTTCGCCTTCCGGCTCGTGTTCACGTCACCTTCCGCCCTGAGCCTCATGTCCGACACAGGCGAGGCGCTTCAGTTCTTCCTCGAGCAGGGCGGTGCATCGCTCACGGCAAATCCAATCGATCTCCGCCTTGGTGCGGGCGCGCAGGCGTATCTCAACGTGCTGACCGCGAATGCGACCCCCTACATCGTGTCGCCGGCTAACTCCCTCGTTGTGTGCGACGCAGGTGGAGCCCCGCCCACCGAGCGTGTGCAGATTCCAAGTTGAGGCGACAGTGACTGCTCATCGTTGGCGCATCTTCCTGGCTGACCCGATCGTGACCCCAACACCAGTGCACCTGACGCCGTCGTCTGCAGTCACTCATCGCCGAGCGGTTGCCGCGATGTACAGATATGCATGGAATGCAGCGCCGTGCACTCCGCGTCGTCGAGCCCCTTCCTCGCCGAGCTGTGCGACCATGCGGCGCCCCATTGAGTCTCATGGGGATTTCAATCGACCGCTAAGATCTGATCATGCCGCGCGCACACGTCAACGACCTCGAGCTCGAGTACGACTGCTTCGGTGACTCCGCGGCCACCCCACTGCTCCTCGTCATGGGGCTCTCGTACCAGATGATCGAGTGGGACGACGCCCTCTGCGAATTGATCGCGGGACGCGGATTCCGGGTGACGCGGTTCGACAACCGCGATGTCGGTCTCTCCACCAAGCTTGACCGGCTTGGGCCGCCCGACATCATAGGATTGCTCGGCGGTACGGCACGCCCTTCGTACGCACTGGACGACATGGCACACGACACGGTGGGACTCCTCGATGCGCTCGGCGTCGCGGCGGCGCACGTTGTGGGCGCGTCGATGGGAGGCATGATCGCGCAGCTCGTTGCGATCAATCACCCGGAACGGGTGCTGAGCCTCACCTCGATCATGTCGACGGTGGGTGGCCCGAACGTGGTGCAGGCAGATCCCGCCGTCGGCGCCGTTCTGCTTGCGCCACCAGGCGAAACTCGTGAGGAACGGGTGGAGCGCTCGTTTGCCAACCGGCGATTGATCTTCGGCACGGGGATGCCGTTCGACGAGGATCGCGCCCGTCAGAAGGCGGAGCGCGCCGTCGATCGCTGCTTCTACCCCGATGGTGCCATGCGCCAGCTCGCTGCGATCTTCGCGGCACCGGACAGAACGGCCGCGCTCGGCCGGCTGACCATCCCGACGCTGGTCATCCACGGAGAGAACGACCCGCTGGTCCCACCCGCGAACGGACGTCAGACGGCGGCAGCCATCCCAGGGAGCAGGCTGCTCATGATTCCGAATATGGGCCATGCCCTGCCGGAAGAGGTATGGCCCCAGATCGTCGATGCACTCACCGCCGTCACATCGGGGGCTGCCACGGTCTGACCGGGGTGCCGTTCCCGTCACGTATGGGCGCGCGCCGATAGAACGCGGGGCGAACCCTCAGAGTGAGAGGCGACGACCGCAGACGGGGTTTCGGCTTACGTCTCGAAAGGCGGAGGCATTCACGAGCTCCTCGACGAGAGTCGTGCCGGGCGGGACGTCAACGCTCTGCCAATACGCTGAGGCGCGTCGCGGATCAGCGAACGATCCGATACGTGATGTGCGTCACCGCGGGCGCCTCGATCACACCAACACGCGCGAGTTTCACGGCCAGTAACGCGGGATCCTCGAAGAGACGTATCCCGTCGCCGAGGAACACCGGGACGTGGTGAATCTGGAATTCATCCGTGAGTCCGGCGGCGAAATACTGCTTCGCAACGCCGGCACCGCCGGCGATGTCCACATCGGCGCCGCCGGCAACGCTGCGTGCCGCCTCGAGCGCGGCGTCGATGCCGTCGGTGATGAACGTGAACGACGTCCCACCCTCCATCTCCATCCGCTCGCGCGGGTGATGCGTGAGCACGAACACGGGGAGGTGGAAGGGCGCATTCTCGCCCCAGCATCCCCGCCAGGCGCCGTCACCCCACGGTCCGGGGCCGCCGCCGAACATGTTCCTGCCCATGATCACCGCGCCGACGGTGCGATCGCGCTCCTCGATCACCGCGGTACTCGCGTTGACCTCGCCATCGTCGAGCCCGAGCGCTTCGTTACGCCACACCGCCAGAACACGGATCCACTGATGCAGGAGCTCTCCTCCGACACCCAGGGGGTGCTCGGTGCTCTGATTCTTTCCGGCGATGAACCCATCGAGTGACATCGATGTCGAGTAATGCAGCGTGCTCACCGCGTTCTCAGTTGCGTCAACCAATCAGCAGCAGCTCGACGGCGGACTCGTGATCGCGATGATGCCTCCGACGATCAGCACGCCAAGGACGAACAGCACCATGGCAAGAACGATGAGCTTGGTCCGCGTGTCCACTGCGCGATCCTGACGGATGCACGTCTGCGTTCGCCACGGACCCACGAACGCCGCAACGCACACGAGATCGCAAAACGCGCCGCTGCCAGAGATGACAACGGGGGCTCCCCGTGGCAGGATTAACGGTCGTGCAGTATTGCGGCTATTGCGGGGCCGAACGGCTTATCCCGCTGACCTTCACGCTCCCGACCCGAGAAGAGACCGAGGACGCCTGGCAGCCCCGGCCCGGACGCGCGGTCGTCAAATGCCTCGAGTGCGGCCGGCGGCTGAAGGCCGGCGAGATGGCTCGGTCGCGCAACGCTGATCGACTGTCGGCAACGGGGTAGCGGCAGGCCTCCCGAATCCGGATCTGCGATCGAGTTGCGATCGCCGGCGGGTCTACTCGTGTCCGACGGGCTCGCCGAGCCCGGTAGGAGGACACAACGGTGAAGGCTTGCTCCTTGACACACCTCGCCCGAATCGCACCAATCGCGATTGCGGGAATCCTCGTCACCGCCTGTGGATCCGCGACCGCCTCGGGCGGCTCGAGCGGCGGATCGCAGCCGGCCTCGGGCGGGTCTGGCTCCGGCGGCTCGGGTTCCGGTGGTTCCGTGACGGACGGCATCGGCCATCCAGTCAACGTCTGTTCGCTGCTTCCCGTGGCAACGGTCGCGTCGGTTTCAGGCGAGCCTCTCACGATCGCGCAGGAGCAGGACACCGTGAGCTACAAGCTCTACACCTGCAACTACACGAGCGCTGATGGGACGAGTGGGCTCACCGTGAGCGTCCTCGCGCTTGACGCGGCAGCGGGGTATGCAGACGCGGTACAGGCGGCCGGCTCGAGGGGCACATCGGTCAGCGGGCTCGGGGACAAGGCGTTCTCGTCGATCCTCGGCCTCGAGGCGCTCTTCGGCAACGTGTCGATCACGGTCGCGAATCTCCAGTCCGACGCCGCATCGGAGACCCTGATCAGGTACCTCCAGTCGAAACTCTGACCGAAGCGTTTGGTGGGGGAGTCGCCCGCGTGTGCGCGCCAGTCATGATCGAGGGGATGACCGCGCACCCGGGCGGATCCGACCGTTTGGAGACCCTCGTCCACGCACTCCTCGCCGAGGTTGGTGAGGATCCAGAGCGCGATGGTCTCGCGCAGACCCCATCACGCGTGGCCGGAAGCCTTCGGTATCTCCTCAGTGGCTACGACAAGCAGCTCGACACGATCGTCAACGGCGCCATCTTCGAGGAGCCGTACTCGGAGATGGTCGTCGTGCGCGATATCGAGGTCTACAGCCTCTGCGAGCACCATCTGCTGCCCTTCTTCGGCAAGGCCCACGTCGCGTATCTCCCCAACGGCCGCATCCTCGGTCTCAGCAAGATCCCGCGGATCGTCGACATGTTCGCCCGCAGGTTGCAGGTGCAGGAGCGGCTCACCACCGAGATCGCTGACGCGCTCCACACGGTTCTGGAGCCCGGGGGCGTCGGAGTCGTCATCGAGGCCACGCACCTCTGCATGGCGATGCGCGGCGTGGAGAAGCAGAACAGCTCTGCGGTCACGTCCTCGCTCCTCGGGTCGTTCCGCGACGACGAGAAGTCTCGCATGGAGTTCCTGAGCCTGATCGGGCGTCGTTAGTCCGCCGACGCTCTCAGGACGCCCCGACGGTGATGACCTCCACCCAGAGGAGCAGCACGCCGGCGGCGAACATGACCACCCCGAGGGCGACGTGGCCCCAATGGATCGGCTCCTTGCCCTTGCGATTGCCGATGAAGCGCAGATAGACCGACACCCCGATGATCCCGAGCCCCCCGGCGACCAGGATCGTCGCGGGAACGCCGATCAGCGCTGCGACCACCCCGTTCATGCCACGGGAGCCTACGGGGTTGCGTGCGGGTGACGCGTTCGCCCGTACCATGGACTGATGTCGATCCCGGAGCTGTGCACCGTGAGCGAGGCGGAGGTGGTCGATACCCTGGCCCGGCTCGGTGAACCATCCTGGCGCGCACGCCAGATTCAGGCCGCCGTGTGGCAGCCGTTCGTCACGGGGTTCGGGACGATCCAGCAGCTGCCCGCTCGCCTCCGCGACGCGCTGCCGCATGAGCTGCGGTTCTCGACGGTCAGCGTGGATGTCGAAGCCCTTGCCGATGCCGGCATGACCATCAAGCTCCTCTGCAGGCTCGCCGACGGCCAGACCGTCGAGACGGTCGCCATGGAGACGCCGGCTCGAGACGGTTCGCGCCGGCGCTCGACCGTCTGCGTCAGCAGCCAGGTCGGCTGCGCGGTGGGGTGTCCCTTCTGTGCCACCGGGCACATGGGGTTGCGCCGCAACTGCACCGCGGCGGAGATCGTCGACCAGGTGCGCGCTGCGGCGAGCGCCCTGCACCGGCGAGGGCTCGGCCCCGTCACCCATATCGTCTACATGGGAATGGGAGAGCCGCTCGCGAACGTGACCGCGACCCTCGGTTCGCTCGCGGTGCTCACCCGCGATGCGGGCATCAGCGCGCGGCGCATCACCGTCTCCACGAGCGGGGTCGCGCCCGGCATCGAACAGCTTGCGGCGTCGGGCATCCCGGTGACGCTCGCGGTTTCGCTGCACGCGGCCACCGACGAGCTCCGTGACCGGCTCGTCCCCATCAACAAGACCTACCCGCTCGGAGTGGTTCTGGGTACCGCGTCACGGTACGCCGAGCAGACTGGACGGCGCCTCAGTTTCGAGTGGTGCCTCATCGGCGGTGTCAACGACTCCATCGACCAGGCAGAGGGTCTCCGCGATCTCGCCCGCCGCGCCCAGGCGCACATCAACGTGATCCCGATGAACCGCATCGAGGGCAGCCCGTGGGGACCGCCCGATCCCGCGGTCGCTCGGCGCTTCCTCGGCGCTCTCCGGGGCGCCAGGGTCACCGTGCGCGACACGCGCGGTGGGGACGCGGACGCCGCATGCGGACAGCTGCGCGCCGACCTCGAGGCGCGACGCATCCTCCGGCCGGATGGAACGCTCTCACCTCCGCGGGTGCCCGCACGGGTGTGACCGCTCCGACGAGCGCCGATGAGGCCCTGATGGACCTCGCCCTTGTGGAGGCCGCGCGCGCCGACCACGCCACGAGCCCCAACCCGATGGTCGGCTGCGTCATCGAGCGCGACGGGGTCGTCATCGCAACCGGATTCCATCGAGCCGCCGGAGGTCCGCACGCAGAGGTCGAGGCGTTGACGGTCGCGGCTGATCGGGCTCGAGGTGCCACCGTGTTCGTGACACTCGAGCCGTGCGCCCACACCGGCAGGACCGGTCCGTGCACTGCAGCGCTGATCGCCGCCGCACCACGCCGCGTTGTTGTCGCCATGATCGACCCGAACCAGCGCGTCTCCGGACGCGGCGTCGCGGCTCTGCGGGAGGCCGGTATCAGTGTTGACGTCGGTCCTCGCGAGGCGCAGGCGCGACAGCTGAACGAGTACTACATCAAGCAGATCACGACCGGTCTGCCGTTTGTGACAGCGAAGTTCGCAGCCTCGCTCGACGGCAGGATCGCGACCACGACCGGCGAGTCGCACTGGATCACGGCCGACGCCGCTCGTGCGGCCGCTCACCGACTCCGGCACAGCAACGACGCAGTACTCGTGGGCGTCGGCACCGTCATCGCCGACGACCCCGAGTTGACCGCGCGATTCGAAGGCGCGCGATCGCCCCTGCGTGTGGTCGTCGACACCACCCTCCGCATCCCGGAGACAGCCCGGGTGCTCCAGGTCGGAGCCGCGCCGACGCTGGTCGCGACTACCTCGCGTGCCGACCCCGAGCGCGTGGCCGGGCTCATCGCGGCGGGCGTGGAGGTGGAGGTCGTCGAGGCCGCAGGATCGGGCGTCGACCTGCGCGAGCTGATGACTCTGCTCGCTGCGCGCGGGGTCATCAGCGTCCTGATCGAGGGTGGCGCGTCGGTGCTCGGCTCCGCCTTTGATCAGGGGATCGTCGACAAGGTCGTCGCCATGGTGGCGCCCCGGATCATCGGTGGCGCGAGCGCCCCGGGCGCCGTCGGCGGGATGGGGGCCCCGACGCTCGCGGCCGCGCCCCTGCTACGCGACGTCGCCGTCGAACACGCCGGTCCGGATCTCCTGATCAGCGGGTACTGTGTACGCTGAGGGTTGAGGAGAACGAGATGTTCAGCGGTATCGTGGAGACGCTCGGCGAGATCCGGGCCAGAGAGGAGGGACACCTCGAATTCGCCCTGTCCATTCCCTTCACTGATCTCGAGACGGGCGAGAGCATCGCGGTCAACGGAGTGTGCCTCACGGTCGCGGCGCTGACGGATGCGGGCTTTCGAGCCGATGTGATGCCCGAGACGCTCCACCGGACGACGCTCGGCGGCCTGTCGCTCGGCTCGCGCGTGAACCTCGAGCGAGCGCTCCGCGTCGGAGATCGGGTTGGCGGCCACATGGTCACGGGCCACATCGACGCAACAGGGATCGTCTCCGCCATGCGGGAGGACGGCAACGCGAGGTGGGTGACGATCGCCCTGCCGTCGGAGATCGCCGAGCTGATCGCCGAAAAGGGGTGCGTCGCCGTCGACGGGATCAGCCTCACCGTCGTGGATGTGTTCGAATCCGCGTTCACCGTCTCGCTCATTCCCCACACACTGCTGAACACCATCGCGGGCGCGTGGGGAGTCGGGAGCCTGGTGAACCTCGAGGTCGATCTCATCGCCCGCTACGTCGCGCGAGCACTCGAGTCTCGAGCCCGAGTCCCCGCTCTGGTGGCCACGCTCGGCGAGGCGCTGTGAGATGACGCTCGCGACCATCGACGACGCCATCGAGGACATCCGCGCCGGCAAGTTCGTGATCATCGTCGACGACGAGGATCGCGAGAACGAGGGCGACCTCGCGATCGCCGCGGATCGCATCACCCCCGAGGCGGTCAACTTCATGGCCACGCACGGTCGCGGGCTCATCTGCGTGCCCTGCGAAGGCTGGCGGCTCGACGAGCTCGGAGTCGGCGCCATGGTCGACGAGAACACGTCGCGGTTCGGCACCGCGTTCACGGTGACGATCGAGGCGATCGGCCACGGTGTCACCACCGGGATCAGCGCATTCGACCGCGCGACGACGATCCGCCTCCTCTGCGACGAACATGCCAAGCCGAGCGATTTCGCCAAGCCGGGTCACACGTTTCCGCTCCGAGCCGCCGCCGGGGGGGTTCTCGAGCGCGCCGGGCAGACTGAGGCGATCGTCGATCTCTGCAAGCTGGCGGGCCGCTTTCCGGCGGGCGTCATCTGCGAGGTGATGCGCGCCGACGGACGCATGGCACGACGTCCCGACCTCGACCGCTTCACCGAGGAGCACGGCATCAAGATCGTGTCGGTCGCGGATCTGATCGCGTACCGGCGTCGCAACGAGCGGCTCGTCGTCCGTGGAGCAACCACGACGCTGCCGACCGAGTACGGCATGGTCACCGTGTACGCCTACGAGGATGTGATCACCCATGTGACGCATGTCGCGCTCGTCTGGGGCGACGTGCGCACCGACGACCCGGTCCTGGTTCGGGTGCACAGCGAGTGCCTCACCGGGGATGTGTTCGGCTCGCAGCGCTGCGACTGCCAGGGGCAGCTCCACAAGGCAATGGCGATGATCGCCGACGCCGGCCGGGGGGTCCTCGTCTACCTGCGCCAGGAGGGCCGTGGCATCGGCCTCATGGACAAGCTCCGCGCGTACGCCCTCCAGGACCGCGGGCTCGACACCGTCGAGGCAAACATCAGCCTCGGGCTGCCGGTCGACAAGCGTGACTACGGTATCGGCACGCAGATCCTCTCCGACATCGGCGTCAAGCGGATGGTGGTGCTGACCAACAACCCACGGAAGTACTACGGGCTCAGCGGGTACGGCCTCGAGGTGACCAACCAGATCCCGCTCGTGGTCCCTGCCAATGCCCATAACGAGCGCTACCTTCGCGCCAAACAGGACAAGCTCGGACACAGCCTGGATCTCGACGATGCCCTCGACGCGTCCTGAGGGGAGCAAGCATCCGCTCTCGGCGCGCGTGCGAGCGCTCGAGACGCACGCGGGCGCACTCGACGCCACGGGGATGCGAATCGGCATCGTGGTGTCGAAGTACAACGACGTCGTGTCGACGCCACTGCTGGAGGGTGCGGTCGAGGCCCTCGAGCGGCATGGAGCGACTGCCCCGGACATCGTCATCGCCTGGGTCCCCGGCGCCTTCGAGATTCCGATCGCGGCACGAGAGCTCGCCGAGCACGGCGATGTCGAAGCCATCGTCTGCCTTGGCGCGGTGATCCGGGGAGACACGGCCCACTTCGAGTACGTGGCCGGCGAGGCGGCTCGCGGCATCGCATCGGTGCACGCCAGCACCGGGGTGCCCGCGACGTTCGGAGTCCTCACCGTCGACACCCTCGAGCAGGCGATGGAACGCGCGGGCGGGAGGCTCGGGAACAAAGGCGCCGAAGCGGCTCTCGCAGCCGTGGAGATGGCGTCGCTCCTGCGCAGCGTGCGCCGGCCCGTCGGGACGGAGCGGCGCGCCGTTTCGTGACCACGCCGACGCGCATCGTCTCGCTGCTGCCGAGCGCCACCGAGATCCTGTTCGCGATCGGCGCAGGAGACCGGGTGGTGGGGGTCACTCACGAGTGCGATTACCCGGACGCCGCACGAGCGCTCCCCAAGCTCACCGCGAACGCGGTCATCGGCGAGGCGGAGCGGCCCGGCGACATCGATCGCCATATCCATGCGGCTCGCCACGCCGGCTCGAGCATCTACCGCCTCGACGAGGACGGGCTCGCCCGCCTGCGCCCCGATCTCATCATCACCCAGGAGCTCTGCGACGTCTGCGCCGTCGCCTATGGCGAGGTGCAGCGCGCGGTGCGCCGCCTGTCAGGGGACGTGCCGGTGCTCTCGCTCGAGCCGCGCTCGCTCGAGGACATCTGCTCGTCGGTGGAGGAGGTGGGCGGGGCGACCGGCTGCGACGCCGGGGCCGCCCAGGTGGCCTCGGCTATGCGCGCCACGATCGCGAAGATCGCGTCCCTCCCTGCGCCGAGCCCGGCGCCGCGCGTCGTCTGCGTGGAGTGGACCGATCCGATCATGGTCGGCGGCCACTGGGTTCCGGAGATGGTGCGGCTCGCCGGCGGTGTCGACCCGCTCGGCGTGCCCGGTGAGCCTTCGCGCTACACAGCGTGGGACGAGGTGATCGAGTCGCAACCAGACGTCATGGTCCTCATGCCCTGCGGCTTCGACCTCGCGCGCACCGTCGCGCTTGTCCCCGAAATGTCATCACGTCCGGGGTTCGGCGAGCTCGCCTGCGCCCGGTCCAACCGCGTGGTGGCCGTCGACGGCTCAGCCTTCTTCAACCGGCCGGGTCCGCGCGTCGTGCATGGCCTGGAGATCCTCGCAGCGTCATTGCGCGCGCAACCGGGGGACACGCCTCCGAGCGGTGCCGCCTACTGGAACCAGCCGGCGACGTCGAGCAGCGCGTTGATCGTGCCGGCGGCGTTGTAGAGGTCGACCCGCCCCTCTGTCGTCAGACCGGTCGTGGCGAGACTGACGACGGCGAGGTTCGCTACCACATCGCGTGCCGCCGGGTTGAGGTCGGACGAGCTCGGCCTCGGCGCATCACTCGGGTAGAGCTGCAAATACGTCGTCGCCGACCCGAAAACGCCCGTGAGGTTGGCGACGACCGCGATTGGAGGCTTGACGGCCGCGAAGGCGGGGATCACGAACACCCCCGCGACGGAGACGACCCGCGCCGGCAGCCCGGCCGTCAACGCCCGTCCCGCGCACGGTGTGCCGGAACCTACACGGGTATCGCAGATACGCGTGGGCGGCACGGCGTAAAAGAGCGCACCGAGGGTGGACTCCGTGCCGTTGCCGAACCACCCGTTGATGTCGACGATGAAGTTGACGCTGCCTGCGCCGTTGAAGACGCAGATGTCCTCACGGGGGCCCAGCGGCGAGATCACCCGGTTCGATTCAGTCTCGCCCGCCCTCGGGTTCAGGTTCGAGAAGGTCGGACCCTTTGTCGGGCATTGATCGCTCGAGTTCGGCGCCGTGACCGACAGGAAGGTTGCGGCAGTCGGCCCGACCGCCGTGAGGTTGAGCACGACGGACGCCGCGGTCGTGCCTGCGGGGATGCCGACCCCGGTGCTGCCGGGTGGCACCCCGGAAACCACGATCGGCGCGCTCCACCTGCCAGGACCGAGAGGCCGGTTGGCAGTCGTTGCGCACTCGGTGTGCGTGTTCGCGCGGGTGTCGCAGATCCGAACCGGCGGGAACGTGTGGAAGGTGCCAGCCTGGCCGGTCGGCTTCGCGAAGTATCCCGCGACGTCCACCAGCACATCGACGCTGCCGATCGGGTTGTAGACGGTGATCGCCCCGGATGCGCTCAGCGCGACGACTGCCAGGTTCGCCTGCACCCGACCGCCGTCCACGTTGATGTTCGACACATTTGGCGTCGCCGTCCCGGCCGGAAACGCGGAGATGAAGTCGGCACCGGCACTGTGGTTGATCGCCGTGAGATTCACCACGACGGCCTGCGCATTGGCAGGAACCGACTCGGCATTCACGACCACACCCGTGATCTGCACGGTGATGGTATGCCTGCTGCCGGTGAGGGTGAGCCCCGAGCACTCCGTGTGCGTCCCGGCGGCTCTCGTGTCACAGATCCGATAGGGCGTCAGCGCCGTGTACGCGCCGGGTGCGACGTACGTGTAGGGAACGGCGTTCGTGCTGGTGCCGGCACCGGTGGTCACCGTGACGTTGACGGAACCTGCGTTTGTGGCCGGAGGCGTCGCGACGCTGATCCTGTTCGCGTCGAGGCGCGTGAAGCACGGCGAGGTCGGTGACGAGGACGGGCACGGCGTCGTCGTGACCGGGGGGAGGCTGCCAAAGGTCACCGCGGTGGGGTTGAATCCAGAGCCGAGCGCGCCGTAGTTCGTTCCGGTGATGGTGACGATCGCGAGGCCTGAGGTCGCGCCCCGTGACGGCGAGACCGACGACACCGTGGGCAGGTTCGCGATGTACGTGAAGACGTCGCGCGGTGGGTTGGGAGCGCTCGTGCCACCAATCGTCGTCACGGTGATGTCATCCTGTCCGCCGACCGCGGAGCCTGGGATGCTCGCGATCGTGATCTGAGTCGGGCTGTTGACGACAAAGCAGGTGTTGACCGCACACGGGATGCTGGTCCCGATCATCATCGAGGTCGCGCTGTAGTTCGCGCCGGACGCAAAACCGGTGCCGGTAACCACGACCGTGATGCCACCGGTCGTCGACCCGTTGTTCGGCGAGACGTTCGTGACCGTGGGCACCGGGGCCCATGCAAACGTGTCACCTGGCGGTGCAGCCGCACTCGTGCCGAGAGGCGTCTGCACGGTGATGTCGACGGTGGCAGCTGCGTGTGCCGGAATCGCCTGAACGACGATCTGAGTCGCGCTCATCACGGTGAAGCACGGACTGCTGGGCGATCCCGGACACGGGGAGGCTGTGATGTCCAGCGTTCCGAAGAACACGTCGGATGTGGTGAAAGTCGTCGACATGAACGCCGTGCCGGTGAGGGTCACGGTGTCGGTGACGACACCGGCGGGTCCTGCCGGCGGGGAAACGCCCGTGACGGTCGGCAGGGTCGCAAACGTGTACGTGCCGTTACCGGATGCGGTGCTCGTGCCACCCGGCGTCGTCACCGTGATGTCAACGGCGCCGGCGGCATGCGCGGGGACGTTGCTCACGGTGATGGACGTGGGGTTGTTCGGCGTGAAGCATGGTGCGCCAGGTGATCCCGGGCATTGTGTGGTGACGCTGGATCCGATGAAGATCGAGGATGCGCTCCAGTTGCCCACCGACTCGAAGGTGGTACCCGTGATGGTCACGGTGTTGCCGCCACCGGTAGGCCCTATCGACGGCGACACGTTGGTCACCGTCGGAATCGCCACATATGAGTACTGGTCGTTGCTCGTGATCCCGCTCGTCCCGCCGGCCGTCTGCACTGTGATATCGGTGCCGTCTACAGCTACATGCGACGGGACCTCGACGGTTATCTGGGTGGCACTGTTCACTGTGAAGCACGGGGCGGGTGGACACGTCCCGGTCACGTCCGCCCCCGCGACGAACACATCCGTCGCGCCGCTGAATCCGGTGCCGGTGAGGATGACGGCGTTACCGCCCGCAATCGGCCCTGCGTCCGGCGCAACGTTGGTGACCGTGGGTGCCGCGATGAACGTGTAACGGTCCGCCGGTGTGATGGCGCTCGTGCCCCCCGCGGTCATGACGGTCACGTCCACCGTTCCCGGAGCGAGCCCCGGGAAGTTGTTGACGGTGATCTGCGTTGGACTGTCGATGCTGAAGCAGGGCGACCCCGGGCATGGGTTCGAGATGCCGGTGGTATCGACGAAGACGTCCGTGGCACCGTCGAAGTTGGACCCGGCGATCACCACCGAACCGCCTCCGGCGCTCGGCCCGGACGACGGCGTGACGTTCGTCACCGCCGGCGGATCGACGAAGGTGAACTGATCGCCGGGTGGATTCACCGGGCTTGTCCCGGCCGGGTTCTGGACTGTGACGTCCACTGAGCCGGCGCCCTTGGCGGGAGTCGCGGCGTCGATCTCGGTGTCGCTGACAAACGTGAAGCACGCGCCGCCTCCAGACGGGCATGCGGCCTCATCAGACGTGTCGAAGAAGACGTCCGTGGTGTCGGTAAAGCCGCTGCCGGCGATCACGACGTTCGTCCCGCCACCCGAGGGCCCGACATTCGGTGTGACGCTCGTTACGGCGGGGATCACGGTCAGCGGCGCGTTCCCTCGCTGCGCGTCGATCACACGAGGCGGATTCGTCGCCGGCGTGGTGAGGTTGGAGGGCGCAATCGACCGTGCCGGAGTGGCGATGGCCCGCGCAGCCGCGAACGCCGCGCTCCCAGCGTGGCCGACACCGGCGACACCGGAACCGCCGGCAGACGCGACGGCCGGCGATGGCGCGGATGAAGGCTGAACCGGGAACCCGCTGGAGGACCCCGCAAGCACCACGAAACAGGTCCCAACGAGTGCGAGCCCAGGGGCTCTGATCATCCTTGCCTCCAACCGCCGCTCTCGCAGCGATCGTACCAGCAGGGACGGGGGGAGCTAGCTCCGAGCGGCCTTGGCCTGGGTCCGAAGGCAGCGGGTGCAGACCCGAGCCTTGACCTCCTTCCCCTTGATCGCGACGTGAGTCGCGTGCAGGTTGGGCAGGAAGCGGCGCTTGGTGTGTACCT
>JBAUTG010000081.1:0-2851 GCA_049582105.1 Candidatus Dormiibacterota bacterium | reverse complement strand
AACGGCAACCGCATTGAGCAAGCTCTCGTACACAGTGGGAAAGCGCGGCGGCTTCACGCCCCTGAACCGCGCAGCGAGGGGGCCGAGCACATCGTCGGAGCGAGCCATGCGATAGAAGCCGGACAGGTCGACACGAAGCCCGAGCAGGCGCTCGATGCTCTCGCGCACGCCCTCCTCGACGCGCGTTCCGCCGCGTTCGTACAGCACGACGGTGAGGGCGGGTGCGTCAGATCGACCCTCCTGGGTGATGGAGAACGCGACGGGTCCTCCGCCGAGCGCGAGAGCGCGCCGGTACGACGTCCCGTCCCAGCGATCCACCGTGTTTCTCGGCCGCCGGCGCAGGGCCCAGGCGGTGAGGTCGAGCCGGAGCGGCGGCTCCGGATCGAGCGCCAGCCTGCTGCCCAGATCGCGTAGCTTTTCGCCTTCCTCGGCGCCGCCCTCGTTCTCCCAGCGTGCCTCAGCGACAGCCAGAGGGTCGCAGACGCGCTCGGCCAGACGGGCATGGTCTCGCTTTCGCATCGTCATTGACGCCGGCACCCGACTCAGACGCGGGCCGCATGCCCCGGCGGCTCGTGGGCGACTTCTTGGTCACGCGCTGATGTCTGTGCCGGATGCACGACGACCACGGGACACGGAGCGTGATGGACGCACTCTTGGCTCACGGATCCGAGCAGGAGGCCGGCGAACCCCCAATGTCCGCGCGATCCCACCACAAGGAGGTCGCTCGCGGCCACGGCGCCGACGAGTACCTCGGCGCTGCGTCCTTCGATGACCTGACGCTCGACTTCGACGTCTTTCACATCGCCGACAACCTCGCCGATCAAGCGGTCGACCAACTCCTCCGCCGCGCGCTGGAGGTCATTGTTCTCAACGCCGAGTGCGGACGACGAATCGAACCCGCCCAAGTAGCCGTAGCCTCCGGTTGTCGCGCCCATGGAGGCGTAGGTCCAGGCGTGGACGATCCGCAACGGGGCCTTTCGTAGGCGGGCCTCCGCGAGTGCCCAGCGCAGGGCTTCCTTGGCTCCGTCGGACCCGTCGACTCCGACCACCACGGCGGCCGCTGCTCGTGCTTGCGTACCCTCGGTCATGTCATCGCTCCTTCGAGATTGTCCTCCACAAAGGGCGGAGGCTCCCGCACGTGGCTACGGGCCACGTGCAAATCCGCCGATGGCCGCCCGCCGCGCACGAACGCGGCAGTCGACGTGCGATCGGCATCTGCTCAGGTACTCCGGGTGTGGATCTGTCGCTTCCTTCTCACGTGAGCCAAGCGATCTGAGGCGGGACCCGTCGACGCCGACGAGTTCGGATGATACGTACCGCGGCGCATCCGTACGTATCAGGTCAGAGAATAGCGACGGCGGCCACTACGCGCCCGAGCTGACCCGAAGCCGGTCTCCGTGCGCCCCATCATCGGCATCACCAATCGCAGACTGTTGCTGATCTTCTTACGCCGGCCGGTGTAAGAGGAAACCATGAACGTCGTCGACACTTGCCTGCGGGACCTAACATCCAAGCTGCCACAAGGGCCACGAGTATCTTCGCGGTGTTACCGGATTATCGGGTCTCGAAATGAGTTTCAATGAGCAGGACCGTGTCAAGGCGGAACTTCGTGGACAGGGCTGGCGTCGACTCGCACCGCCAGTGACACTCCGATGCTATGTGGGGAGCACCTGGATGGACGCATGCGCAACGGAGGTCAACAGTGAGACGCACGAGATCCGAATTGAGTACCCGGTCGTGACGCGGGGACTCAGACACTTCATCCTCGATGCCTCACAGTACGAACCTGTCGATGAGCTTTTCCGGCGCGAGAGCAGCGCCCCACTGGCCGGCGTCGCAACATAGCCCGCAGCGGTCGGTAGCAGCAGCAGTCGATGGCGTGGGCGAATCACCGACATGATCGTACGAGGGCGCTGTGTCTCGTTCGGAGCAGGGGTGGTGCAGAGGAAGTGGTACGTGCCCTTCCGAATTTCTTGGAGTGGACTCGCAGCGGCTCTTGCTTTGCTGATTGCCGCACGCTGTCGAGCAGGCGACTGTCGACCTCGCGAGTATTCCCAGTACCCAGACGGATTCGCTTGGGGAGGGGCGCACCCTGGCGCATCACACTGTCGCCAGAGGCTCGGAGGTGACCCGATCGTGGCGATGGAACCACATCGTGACCTTGAGCGGCCTGAGGGAGATGCCTCAGCTTGAGGCGGGACGGAGTGCTTGCCGCGCTCACCGCGCTCAGCGCGAGCCAAGTCCGTAGGCGATGAGTGCACCTGCGGAGGTCGCCGAATACACGACGCCGTCGAGCACCGCGACGGTCCCCATCGCGGCGGAGCCGGACTCCTGCTGATTGACGGACCAGAGCACAGCGCCGGTGGACGCGCGGAGCGCGCGCAGGGTCCCGACGTCGTCGACGATATAGGCGACGTCGTCGGCTATGACGGGGGACGCCCAGAATTCAGTGCCGCCGAAGGTCGCAGTCCACCGCACCGCTCCGTTGCGAGCATCAAAGGCACGAAGCCCGGAGTTGATCGTCCCGGCGATGACGATGTCCCCAGCGACGGCCGGCGTCGATTCGATGTCGAATCCGACGGGACTGGACCACAGTCGCTTTCCGTCGCCGAGGCGTAGTGCATGCAAGGTCGACGTCATTCCCGTGCCGTTGACACCGACGTATACGGTGTTCTTCGCCACCGACGGACCGCCGTTGGTGACCCCACCACCGCGCACGTCACGGGTCCACAGAACGTGGCCGCTCGACAGGCCGAGCGCCAGGACTCGCACGCCCGACGGGAGATTGGTGGCGACGACGATCGCGCCCGTCCCGATCGAGGGGGCGCTTTGCAGCTGACCGCCCACGGAC
>JBAUTG010000080.1:0-1733 GCA_049582105.1 Candidatus Dormiibacterota bacterium | reverse complement strand
GAGCAGTCCCCAGCCAGCCACCGGTCCAGCTGCGGGGTCAGCGTCTGGCCTGGCGCGCCTTTGGCCAGCACCAGGGTCAACCCCCGGGCGCAGGCGACCCCATACCCATCGGCCAGCGAGGTCCGCGCAATATCGCGCAGCTGGTTCTCCTCACCAGGGGAGAAATCGCCATAGGTAGATGGGTCGATCGCGATGTAGTCGGCGTCGTGGCGCTGGTTGATCACATAGATCTCGTAGCGATGCGAGAGATGGGGCACCAGGGTGTTCGATGCGGCGACGCTCACGTTGCCTGGAATCGTCGTCAGGCATGACTCGATCTGGGCGGCGCGGCTGTCGGACACATAGGTGCTCAGCTCGTCGAACGGCCTGATCGGTCCGAAGGTGAAGACCGTGCCGGCAACCAGGGCTCCGACCGCCAGGACGATCGGCGCGAGCGACGCAGGACGTCCGCGAAGCCATGACTTGATGCGAACCGTGGTATCGATGGCCGCGAACGCGAGGATGGGAGCGGGGAGCATCGAGTACTGGTACTGGAACGACCACAGGTTGGGTGAGGACGACCAGAAGCGTTCGAGGAACGACGGAAGGGTGATGATCGCAATAGGAGAAAGCAGAGGCAGGAATCCCCAGCTCAGGAAGGACCCGATCCACACCAAAGTCTTGTGCACCGGGGTGAACAGGAGCTGCAAGCTCGACAGCGGGTGTAACAACACGTGCTCCAGCGAGCTGACGGGGCCGGTTCCCAGCGCGTCGTAGGTCCAGTGGCGGTATGGGCCGCCCGCGAGCGCGGGCATCACGACGCCGATCAGCAGCGCGAACCACGCCGCATTGAGCCCCATCAAGACGCCTGCGAGGATGAACCGCCGCTGGACGATCGCGATATAGAGCCCGAGCATGATGAGGGTGAGTGAGACGTCCTCTCGAGTCAGCATCGCCACCGCAACGGCCGCCCACAGGAGCCGGTTGCGCCGCGTCAGGGTGGCGTACAGCGCTGTCGAGATGGCAGGAACGGCAAACACAACGTGGTGGAAGTCGTACACGACACCGGCGAGAACGCCCCAGAAGACCAGGTAGCAGCCCAGAAAGGCAAGGGCGGGGATCCCGCCCAAACGTTCTTCGGCCCACAGATAGATTGGCCAGCCCGCCACGGCGAGCAGGACGCCCTGGGCGACGAGCAGCACCCCGGCCGAGTCCCAGATCCAGTAAAGCGGCGCCAGCACCATGAGGATCGGGTGGAAGTGATCGCCCAGCAGGTTGGGAATGCCGAGCACGGTGTTAGGGATGATCTGCAGCCGGCTGTAACCCCAGACGGTCTGGTCCTGGATCGCCAGGTCGAAAGCGTTGCTTCCGAAGTGGTCGTGCCGGTAGAGACTCACCCACGAGTAGCCGGCCGCCGCAATTACGATCAAAGAGAATGCGGCGATACGTGCAGGGGTGAATCGTCTGCGGGGCCCCGGCTCCTTAGGATGGTCGATGCTTGTCAACGTCAGACAGCCGCTTGAGCGGGGTCAGCCTGGTCATGCCGGCGCACAACGAGCGCGAGAACCTCGGCTGGCTGCTGCCTCACATCAATGAGGTGCTCCCGCGCATCGCGTCGCGTTTCAACGTGGTCATCGTCGATGACGGTTCGACCGACGGGACCGGCGAGGTTGCCCGCTCGCTGGCCGGCGATCTCGGCATGGAGCTTCGCGTGATCCGACATGACACCAAGCATGGCTACGGGGCCGCTGTCG
>JBAUTG010000079.1:0-15587 GCA_049582105.1 Candidatus Dormiibacterota bacterium | reverse complement strand
GCGTGGTGCTGTCGCCCGCGACCGTGCAGGGCGACGGCGCGGTCGAGACGCTCGTCCGGGCGCTGCACCGTGCCGACCGGGTCCGAGATGCGGATGTGATCGTGCTCGTCCGCGGCGGCGGTTCCCTCGAGGACCTGATGGCGTTCAACAGTGAGGCGCTTGCACGCGCGATTCGCGCCACCCGCCTCCCGGTGGTGTGTGGCGTCGGGCACGAGACCGACACCACCGTCGCCGACCTCGCCGCGGATCGTCGCGCGGCGACACCGTCCGCCGCAGCGGAGCTCGTCGCTCCCAACGTCGTCGTGCTGCGTGAGGATGTCGCCACGCGGAGCGCGCGCCTCGGGCTCGCGATCGGCGGCGCCATCGACACGCGGCGGAGCCGAGTCCAGATCGCCTGGCTGAACCTGCGCCAGGGATTGATGAACGAGGCGTCGATCAAACGCCGTGCGCTCGACCACCAGACATCGCGGTTCGCCGTCGCACACCCGTCGCGGAGGGTCGAGATAGAGCGCATGCGCGTTGCGCGGGCGACCGAGCGCCTCGAAGCAGCGACCGTTCGGGTCGCCGTTGCCCGGCGCTCGGCACTGGCGACCCGCTCGGCGCGGCTCGCAGCGCTGTCTCCACGGCGGACGCTCGAGCGCGGGTACTCGATCACGTCGGACGGCGACGGTCACGTCATCACCGACGCCACAAGGGCTCCGGCGGGAACCCACCTGCACACGGTGCTGCAGCACGGCGCTCTCGAGAGCACCGTCGATCGGGTCGACGCCGGTGATGCAACGGGAAACGAACAGATGTACGATCACGGCGACGGATCGGAGGCGCAATGACGCCACCCGCGGAGGACGACATCGCCGGCATGACGTACGAGGCCGCACTCGCCGAGCTCGACACGCTGATCACGAAGCTCGAGGGCGGCAGCATCGCGCTCGAGGAGGCTATCGGCGCGTACGAGCGTGGCGCCGTGCTCGCGAAACACTGTGCGGAGTTGCTCGAACGCACCGAGCAGCGGGTGAAGCAGTTGGTGGTGAGCACGGACGGGAGCATCGGAGAGCGGCCGCTCGAGGTCGCCGAGCCGTCCGGCAGCACGCGGCCGTCGCCGGCGGCGCTGCCGCCCGTCCGGAATGCCACGCTGCGGATCGATCCGGACGACGTCCCCTTCTGACGACGCGAATACACAGAACTGTGGTAAACATAGGAGCCATGACTGGCCTGTCCGAGGTACGCCGGATCGACCTTGAGCTGGTGTCGCGGCACCTCGCTCCGAGCCGGGAGCGGGCCCAGGCGCTGGTCTCCGCGGGCCTGGTCGAGGTCGACGGCGTTCGAGCGACGAGCGCGGATCAGCGTGTGCGGAGCGTGACCGTCATCCGCGTCCTTGGTCGCGATCATCCGTGGGCAAGCAGGGGAGGACTCAAGCTCGGTCCCGCGCTCGACGCGTTCGAGATCTCCTGCGAGGGTCGCATCTGCCTCGACGCAGGCGCGTCGACGGGCGGCTTCACGGATGTGCTGCTCAGCCGCGGCGCGGCCCTCGTCTACGCGGTGGATGTGGGCCGCGGGCAACTCATCCCGCGACTTGCGACTGATCCGCGCGTGCGGGTCATGGACCGCACCAATCTCCGCCTGCTCGAGGCGCTGCCGGCGGAGGCGCCGGACCTGGTCACCCTCGATCTCTCGTTCATCTCGCTCCGTCTCGTCATGCCGGCCGTCGTTCGGTTGATCGCGCCGGGCGGCGCCGACCTCGTGGCGCTCTTCAAACCGCAATTCGAGCTCGGTCGCGAGGCGATCGGCAAGGGAGGGATCGTGCGCGACGCTGCCGCATCCGAGCGGGCCGCCGGCGAGTTCACCGCGTGGCTCGGCTCGGCCTTCGGCGCGACGCCGCAGCCTCCGATCCCCTCGCCGGTCCGGGGCGCGAAGGGCAACCTCGAGTGGCTGGTCGGAGCGCGCCTCGTCCACGTCGCCGCTCCGCTGCCTTCCGGGGGGGCGCCATGACCGAGCCGCGGAGCATCGGGTTCCTCCTGCATCCCGGGGAGCAGGCCGCCGTGCAAAGCGCCATCGCTCGAGCCCAGGCCTGCGGTTTCACGGCCTGGACAGCGCTCGACGATCCCGAGGCGGCGATGGCCGAGCACGGCGCGAACACGGCGCTGCTGGTGACCCTCGGCGGCGACGGCACCTTTCTCTACGGGGCTCGCCTCGCTGCGCCTCGCGGAATCCCCGTCGTCGGCGTGAATCGCGGACGGCTCGGATTCCTCAATGACGTCGAGATCGATGCGCTCCCTGCGGCGATCAGCCGATTCGCCGCCGGCGACTACACGACGCAGCGGCGGTCCCTGCTCGAAACGAACGTCGGCGACTCTCCGGAGCCCATCCTTGCCGTCAACGAGATCGTCGTGCGAGCGCGAGACGTGAACGTCGTGCGACTGCGCGTCGACGTCGACGGGGATCTGCTCGGAGCCTTTGACGCGGACGGGATCGTCGTTGCCACCGCGACGGGATCAACTGCCTACGCGCTGAGCGCGGGTGGGCCGCCCGTCGACCCGCGGGTCAGTGCCGTGGTGGTGGTCCCGCTTGCCGCGCACGCGGTCATCAGCCGGCCCGTCGTCATCCCGGAGCTGCTCGACGTCCGCGTCACCGTCGAGCGGGGGCGCGTCTTCGTCGCTGCCGACGGCCGGTCGGTCGCCTGGCTCGGCGACGGCGAGAGCGTGGTCATCCGCCCTGGCCCGATCCTCAAGGTCGTCCGCTTCAGCGATTCACCGTCGTTCCAGTCGCGCCTTCGCCAGAAGTTCCGCTACGGCATCCCGCACAAGGATCTCCTCCTCGAGCCGGTCGATGACGAGACGGGCTCGCCGGACGAGGGGCGTGCCCCGGGAGGGGTCAATGGCCCTTCGTGAGCTGCGGATCAGCAACCTGGCGGTCATCGAGGAAGCGCGCCTCTCGTTCGAGGATGGGTTCAGCGTGCTGACGGGGGAGACCGGCTCGGGGAAATCGATGTGCGTCAACGCGCTACGAGCTGCGCTCGGCGGGCGCGTCGAGCCCGAGGCGGTACGCGCGGGAACCACGGCGGCGCGGGTCGCGGCGGTCTTCGACAACCCCAACGCCCGTGTTCGCGCGCGCCGGTCGGAGCTGGGGATACCCGACGACGATCTGATCACCCTCTCCCGGGAGGTCCCTGCATCCGGACGGGCAACCTGCCGCATCGACGGTGCGCTGGTCTCCCAGGCGGTCCTCCGCGAGATCGGTGACCTCTGTGTCGAGGTGACCGCGCAGGGCACGAGCCAGCGAATGCTGCGGCGATCCTGGCAACGTGACGTCCTCGACGCTTTCGGAGGCGATGAGCTGGCCGCCGCGCGGGCCGCCACTGCCGGAGCGGTTCGTGCCTGGCGCGCTGCCGTCGATGCGCTCGCCGCTGCCCATCGCGCTGCAAGCACCGGCGCCGCCGAGCTCCAACGTGCGCGAGACCTCATCGAGGATCTCGGCGACCTCGGGCTCACCCCGGGCGAGGATATCGAGCTCCAGGCGGAGCGGCTCCGCCTCCGGCACGCGGCGCGCATTGCGGGATGCGCACTGTCCATCGCGGAGGCGAGTGGCGGCGACGACCGATCTGCCGCTGATCGGCTGGCATCGGCAGCCTCCGGGGGGGCGGACCTGGCCACCGTGGATCCGGCGCTCGCGGCGCTCGTCGAAAACGCTGATGAGCTCGTCGACCGCCTTCGAGACCTCGCGCTCGACGCCCGCCGCCACGCTGACGAGATCACCGTCGACGAGATGCGCTTGACGGCGGTCGAGGAACGCCTCGACGCCCTCACCCGGGTCACGAGGCGGCATGGCTCGCTTGACGCGGCGCTCGTCGAACTGGAGCGGGCCACCGCACTGGTCGCAAGCGTCGATGGAGAGGGTGGGGCGATCGAGTCGCTCGAATCCGCGGCGACCGCGCGCCGGACCGAGGCCGGCGCGGCAGCAGCCGCCCTCAGCGTGGCGAGGTCCGCCGCTGCACGCCGCCTCGAGCGGGCGATCACCGGCGAGCTGCACGCGCTCGAGCTGCCGCACGCCCGCTTCCGGGTGGTGCTGACCCGCAATCTCGACCTGGACGGTGTGGACACCGGCGACGGCACGCCGGTCCGCTGCGGGCCGGCGGGTGTCGACGATGTCGACTTCCGCCTTGCGCCCAACCGCGACTTGATACCGATGCCTCTCGACGAAGGGCCATCCGGCGGTGAGCTCGGGCGGCTTGCACTCGCGCTCAGCGCGGTGGTCAGCGAGGAAGACGCTCCGGTGCTCGTCCTCGACGAGGTCGACACCGGCATCGGGGGTGAGACTGCCGCGCGCGTCGGGGACGTCCTGGCTCGCATCGGCCGGTCGCGTCAGGTGGTCGCGATCACGCACCGCCCGGAGATCGCGGCGCGAGCCGGGTCCCACCTGACCATCACGAAGCACGACCGCGCCGGAGGCGCCGATGCACGCGCAGCGGGCGTGACCGGCGAAGGGCGGGTTCGCGAGATTGCCAGGCTCATGTCGGGCCGCACCACCGATGCGGCCCTGACACGCGCCGCCGAGCTCCTGGAGGAGGGGTCCCGAAGCGATCGGGGTACCCCCAGCCTCCGTACCATGTAGCGATGCAACGGGAGGACGCGGGGGCCGCCACGATCACCGTGGACGCACCTGGATTCCACGGCAGCCTCGAGGAGCTGGTTGCCCGGGCCAACCGGGGCGACATCGACCTCACCGCGATGTCGGTGAGCGCCGTCGTTGCCGAGGCTCGCTCCGCCCTCGAGGCCCCGGACCGGACCGGCGATCTTCGCGCGGTGGCGGACACGCTCAGCCTCCTGGCACGCCTCGTCGCGCTCAAGGCCGCGGCGGTACTTCCCGATCAGAGCGCCGAGATCGTCGAGCCCGAGGAAGACGAGTCGACAGAGGCGGGCCGGCGCCTCGCGGAGTACAGGCTGTTCAAGGCCGCGGCCGAGGCGCTGCTCGCCGAGGCAGCAACCGAGGGGGCGCGAAGCTTCCTGGGGCTCGTCGCCTCCGAGGTCATCCCTGTGGAGCATCTGCGGATCCCACCGGAACGCCTGGCCGCAGCCTTCCGCGCCGTGCTCGAGCGCCTGAGCGACAACGAGCCGCTGCCCGTGGCGGTCACCTTCTCGGTCGAGGAAAAGGTGTCGCTGCTTCGCGCCCGCCTCGCCCGTGGCATGCTCGACTTCGAGGAGATCTTCGCCGGCGTGGCCAGCAGGCTCGAGGCGGTGGCATGCTTCCTGGCGCTCCTCGAGATGCTGAAGCGCGGTGAGGCAACCGTCGAGCAGCGCGATGCGTACGGCCCCATCACGGTGACCGCCCGTGGATGACGTGCTCGTGCTCGATGTCTTCGGCAGGGCAACCGTGCCGGAGGGCACCGCGGATGCGGAGCCGGAGGACCTGGCTCCCGCACTCGAGGCACTGTGCTTCGCGCTCGGGCGTGAGGTGACCATCGCCGAAGCGGCGGCAACCCTCGACCGCAGCCCGGCCGCGGTGACCCGGGCAGCGGGAGTCCTCGCCATGGAGTTGCGTGGGCGAGGGCTCATGCTGCAGCGTTCTGCTGAGTCGATCCAACTCGTCACCCGCCCGGAGATGGCGTGGGCGGTGCAACGAGCACTCCATCCCGAGCGACCGTCGCGCCTCAGCCGCGCCGCCATGGAAACGCTCGCGATCATCGCGTACCGTCAGCCCGCCACCAAGGCGGGGATCGAGTCGATCCGTGGCGTTGATTGCGAGGCCGTGCTCGAGCACCTGACCGAGCGTGGGCTCATCGACGAGGTTGCCCGTCAGGACACGCCCGGACATCCGCGACTCTTCGGGACAACGTTGCGCTTTCTGCAGCTGGTGGGCCTCGAGCGCATCGAGGACCTGCCGCCGGTCACGGACACTCCGGAGCTCCCCGACTTCGAGTGAGCGCTCACCCGCCGGAGCGGCTGAATCGGTTCCTCGCGCGACGCGGCGTTGCATCGCGACGCGGAGCCGACGAACTGATCGCTGCCGGACGCGTCACGGTGAACGGCGAGGTACGAGACCTCGGGACGGTGGTGCAGCCATCGGCCGACCGCGTCCGCGTCGACGGGCATCTCATACCCGCACGAGCAGTTTCAGTCACGATCGTCCTCAACAAGCCGGTCGGCGTCGTGACCACTCGGAACGACCCGTATCAACGTCGTACGGTGATGGACCTGCTCGAGCCGGTGCCCGGGTTGGTTCCCATCGGAAGGCTCGACGCCGACAGCAGGGGGCTGCTCGTGCTCACCACCGACGGCGACCTCGCGCACGCGGTCTCACACCCGCGCCACGGCGTCACGAAGCGATATCTCGCCACCGTCGACCGGCCCATCTCGCAGGACCACCTCGCCCAGATCGAATACGGCGTCGAGCTCGAGGATGGACCGGCGCGGGCGCTCAGCGCCACCTACGCGGGATCCGACACCGTCGTCGAGGTCGTCATGGCCGAGGGGCGCAAGCGCGAGGTCCGGCGGCTCTTCGCCGCGATCGGCTTCGAGGTGCGCGACCTCGTCCGGATCGCAGTCGGACCCCTCCAGCTCGGTGACCTTCCCGAAGGCGAGGCACGAGAGCTGCGAGCCGCAGAGCTCAAGTCGCTCCGTGCTGCGGCCGGCATGCTCGAACCAGTCGCGGCGAGCGCCTCGAAGCGACCGGCCGGCTCGGGGCGGGGGACGCGTGCGCGCACGGTCACCCCGCCGTCCGCGCGCCGGCAGCGGTGACGTTATCAGTGGGCGCTCCGGCGATCGTGACCATCGACGGCCCTGCGGGCAGCGGCAAGACGACCCTCGGCCGTCACCTTGCCAGCACCCTTGCGCTGCCGCTCGTCGATACCGGGCTTTTCTATCGCGGCGTCATGGTCGCGGCGGCACGAGCTGGGATCGACCCGGAGGACCATGAGGCGTTGATCGCCTGCGCGCGCGGGACTGAGGTGGTGATCGACACCGACCCGACGCACATCGAGGGCGACAGCACCGCTCGCGTGAACGGTATCGACGCCGGCCCCGCGCTCCGCGACCCGGCCAACGCACCGCTGCTCGCAGCGATGAGCAGCATCCAGGGTGTGCGCGACGTCCTGCTCGAGGCGCAGCGACGGCTTGCAGCACGTGGCGCAGTGGCAGTCGGTCGCGATTGCGGCACCGTCGTCTTTCCGGACGCGACGCTCAAGCTGTATCTCGACGCATCGGAGGATGTGCGCGCGCAGCGGCGAGCGTCGCAGCTCGGCGGATCCGGGGGTGACGTGAACAGCGCGCTGATGCACGGCGAGGTTCGCGCCCGCGACGCATCCGATGCCTCGCGCGCCGCTGCGCCGATGCAGGCGGCGAAGGACGCGCACCGCCTGGACACCGGAGTCCTCGGCATCGACGAGGTCTACCGCGAGGCACTCGCGCTGTGGGAGGCGGTGGCGGGAGCCGGCAACCGGTGATCTACGCCGTGCTGCGCCTGGGCGTACGCCTGCTTGCATGGATCGTCCTCGGCCGCCGCCTGCGCATCACGGGCATGGAGCACATCCCGCGTCGCGGGGCTGTGCTCATCGTGGGGAACCACGTCGGCACTGTGGAACCAGCGCTCACCGGCGTCTTCATCCCGCGGCGCGACGTCTTCTACCTCGCCAAGAGCGAGCTCTTTCGGAATCCCCTGCTCGGCTGGCTCTTCCGGCAGAGCCATGCCTTTCCGGTCGTGCGCGAGAGCCCCGACCGCGCGGCGCTCCGGCGTGCGCTCGCCCTGCTCGCGGCAGGGCATGTCCTGCTCGTCTATCCGGAGGGGACCCGATCCTGGGCCGGGCAGCTCCTCGGTGAGACCCACGGCGGCGCCGGCTTTCTCGCCCGGCACTCGAATGCGCTCGTCGTGCCGGTTGCAAGCTGGGGGTCGGAGCGCGTGATCCCTCGCGGGGCGTGGCTGCCACGGCGCGCCGATGTGGAGCTGCGGATCGGTGAGCCGTTCCATCTGCCCCCGCCGGGCTCCGGCGGGAAACGACTCTCCAACCGTGAAGCCGCAGCGACCATGATGGAGCGCGTGATCGCCTTGCTCCCGGCGGAGCACCGTCCCGTGAGATCCACCGCCGCGTGACCCACGGACCGGTACCTCCGGACCACCTGGTCGCCTTCGACCTCGAGACCACCGGGCTCTCGCCACGGAGCGATCGCATCCTGGAGATCGGGGCAGTCCGCTACGACGAGGCGCTCCGGCCGCTCGACCAGTTGCAGGTCGTCGTCGATCCGCAGATCCCGATCCCCCTCGCGATCCAGCGGCTCTGCGGCATCACCGATGAGGATGTCCGCGGCGCCCCACCACCGCTCGAGGCAGCTACGCAGCTCGCGGAGTTCTGCGGCGACGCGGCGCTGATCGCGCACGGCGGTACGTTCGATCTCCTGTTTCTTCGGGCGCTGCTCTCGGAGTCCTTCGGCGCGCGGCTGATCTTCGACACCCTCGACCTGGCCAGGATCCTGCTGCCGACCTACGAGAGTCACAGTCTCCCGTTGCTCAGCCGGCGGCTCGGGATCACGCACGAGCGGCCGCACCGCGCGCTGAGCGATGCGCTGGCGACGGGGGACCTCTTTCGCGTGCTGGTCGGAGCCGGCCGCGCGCTCCCGCCGGACACGCAGACTGCAATGCGCAGGATCGCCGTCCAGGCGCCGGGGCCGCTCTTCGAATTCCTCAGTGACGTGCTGGTCCGGCCGGGCGTCGATGCGGAGGCGCCGAGCCCGGTCGCGGAGGCGCGGATCCCCGCTCCCACGTCGACTCCACGGGTCACCGCCGCCACGGTCGCAGCGAGTGATGTCGGCGAGGCTGCTGCGATGCTCCTCGGTCCGGATGGACCGCTCGCCGCTCGCGACGGGTACGAGTATCGGGAGGCGCAGCACCAGATGGCGGTCGCCGTGGGGCAGACGCTCGAGCGCAAGCGCCGCCTCATGGTGGAGGCCGGGACGGGGGTCGGGAAGTCGCTCGCGTATCTCACTCCACTGGCGCTCTGGGCGGCACGCACGGGGAAGCGCGGCGTCGTCGCCACGCACACCGTCAACCTCCAGGAGCAGCTCGCCGACCGCGACCTCCCGACGGTCGCGGGCCTCCTCGACCAGCCCGTCCCCGTGGCGGTGCTGAAGGGACGCAACCACTACATCAGCCTCCGCCGCTGGCAGCGGTTCCTGGATGCGCCCGACACCGACGGGGCGGATCCCGACGTCCCCGCGATCCGGTTCAAGCTGAAGATCCTCGCGTGGCTCGCGACCACCCAGACGGGTGATCGGTCCGAGATCTACCTCTCCGGTGAGGAGGAGCATCTCTGGCGCCGCATCGCGTCCGACGTGACCGACTGCCTCGGCACAGCGTGCGGCAACTGGGCGAACGTTCGATGTCACATGGTGGGCGCGCGTCGCACCGCAGCAGATGCGGCCATTGTTGTCACGAATCATGCGCTCCTGCTTGCGGCAAACGAGCGTCAGGGACAGGTGCTCGGAAACTACGAGGCGCTGGTCGTCGACGAGGCGCACCACCTCGAAGCGGTTGCCACCGAACAGCTCGGCGTCGCGGTGCGGTTCGCCGACATCACGCTCGTGCTGGAACGGCTGCCGGCGACACCGGGAACGCCGCTCGCGACCGACCTCGAGCGGTGCCGCGAGGCCGGCCAGCGTCTGTTCGGCGACGCCAAGGGATTCATGGCGGCACGGTTGGGTGGCCAGCACGCGGCGAACGGCAGGATCGGGCTCTCCGAGGCCGTCCGGACCGACCCGGGTTTCTCCCTCGTCGAGCGCTCCGCGGTGCACGCAATCGGCGTGCTCCAGCGGACGGCCGGGGCGATCTTGGGCGGTCCCGCCGGCAGCATGCAGGTCGAGCTGCTGCCGCAGCCGGATCGCGCAGATGACGAGCTCGAACACGCATCGGCGGCGCTCACGGGGCTTGCGGCCGCCATCGACCATGTGCTGTGCCGTCCCCGCGAGGGCACCGTCGCCTGGATCGAGATGCGCGGTGAGCAGGCCGAGTTGCACGAGGCCCCGATCGACGTGTCGGAGCCGCTCGCGACCGCGATCTTCGATCCTGCGGAGTCGGTCGTGCTCACGTCGGCGACGCTGTCGGTCGCGGGTGGCTTCGACTTCATCCGCAACCGGGTCGGCATCGGCGTTTCCGCCGACGAGCTGACCCTGCCGTCGCCGTTCGACTACCTCCGCCAGGCGATCTGCATCCTTCCGGAGGACGCGACCGCCTACGACGACCCCGCACACGACGTCCAGATGACCGAGCTCATCGACGGGATCGCCGCGAGGCTCGACGGCCACACGCTCGTCCTCTTCACGAGCTACGGTCCGCTCAAACGGGTCTGGAGCCTCCTCCAGGACCGTCTCGACGCCCGCGGCATCGCAAGCCTCGCGCAGGGGCTCGACGGCACCAGGCGCCAGATCCTGCAGAGCTTCCTCGCCGATCCGCGGACCGTCCTTCTGGCGACGAGCAGCTTCTGGGAGGGTATCGACATCCCGGGCGATCGCCTGCGCTGCGTCGTCATCGACAAGCTCCCGTTCCCGGTGCCCACCGATCCACTGGTCCGGGCGCGGTCTGAGCAGCTGCGGGATCCGTTCGGCGAATACATCCTCCCGGTCGCGATCATCCGGCTCCGGCAGGGATTCGGACGCCTGATCCGGAGCGCGTCGGATCGCGGCGCCGTCGTCCTCTGCGATCCGCGCCTGCGCACCCGCCAGTACGGGATGGGCTTCCTCCGTGCGCTGCCCCCGGCGCCGATGGCCATGAGCGCTCTCGATGCCGTGCCGGCGATGGTCGACGGCTTTGTGAACACGGGGACGCTGCCCGAGACCATGGGAGAATCAGGCGGATGGTCCTCGAACGATCTCGAACCGGCGTGACGACCACGCCTGACGAGGTGTCTGCCAGCCCCGAAGCGCAGCCTCGCGTCGATCCGAGCGCGGTCGCCGACCCGGCGGGCTCGACGGTCGTGGCCCTGGCGCAGTGCTACCCGAGGCTCGGAGATGTTGCCGCCAATCTCGCGATCCATCTCGCGGTCATCGGCGAGGCCGCGAAACGGCATGCGGGTCTCGTGGTCTTCCCGGAGCTCTCGCTGACCGGCTACTTCCTCAAGGACCAGGTGCCCGATGTTGCGCTCCGGCTCGACTCACCCCCGGTCCGGGCACTCCGTGACGCGTCGCGCGAAGCGCGAACCGACGTCGTCGCGGGGCTGATCCTGGAGAGCGACAGTCATCGCTTCTACAACGCGTCGATCTACCTCAGCGCCGGCGAGGTGGTGCACGTGCATCGCAAGGTGTACCTCCCGACGTACGGGCTGTTCGACGAGCAGCGGTATGTCGCGGCCGGGGACCGGTTCCGCGCCTTTGACGCCCCGCTCGGCGGCAGGGCCTCGAATCGCTGGCGCGCGGGCATCCTCATCTGCGAAGACCTCTGGCATCCTTCGGCCGCGGGTCTGCTCGCCCGCCAGGGGATCGACCTGATCATCTGCCCGTCGGCATCGCCGGGACGCGGTGTCCTGCAGGGCGAGGGGCTCGGCACGGCGGGGAGCTACGACGCAATGACCCGAACCTACGCGCAGCTGTTCACCAGCTACGTCGTGTACTGCAACCGGACCGGCTTCGAGGATGGGGTCGGCTTCTGGGGCGGATCGCGCGTGGTCGGCCCGGACGGCACGGTCCTAGCCGCCCTTCCGGGCACCGAGGACACCATCCTCTTCCACACCCTCGAGCGGAGCGCGGTCCGGCGCGCGCGGGTCGCATGCCCGCTGCTCCGCGACGAACGAAACGATGTCAACGACGCAGAGACCGACAGACTCCGCCGCCACCGCGCTCGCGATTGACCCCGGCTTCGTAGCCCGTCTGCTCCGCGGCTTCATCGCCGACGGAGTGCGCAAGGTGGGCTTCGAGCGCGTCGTGATCGGGCTCTCGGGAGGCGTCGACTCGTCACTCGTGACCGCGCTCGCAGTTTCATCGCTCGGAGCGGACAACGTGGTCGCGATCTTCATGCCGTACCGCACCAGCGACCCGCAGTCGGCGCTCGACGCGGAAGCGGTGTGCGCGAGCCTCGGCATCGTCCCGCAGACCATCGACATCACGCCGCAGGTGGACGCGTACTTCGCGCGGTATCCCGAGGCGGATCGAACCCGCCGCGGCAACAAGATGGCGCGTGAGCGCATGTCGATCCTCTACGACCATTCGATGGCACAGAAAGCCCTCGTCCTCGGCACCTCGAACAAGACCGAGCTGTTGCTCGGGTACGGAACCCTGTTCGGCGATATGGCCAGCGCGCTCAACCCGATCGGGGATCTCTACAAGACCCAGCTGTATGCATTGGCACGGTTCCTCGAGCTTCCGCACAGCGTGCTCACGAAGCCGCCGAGTGCCGATCTCTGGGTCGGTCAGTCAGACGAGGAAGAGCTCGGCATCCGCTACGCGGTGGTCGACGAGATCCTCAATCTCATCGTCGACCAGCGCCGCAGCCGCGCGGAGGTCGTGGCGCTCGGATTCGATGCCACCGACGTCGACAGCGTGATCGCTCGCGTGCGGGGGAGCCAGTACAAGCGACGGCCGCCGGTCATCGCCAAGCTCAGCAACCGGACGATCGACCGCGAGTTCCGCTACCCGCGAGACTGGGGCCGGTGAGCGGAACCGTCGGCACCCTCGCGGTCGTCGCGACACCGATCGGCAACCTCGAGGACATCACGCTCCGCGCGCTGCGCGTGCTGCGCGAGTGCGACGTGGTGATCGCCGAGGACTCACGGCGCACCAAAGCGTTGCTCACCGCGCACGGGGTGCAGCGGCCGGTGCTCTCGTTGCCCGCGTTCGACGAACGCCGTCGCGTGCCGGCGCTCATCGAACGCCTCGACCGCGGGGAGACGCTCGCGCTCTGCACCGACGCGGGCACGCCGGCGATCAGCGATCCCGGCGCCATCCTCGTGCAGGCAGCGCTCGCCGCCGGCCATCGCGTCACGCCGATCCCCGGCGCGTCGGCGCTCACCGCGGCACTCGCCGCAAGCGGTTTCACCGGCAATACATTCTGCTTTCTCGGGTTTCTGCCGCGCACGCCCGGCAAACTCGTTCGCATCCTCGAGCACGCGCTCGCGGAGGAGCGCACCATCGCGTTCTTCGAGTCACCGATGCGCCTCGCGAAAACGCTCCGCATCGCAACGGGCGTCCTCGGCGAACGACCCGTCGTCGTCGCGCGAGAGCTGACCAAGGTCCACGAGACGATGCACCGCGGAACGGCTGCATCGCTCGTCGACGAGTTCACCGCACATCCCCCGCGCGGCGAGTGCACGGTGCTCGTCGGTGCGCTGCCGTGAGCGATGCGCTGCCGTCGCTCGTCGACACGCACTGCCACCTGGTGTTGCTCGACGAACGCGGCCTGCTCGACGCCGCGCTCGAGGGCGCAGCCGCCGCAGGGGTCGACCAGATCGTCTCAGTCGGGCTGAACCTCGAGGACTCGGATCGCAATCGGCTGATCGCAGAACGGCATCCCGAGGTGTACTTCACCTGCGGATGGCACCCGCATGAGCAGAGCGCACCCGACGCCAGGCAGATCGAGACGCTCGCCGAGCTGTTGCGCCATCCGAAAGCGGTCGCGGTGGGGGAGGTGGGACTGGATCTCTTCTTCCGCCCCGGCTATCACGAGGTGCCACTTCCCGTGCAGCAGCGATCCTTCCGATCGATGCTCGAGCTTGCGCATGACGCAGGCAAGCCCGTGCTCATCCATGACCGCGATGCGCATGCAGAGGTGCTCGCAGCGGTACGTGAAGTGTCCGGATCCCGCGGCGTGATGCACTGCTTCAGCGGTGACGCGGCGCACGCGCGGCGATGTGCGGAGCACGGTTACATCGTGTCGTTCTCCGGGATCGTGACCTTCCCGCGTAGCGACCCGATCCAGGCTGCGGCGCGCGCGGTTGCCGCGGACGGATTCGTCGTCGAGACAGATTCGCCGTTTCTGAGCCCTGTCCCGGAGCGCGGCAAGCCGAATCTCCCGGAGCGCGTCGCGATCACGGCGGCAGCGGTCGCCCACCTGCGTGGCGAGACGGTGGAGGAGGTGCGCTCAGCGACGACGCGCACGGCGCGACGGGTTCTCGGTCTGCCGCTGCCCGCATCGGCGCCAGCACGTGCCTGACGACGCGCTCGCCGCACGAACCCGGCAGACGCTCGATCTCACCGACCCGAGGACGGTGACCGCGGTGGCGCGTCGCGTCGGCCTACGCCGCGATCCCCACCTCGGGCAGCACTTTCTCGTCGACCGCCAGGTGCTCGAGGCCATCGTCGACGCCCTCGATCCGGGGCCGGAGAGCGACGTGCTCGAGATCGGCTGCGGCGTTGGCACGCTCACCGGTGAGCTGGCGGTCCGTGCCGGCCGGGTCGTCGCGATCGACATCGATCCCGCCTGCGTCGCGGGTACCGAGCTCACCCAGCGCGCGCATCCCAATGTCAGCGTCCTGCAGATGGACGCCCGGGTGGTGGATCCCGTCGCACTCGGCTTCACGCGCGGCTGGCTTGCCACCGGGAATCTGCCGTACCAGCTGACCGGTCTGGTGCTCACCCGGCTCCTCGAAGCACCCGAGCCACCTGCGCGCGCTGTGGTCCTCGTGCAGCGAGAAGTGGCGGCCCGGCTCGCTGCCGCGCCCGGCGACTGGAGCCTCGCAACCGTGGCGGTCCGGTCCCACGCGGTGGTGGAGCGGTTGCTCGACGTCCCACCCCACGCGTTTGACCCGGCTCCCGCCGTCCACTCGTCGATCCTGCGGTTGGTGCCCGCCCGGCTCATGGATCCGGCGACCCGCACGGCGGTCCTTGCGCTGGCGAAGCCACTCTTCCAGTCGCGCCGCAAGACCCTGCGCAACGGGCTCAGCCGGGCGCTCGGCAACGACACCGCGGCAGCAAGCAGCATTCTCGGAGCAACAGGCATCGATCCCGGCCGCCGGCCGGGTACGCTTGCGCTCGATGAGTGGGAGCTCCTCGCCCGCGCGGTCGCCGAGGTGAGGTCGGTCACGCGATGAGGCAGCCCCTCGCGGACACGCGCACCGAGCCTGACGACGACACGACGGTCTCGCCGCTCCACGCGACCCGCCCTGCGGTGCCGCCGCACCCGGACCAGGCGGAGGGCTTCATCGCGGTGCTCAGGAGGCGGGACTTCCGCTACCTCTGGGGCGCACAGCTGCTCTCGCAGCTCGCGGACAAGTTCCTCATGTTCACGTTGCTCGTGTTCATGTACACGCTCACCAAGCTCGCATCGCTGCAGTCGGTGTTGATGATCGCGTACACGCTGCCGAGCGTCCTGCTCAGCGCACCGTCCGGCGTCTATGCGGACCGCCACGATAAACGCACGCTCATGGTCGGCTGCAACCTGGTTCGCGGCGGGCTCATCCTGCTGATCCCCCTCGCGCAACTCTTTCCCGCCTTGCGCGGTCAGGCGTGGCCGCTCGTCGTGATCACGCTGCTCTTCAGCTCGGCGGGACAGATCTTCGCGCCCGCGGAGGCGGCGAGCATCCCGTCGCTGGTGACCCGCAAGCAGATCACGGAGGCCACGTCGCTGTTCATGACCACCGTGATCCTCACGCTGGTCCTCGGCGTTCCCGCGGCGACCATCGC
>JBAUTG010000078.1:0-5615 GCA_049582105.1 Candidatus Dormiibacterota bacterium | reverse complement strand
GCTGCGACCGGTGATCGACCGGGTCCTGGCGTTCGACGAGGCGGGCGACGCCCACCGGCAGATGGAGGCCGGCGAGGCGTTCGGCAAGATCCTCCTCGTTCCCACCGCGCGTGCCTGACACCGACATCTGGGCGACCTGGCTTCGAACCGGGCGCGACGGCGGGAGTGAGCGCATGCGCGCCGAGAACCTTCGCCGGCTCGCGGGCGTCCGCGAGCGGATCCTCGATCGTGCCGAGATCCTGCCGGGTGAGACCGTCCTCGATGTCGGCACCGGTCAGGGTCTGCTCGGTCTCGCCGCCCTCGATCGCACCGGCGAAGCCGGGCAGGTGATCTTCTCGGACGTCTCCGACCCCTCCCTCGACGACTGCCGCGCCGAGGTGGCGCAGCGCTCCGCGCTCGATCGCGCGAGCTTCGTGCACGCCTCGGCGACGGATCTCGCATCGATCCCGACCGCGTCCGTCGACGTGGTCGTGGAGCGTGCGGTGCTCCTCTTTATCGAAGATCGCAACCGTGCGTTCGAGGAGTACCACCGCGTGCTGCGTGCCGGCGGACGGCTGTCGCTCGGCGAGCCGTTGAACATCTGGATGGGCGCCGACCGCCCCGGCTTCGTGTGGGGCTATGACGTGACCGGCGTCATCGACCTCGAGCGAAAGCTCCACGACGCCCAGGGCGCGGACGGCGAAGCGACAGGCGACCTGCTCTGCGGCTTCGACGATCGCGACCTCATCGCCATGGCGCACGACGCCGGGTTCGCCCGGATCGACGTCCAGACCGACCTGTCCCTGGCTCCGCCGCCGGCTCGCGACGATCTCGACGTCTTTCTTGACACGGCTCCGAACCCGCTGGCTCCGACGACCCGCGCGTTGATGGCCGCAGCGCTGAGCCCGTCCGAGGCGGAGCGCTTCACCGCAGCGCTCGGCGAGTCGGTACGGCTTGGACGTGGCGAACGCCGTCAGGCGATGACCCTCCTGCGAGCCTGGGTGTGACCACCGACCTCACAAGCGCGACCTGGGACACGGTCGTCGTCGGCGCCGGTCACAACGGCCTGACCGCCGCCGCGTACCTGGCGCGAGCGGGGCGCACGGTGCTGGTGCTCGAGGCACGCGATCGCATCGGGGGCGCCTGCACGCTCGAGCACCCCTTCGAGGACGAGGGGTTCGTCGTCAGCCCGTGCGCGTACCTCGTCGGTCTCCTCCATCCGCGAGTCATCGACGAGCTGGACCTCCGGCGCCATGGCTACCGCGTGCACCTCGTCGATCCGCATCTGTGGTGCCCGTTCGATGACGGGACCGCGCTGAGCCTCTGGGACGACTCGGAGCGCAACCATCGTGAGGTCGCCGCGATGAGCCCGGGTGACGCCGACGGATACACCCGGTACGAGCAGCTCTTCGCGCGCATCCGCACGGCGCTTCGAGCTGAACCGCATGACACGTGGATCGGCGACGCACCGTCACGCCCCGCACTCGAGGAGCTGCTCGGCCACGATCCCGAGCTCATCGAGATCATGTTCGAGGAGTCGATCGCGTCGGTGATCGAGCGGCATGTCCGCGACGAGCGGCTGCGCACCGCGCTCCACGGCCAGGGTCTCATCGGGACGTGGGCCGGCCCGCGCGACGCGGGAACGGCGGCCATCCATGCGATGCATTCGATGGGAACCGTCGAGGGGCGGCCGGGCGCGTGGGGCTACGTGCAGGGTGGGATGGGGAGCGTCTCGTACGCACTCGCGAAGGCCGCCGAGGAGGCGGGCGCAGTCATCAAACGCAACGCTCGCGTGGCGGAGATCATCCCCGGCGAGTCGGTGCTGCTCGAGGACGGCTCGCACATTCACGCCCGGACGATCGTGTCCAATGCAGACCCGCGGAGCACGCTCGCACTCTGCAGCGACTCCGCGCCGGCGGCATTCGCGCAGAAGGTCGATACATGGCGGATGCAGGGTCCGGTGCTGAAGATCAACTGCGGCCTGTCACGGCTCCCGACGTTCACCGCCGCCGGCCCCGACGACAACCCCCATCGCGGCATGGTGACGATCGCTCGCAGCCTCGACGAGACGCAGGCTGCGTACGAGCGGAGCCGTCTCGGCGAGCCGGCGCCACGATGGGCCGAGCTCTACTTCCACAGTGCCTACGACCCGTCGGTCGCACCCGCGGGCAAGCACGTGATGAGCGTCTTTGCCGAGTACGCGCCGTACACGCTCGCGAACGGCACGTGGGACGAGCGTCGCGAGGCGGTCGCCGACCTGGCCTTCGCCGAGATCGCCCGGTTCGCGCCGGACATCCTCGAATGTGTCGAGGCGCGTCAGGTGCTCGCGCCGCCCGACATCGAGCGCGCGGTCGGTCTCTCCGGCGGCCACATCTTCCAGGGCGAGTGCCTCCCCGATCAGATGTGGGACCGCCGGTTCTCGCCACGGACACCGATGCCCGGCCTGTACATGTGCGGTGCGAGCACGCATCCGGGTGGGAGCGTCATGGCGATCAACGGGCGCAACTGCGCGATGGCGCTGCTCGCGGACTCGGGATCGCCCCAGGCCTGACCTAGCGGCCGATTCGCAGCGCGTTGCGGATCAGGCTCATCTCCTCGCGATCGGCGACGCGAAGCGCAAGCAGCGCGGCGCCGTAGATCAACGCAGAGGCAACGACAACAACGAAGAGCAGGACGCGACTCTGATGCGGATTGGCGACGTAGATGAAGAGTCCCATCACCAGTCCCGCGACGATCGCCTTCCACGACGTGGCGATGAGCTTGATCGTCCCGAGGTGCGCGCGGAGCACGAACCACCCGACGACGACCAGTGCCGCCTCGGTGACCACGACAGCCCAGCTCGCGCCGAGGTAGCCGTATTTCGGGATCACGATCAGATTGACACCCACGTTGACCACGAGTCCGACCATGGCCACAAACGCGAACACGTTCTGCTTGTCGATCGCGTTGAGCGTTGCGGCGAACGTGTTGTCGGCGAACATGAAGACGATCGCGAGCGCGAGGATCTGCAGCGCCGGCTCGGATCCGGGATACAGCTGCAGCAGCGTGTTGAACTGTGGTGCGAGCATGAACACGCCGACGGTGATCGGCCAGCCGAGGATGACGAGCGCCTTGAAGAACTTCTCGGCAAGCGGGAGCACGCGGTCGGGCGAACGCCGGTGGTACACGGAGAGAACGGGAAACACGACGCTTCGCAACGCGAACGGGACGAAGAGCAGTGACTCGAACGGCTTGTAGGCGAACGTGTAGTACCCGACCTCGCTGTAGGGTCGAAAGCGCTGCAGGATGGGCACATCGACTTTGAAGTAGACGGTCGTGATGATGAAGGTGATCCCGAGCGGGACGGCGATCCGCACCCACGAAAGCAGGAGACCTGGTTCGAGCCGCGGGCTCGGGCGGAGCACACCCATCGCGATGAGCACGGACCCGAAATACACGCACGCGAACGCATAGCTGATCGCATACGCCCAGAGGAAGAATCCGGTGTCGGCGCCGATGTGCACACCGATCAGGACAAGGGCGAAGACGACGAGCGTCTCAGGAACGATCTCGAGGATCTCGAAGGTGAGCCGCTGCATCGCGTACAGCGTGTTGCGCAACAGCAGCTGGTACCCGGACAGCACCAGGATCGCGAAGCACGGCCAGAGCAGCGAGCGCACACCGGCGATGTAGAGCGCCGCGAAGATCAGTGGCAGGCCGATCGCCGCACCGACCACCTTGAGCGACGCGACGTTGTTCCAGTACCTCGAGAGTTGCTCGGTGTGGCGCGCCCCCTCGCGGACGTAGAGCGCGGAGAACCCGAGGTCGGTGAGCGTGCCGACGAGGCCCACATAGGTGATCGCGGTCTGCATCTCGCCGAACCTCGTCGGATCGAGGTAGTTGCCGATGATGATCACGGCGATCAACGCGACGATCCGCGAGACCACGCGCACCACGAGCAGGAGGATCGTGTTGCGCAGCGCTCGCATCCCGAGGCCGCCGGGCATGTCCGGCGTGACCGCGCCGGGTGCCGGGGGTTCGTCCTGCAAGGCGCTCATTCTATCCGCGCCTCCGTATCGTGCCCACCGTCAATCGCGGCCGATACACTGCGGAACCATGCCTGACGTCGCGGCCGAGCGACCGCGCACCGACGCGGCGCAACGCACCGATGGCGGTGCGCTGATGGCGCGAACGCTCCGGGAACACGGCGTCACCACCGTCTTCTCGCTCCCCGGGGGACACATCCTGCCCTTTCTGGATGCGTGCCTCGACGAGGACATCCGGGTCATCGACACGCGCCACGAGGGTGCCGCCGTGCTCGCCGCCGAGGGGTGGGCCCTGGCAACCGGCAATCCCGGTATCGCCGCGGTCACGGCCGGGCCGGGGTTCGCCAACGGGCTGATCGGGCTGCTTGACGCGAGCGCCTGGAGCGTCCCGCTCGTGATGCTCGCGGGCCGGACGAGCCACATCCGCCAGGGGCGCGGAGCCGTCGGCGACGTCGATCAGCGAGCCATCGCAGCCCCGATCGCGAAGTGGGCGGCGACGTGCGGAGAGCCCGGGCTGGTGCCGCGCTTCATCGCCGAGGCGCTGCACCGAGCCCGGAGCGGCTGTCCCGGCGCGGTCTATCTCGAGATCGACTCGCATGCCGAGTACAACAAGGCCGCACCGCTCGACGTTGCGGTGGCCGGATATCCGGGAGCGCCGGCGCGTCCCGCCGGTGCGCCCGCGGATATCGGGTCGGCGGTGGCCGCGCTGGCGACAGCGGAACGACCGGTCATCGTGGCCGGCAGCGGGGCGTTCTGGTCCGGAGCCGGCGAGGCGATCGGTCGCTTTGCCGAGGTCGCCGGGATCCCGGTCATCACGGCGAGCGGCGCTCGCGGAGTCGTCGCGGATTCGCACCCGTGGAGCCTCGGGTCGCTCGTCCACGGCGGGCTTGCGATCCCGAGTGCCGACTGCGTGATGGTGCTCGGCTCGGCGTTCAACGCCAACGTGATGTACGGCGGCGCGCCCCTCTTCGGCGCCCAGCAGGTGATCGTCCAGGTCGACATCGCAGCCGAGCGGGTCGGAGGCAATCGCGCGGCCGACGTCACCGTCATCGGCGACATCGCTTCCGTGATGCGGGACTGCACCGACGCCTGGGGGGCGACGCCCCCCGGACGCGACGAGTGGCTGACCCGCGCACGCGGCCTCGCCGAGGCGTCGATCGGGTTCTGGAACCGCCAGGTCGACGAGCACGCCGGCGAGCTCGTGCACGCCGGTGCCGCGGCCCGCGAGGTGGCTGCGTATGTCACCGAGCGCTTCGGCGGCAACGCGACCCTGGTCGCCGATGGCGGTGACGCCCTCGCATGGGCGCTCGCGTACTTCGGCGCCGAGCTGCCCGGCCGTCTGCTCACCACCACGACGGCGCTCGGAACGCTCGGGGTCGGTATGCCGTTCGCGCTCGCAGCTCAGGCGGCGCGCCCCGATGAGCGGGTCTTCCTCTTCAGCGGCGATGGCGCCTTCGGCCTGAGCGCCATGGAGGTGGCGACCGCGGTCCGCCATCAGCTGCCCGTGATCGTGATCGTGTCGAACAACGCCGGGTGGGGTGACGTTCGCTTCGAGCAGGACGAGCTCTTCGGGCCGGGACGCAACGTGGCGAGCACGCTCAGCGGTATCCG
>JBAUTG010000077.1:0-31296 GCA_049582105.1 Candidatus Dormiibacterota bacterium | reverse complement strand
GGGCTGGCGGCAGGTGGCGGCGAGACACCCGCCGTTCGCCTCCGGATCCCCGCGATCTTCCCGGTGCTCCACCTCGCCTGGGGAACCGGGTTCTGGGTGGGCGTCGCGGAGGCTGCGCTGCGCGTCGACACCGGAGGCGGGTCGCCCCCGCCGCTGCCGAGCGCGGCGAGCGATTGAGCGTCGCGCCTCCTCGAGCCCGAACCCGTAGGCTGTGGCCCGATGGCCGCCCCGAACCGAACCCCCGGATGAACTCCCAGCCGGAGCACCAGGAGGCTCATGCTGAAAGTCACTGGGCGGCCTACGATGCCGCCGGGATCCAGCGCCTTCTCGAGGTCGAGGATCGACACTTCTGGTTTCGCGCCCGGAATCAGATCATTCGCGCGCTCGTGGACCCGCCGATCCAGAGCCTTCCCGACGGGTTGCGCATCCTCGAGGTGGGGTGCGGGAGTGGGAACGTCCTTCGAGTGTTGAAGCGTTCCGCGGCGGGACGGGGTCTGGTGGAAGGTCTCGAGGTGAGCGGTCCGGCCGCCGAGGCCGCGCGGGCACGGACCGGTCTTCACGTGACCGAGGGGTACCTCGCCGACCTTCCTCCTTGCGAGCCGTTCGACGTCGTCGCGGCCTTCGACGTCCTGGAGCACATCAGCGATGAGGCGGGCGTGCTGCGTGAGATGCGCAGCCGCATGAAGGACACCGGCAGTTTGATCCTGACCGTGCCGGCCCACCCGAGCCTGTGGAGCGCGTTTGATGTCGCGTCCGAGCACGTGCGCCGCTACTCCCCGGCAAGCCTCACTCGAGCGCTGAACACAGCCGGTTTCAAGGTTGAATACCTGAGCTACTTCATGTCACTGCTGTTCGTGCCGATGTGGCTGCGCCGTCGCTTCCTCAGCGCCACGCGACAGGACCTCGCGGTGGTCTACGATTCGGAGTTCCGCATGATCCCGGTGATCAACGAGATCGCGTACGAGATCTTCCGGCAGGAGTCGCATGCGGTCCGCGCGCGGCGCCATCTGCCCATGGGGACGTCGCTTGGGATTATCGCGCGCCCAGCCCCTCGCTGACGCTCTTCAGACGGTGGGCGTGCTGAGGGGCCGCGACGCCATCGACGTCATACGCAGTCCCTGAGCGAAAACCGTTGGCGTGTAAGGGATGAAGGACTGCAGACGTGAGATGTCAAGGACCACGGCACGAACATCGATCCCGCGGTCGGGAACAAACTCGATGACGGGTCGGCAGCCGGCGACATCACCGATCGCGTTCGCGATCTCCAGAACGGTGAGTCCGCTGCCCGAGCCGACGTTGACAACGCCGGCCTCCACGCCACCACCGATGAGACGCGCTGCCACATCAGCCACGTCGTCAACGAACACGTAGTCTCGAAGGGCCGAGCCATCGCCGAAGATCTGCAGGGGCAGTCCGCGGGAGACCCTGTCGAGAAAGATTGCCACAGCGCCCTGGTCGCCGCTGTTCGCCTGGCTGGGGCCGTACACGTTGGCGCAGCGGAGAATCTGCAGCCGCATACCACACCGCCGCGAGTACATCTGCGCATAGTCCTCGCAGGCCAGATGGAGCGCGCCGTACGGCGAGATCGGTTCGGTCGGATCCGTCTCGCGGACCGGGAGCCGGGCGGGGTTCCCGTAGACGGTGCCTCCTGATGACAGGTAGGTCAGCGTGACATGCGGGCGCTGACGGACCGCCTCCAGAACGCTGACCAGGGGAACCAGCGCTTTCACGACCGCGGTCCCCGGGTGCGCCGCCGTGGCCGGCGGGGACATCCCACCGACCGAGAACACGACATCGGTCACGTCCTGGAGCGCGCGGTCGAGCAGCTCGACCTGTGAGGGGTCGCCGACGACGATGTTCGCGCCCGCGACGAGTGCCGCATCGGAATGGGCGGTGCGTGACCGGGTCAACGCGCCAACCGTGGCTCCCCGAGCCAGCAGATGGCGGCCGATCGCTGAACCGATGAAGCCCCAGCCGATGATCAGGACCCGTCGCCGGCCCGGCCCATCTCCTACCATCGGCGCAAGTATACGGACTGAAACGCGGCGACCCTCAGGCGGTCGGAGACGTCTTCCTCGTGACCGGAGAGCCTGTCGTCGGTTGTCCCACGACGTTGTGCGCCTCACCCGTCGTCTCCATGACCACGTACGTGGGTCGCTCCATGAGGCGCACATGCATCCGCGCGAGGTACTCGCCCATGATACCCAGGATCAGGAGCTGCACGCCCGAGAAAATCGCGATGATCGAGGCGAGAAACGGGAATCCTGGTACGGAGTCACCACCGAGAAAGTACCGAGCTACAACGACGACGAAGACGACGACTCCGAAGATCGTGAAGAGAAAGCCGATCATGCTCGCGATGCGCAGCGGGCGTTGGGTGAAGCCCGTGATGAGGTTGAGCGCATGGTGCACGAGACGTCCGAACGTGTAGTTCGACTTACCTGCCGCACGGGGCTCATGACGGACGTCCACGGCGGCGAATCGAGTCGTGCCCCACGTCAACAACACGTCGATGGACATATCCGGGCTCTGAAAGCGCTCGAACCCACGTCGGAGGTCGGTTCGAAAGATCCGGAACGAACTCACGCTCCGCGCAGCGGGCGCGCCCATGGCCTCCTCGAGCGCGTACTTGGTGATACGTGATGCGGCGGAGCGCCACAGGCTGTGCTTTTCCGCAATTGGCGTTCCATACACGACGTCGATGTCGTCGGTGAGCCGCGCGAGCAACTGAGCGATTTCCTCGGGCGGATTCTGGAGGTCATCGTCGAGGGTGACGATCAGCCGATATCGCGCGCTGCGTATCCCGACCAACAGCGCGTTGGCCTGACCGAAGTTGCGCATGAGCCTGATGCCGCGAACGCGGGCATCCAGGTTCGCTGCGGCGGCGATGACGGACCAGCTTGCGTCAGGGCTGCCGTCGTCGACGAGGATGATCTCATGCGCCGGCGCGAGTTCCTCGAGCACTGCGGTCAGCCGCGGAATAAGGTGCGGAAGCGAGGCCTCCGATCGGTGCACGGGGATGACTGCCGAGATCCCCTCCGGAAGGCTGCTGGGCCGATCCACGATGTGTAATGTACCGCCTCCACCAGCCGTCGGGGCACCGCCGGGCGCCGGCTGACGTCCCATCACCCCACGGCGACGATCGTTGCTTCCTGATTCCTGAAGACGATGTGGCCGAGCTGCACCACTGAGGGGTTGGTGTAGCCGTGGTCCGTGTCGATGAAGAGAAAGCTGACGGAGTACTGCTGCGTGAGGATGTCGAGCGCCTGCACGTCTGCGTCGTCAAAGACTTCATCGTTCAAGCGCTGCCGATGCGCGAAGAGGCGCGCTGTGGGTGTGTTGACTCCGCTGATGATGCCGAAGCGAGCCGGGTCGTAGGCTTCGATGAACACCTCGCGTTCGGAGAAGGCGGAGTAGTAGTAGGAGCGTCCGTCGGTCTCTGCGGGGTTGATCCAATGATTGCTGACGGCGAAGACGCTTCCCGGCGGCGTGTGGTCTCTCATCCACGACAGCGCGGTCAGAAGGCCCGGGGTGAGCCCCCATACCTGCTGCGGATCAAGCGCCGTGACCGTGATCGGGTCTCCGGCCAGTACGCGCTTGACTGTTGGGGCGACAAGGATTGGGGCGGTGAGTGCTGACGCTGCGAGCAGGGGAACGAGCGCGAGCGCGACGACCTCCGATGATGGTCGGCCCCGCATCTTCAACACCGTGCGCCATCCAATGACGAGACCGACACAGACGATAGCGAGAACGATGTACCTGGCCACGATCGCGTGCTCATCCTTGAAGGCAAGCGTGGTGACTCGTATAGTTACGAGGAGCAACGCCAGTGACGCGGCGAAAACGATCACGATGCCGCGCTTCGATATCGGCAACCAAGTGCCCGCATCAATCCACGCAACGCGCAAGCCCGCTGCGGCGACGAGGCACGCTGCAACAAATCCGGTGTCGAGGAAATACTGCTCGCTGTACGCGATCTGGTGCACGAGATTCGCAATCGCAAGCCCCGTTGCGAAGACGCACAGGCAGAACGCGTAGCGGCCGAGTTCTGCCAGGTACCTGTGTCGAAGCAAATAGCTCGCCCCCGCGAGAGGCAGGAGCACACCCGCAACGGCCGCGGCATACGCAGGAGGCAGGAGCAGATAGCGGGCCACGGAATTGGCGATTCCCTTGGCCGCGACCACGGGCAGCGCATTCGCGAGCGACTGGAAGGGCGCGATGCCGGTGCCGGGAACGCCGGTGCCATACACCACGAGGAACGTGACCGCGAAGATCACGATGCACAAACCGAGGGCGGCGAGAGCACTGATGGGAACTCGCCGGCGGATCAACACGGCGATTGCCACATACAGCGCCGTACCACCGACAACAACCGGCAGGATCGTGGCTTTGGCACCGGATGCACCGATCATGAGGACGGCGACGAGACCCCAGGCGCGGATGTCGCTTCGCGTGCGCCAGGTCGGTACCGCGAGTCGCTCGGACAGCAACTGGATCAACGGCAACAGGAACATCAGGCCGAACGAAAACGTCCAACTAGCCCAGAGGTGGTAGCTGAAGCTCTCGGCGAACGGGGCTCCGTTGATGTTCGCCGTGAGGTCGAGTGGGCCGAGCAGGAACACCGCTGCGATTGCTGCGACTCCGGTCCACGCCGATCGCCCGAGGTACCGGCCGAGTGCGAGGAGCTGGCAACCGATGACCATCAACGTAGGCACGTAGTCGAGCCGCAGCGCAACGACGGAAACGGGCAGGCCAGTGATCTGGCTGATGCCTGCCATGTGGAGGAAGACGAACCACTCGTAATGGAGCGGCACGCCGGCGAGGCCAGGACTGGTGAGGGGCCAGTGATGCAGAGCCTGTCCGGCCAGGCCGATGAAGAAGACGAAGTCGACGTTGTAAGAGACAGGTCCGGTCGTCGAAGGGAGCGGGGCCTGGGGCAGAAACATGAGCGCGAGATAGAGCAGGCCAAGCGACAATGCCGCCGCAGCGACCCACATGCACGCACTCGACATCGGCGGCTCTTCCGGGTCAACCGTGAACACTTTTGGGCGTCGCCAGATGACCAGAGCGCTCAGCCCGATGACGACGACCGGATACAAGGCGAAGAGTCCACGAACGCCGATTGCCGCGGTCGCGATGAACGTCAGGATCTCAAGTGTCTGACCGAGCGGCCAGCCCAGCGCGATCGACACCAGGAAGCCCGTCCGGCGCCCCCGCACAGCCCAGAGGAACGCAGTGCCTGGAAGTGCGACGAAGCCGATGTCATACGCGACAAAGCGAACGACGTCGAGAATAGCCACTCCGGAAACGAGCCAGGTTGCGACCGAGCCGAGAACAACGACTGCAACCGGCGCCAGCGCGCGTCGTAGCATCAGTTGCGCTTACCCGACGGCGAGGATCACGGCGTCAGGGTCGCTGAACACGACGCGACCGAGTTGCATCACGGCGGGATTCTCGGTCCCGAGCAGGCGGTCGATGAAGAGGTAGCGCACGCCGTACATCTGCGTCATCGTGTGCAAAGCGGCCGTGTCCGCATGCAGGAATACCGCATCATTCACCCCCTGGCGGTACGCGAAGATCGCTTCCGTCGGCGTTGCGATGCCGGGCGTGATGCCGTAGCGGATCGGGTCATACGCCTCGATGAAGATCTGGCGCTCGGAAAATGCCGTGTAGTAGTAGTACTTGCCGTTCGTTCTTCCCGGATCAAGCCAGTGGTTGTTCACAGCGAACACGGCATCCGTGGACGTGTGGTCGCGCAGCCAGTGGAGAGCCGCCAACAGACCAGACGGGACCACCGTCGGTGCCGGCGTGGCCGGAACGCCGCTGATGTCACCGCGAACGGTCGGATAGAGCAGCAGCGGTTGGGTGAGCGCCGCCGCAGCGAGCAGCGGAATAAGGCCCAAGGCGAGTGCCCCCGAAGCTGTGCCGTATCCGGCGCGAAGGGCCAGCGCCGAGATGAGGATGAACACCAGGCCAAGCGCCGCAAGAACGAGATAGAAGCGCATGTCTGCCTCGGGGGTGACCGTGGCCGTCGCGGCGATCTCGATCGCCGCGAGAAGGATGACGATGCTCCCGGCGAAAAGGATCACCACCGTACGCCGCGGGTACGGCAGAGCGTGGCCGACGTCGAGCCAGGCGAGGCGGAGTCCCGCTGCGGACACGATCGCACCGGCGAGGTATGCCGTCTCCTCGAAGTAGCCTTCGCTGTATGAGCTCTGATGTACGAAGGTCGCGATGACGAGCCCTGCGATGAGCATGCAGAAGGCTGGAGCGAACGACGGAACCTCGTGTCGGTGACGGCGTCGCAGGAGGTAGAGCATCGCGACAAGGGGGAGCAGCAGCCCGGCGAACGCGGTGAGGTACGCGAATGGAAGGAGGATGTCGCGGACCAGCGTGTGATGGATGCTGTTGACGAAGACGACCGGCGGTGTCCCTGCCAGCCACACCATGAACGAGATCACGGTGTCCGGAGCACTGCCCGCATAAACGACCTGATAGGTCGCCACAAAGAGCACGATCCCCAGAGCGGTCGTGACAACAGCCGCAACCGGAACGGTGCGGCGTATCGCGTAGTGGAGTACGGCGTACAGGCCGGTGCCGACGATGATGACCGGGAGGACGGTCGCCTTCGCGCCGGATGCGCCGATCATCAGGAGCGAGATGAGCGCCCAGTCCCGGAGATCGTGAGTGGTGTGCCATGTCTCCGCGCGCAAGCGTTCGGTGATGAGATAGAGCAGGCCGAGGAAGAACGACAGTCCGAACGGAAACGTCCAGCTGTCCCAGAGGTGCACGAGGACGTTGTTGCTGAATGGCGCCTGAGTCGCGCTGGAGATGAGGTCGAGTGGACCGAGCAGGAAGACGATCACGACGGCAAGCGCTCCCGTCCATGCGGCACGTCCGACGGAGCGCCCGACCGCCAGAAGCTGGCAGGCGACCACGAGGACAGTCGGAACGTAGTCGAGCCGCAGGGCGATCACGGGGATGGGGATGTGCATCACCTGGCTGATGGCGGCCATGTGGAAGAAGACGAACCACTCGTAGGGAAGCGCGACCCCGGACAACCCTGGGCTCGTGGGCGGCCAGTGTTGTGAGACCTGCGCGATCAGGCCGATGAAGTACGGGAAGTCCGGGTATTCCAGCGGCGCTGTGGTGGTCGGCAGCGGAGCCTGCGGGAGGAACATGATCGTGAGGTAGATCAAGCCCAGGATGCCGGTCCCCGCGACGGTCCACATCAGCGCTGACGACATCCCTCCGCGATCGGGGTCCTCCTCGACGGCGTCGGGACGTCGGAGGATCAGCAGCGCGCACGGGACGATCACGACGACGGGGTAGAGGAGGAAGAGCCACCTCAGACCCATCGCCGCAGTCGCGCTGAACGCAAAGATCTCGAGCGCCTGCCCGAGCGGCCATCCGACCGCGATGGTGACCAGGAAGTGGGAGCGCCGCTTGCGAACTGCCCAGAGGAGCGCCATCCCAGGGAGGGCCACGAACACCGCGTCGTACGCGAGGAACTTGATGATGTCGAAGGGGCCGACGCTCGACAGAAGCCACGCCGCGATGGCCACAAGGATGACCAGGACGCAGGGACCGAGCGCACGGCGAAGCATTCGGGGGAGTATCGCCGGTTCAGCGGGCAATGGCACCCTCGGGCCTGCTCCCGGCCGGAGCGACCGTGGAGACGCCATCGAGGATGCCGGCCACAACGCGATCCACCGCGCTATCGAGCCCGGGATCGAGATCAGCCGCCTCAGTCACGCGAATCCGAGGGCTGCTGCGCCCATCCTCGGTGACTGCATCGAGCACGTTGTGAAACCTGAAGAACAGCAGGACCGCGTAGCGCCGGGCGAGCTCGCGGATGCGGGCACGCTCCTCGGCGTCAGGCGGTTCACCGAGCAGGCGATCGGCCTCGGCCCAGTAGCTTCTCGCGTCAATCGGGTCGATCGTGAAGCCGCGTCCGCGGTAGTGCGTGTCCGCCGCGGTGAGAACGGGCACGCCTCGCGCCGCGAGCTCGAGGCCGACCGTGGACGTGTACACCAGCCCGAGGCGCGCCTCATCCATGAACACGTATGAGCTCGTGGGATCGTCCGCCTGCACGACGCGGACGTTCGGAGGAAGGACTCGCACATGGCTGGCGACGTGGTCGGCCATGCGCTCGCGAGTCGGGTGATTCTGCAACCTGATCTCCGCGGGATGGATGCGCACCACCAGGTCGATCTCCGGATGCCGCCGAGCCCACTCGATCCCTTCGATGACCCAGTCACCCATGCCGGGAAACGCGATCTCCCGCTCGAGGACAGCGCTGTCCCAGAGGATGTTGCAGAACATGATCACCAGCGGCCTGCCCGCATCGAGGTGCAGGTCGTGGCGAATACGATCGACATCGTCGACGCGCACCTTCCAGAAGTTGTTGGGCACACCCACACCGCGGCGCCGCTGACCGAGATATGCGTCGATCGCCTGTGACTCGTCGTCGGTGAGCGGAACATCACGCACGCTTTCCCATGTACCGGGCGGCACCTTGAGGTGCGCAGCGGGGGTTCCAGTGGTCACCACGATGCTGTCGTGAATGAACCCCTTCTCGTACGAGCTGCAGGCAATACCACGTTCGCGCGCGAGCGCCGTCATGATCTGTTCGGCGAAGAACGTGCCGTTCAGCATGAACACACGGTCGGGGTGCGTTCGCTCGAGGATCGCTCGCGCGCCATGCGCGACGACGGTGCCACTAATGAGGAAGGAGCGATACGTCGAGATGACTTCCGGTGTGTCGGGCAGCGTTCCTCGCGAGAGGAACCATGCGACGGAGATGCGCACCAGCCGGCCGAGCGGAAGCCCTTGATCGGTATACGACTCGCACGCGCTGACGCTGGCGAGCTCACCGACACGTTTGCGAGCGATGCTTACGCTCGCTGCAACATCGAGGACGTCGCGGAGCGCCACGCTGTCGAACCCCGCGGCTGCGATGGCTCCCGCCACGTATTCACGACACGAGTGGCACGGCATCGGAGGGGCGGCTTCGACCGGCATCACCTCGCAGATCGGGAGACGCCCGCCGCAGTAGGCGAAGATCGCCGCCCCGCCCCGGCGCTCCACCGCGTGTCCGAGGACGGTTTCGATTGCCACATGTGTCGACCACCCGCGCCAGCTCATGAACAGGACCCGCTCGGCGCCTGGCCCTGGCTTCGACGCGGTTCGAGCAAGCCGGCGCAGCGCCTTCCACTCCGGAGGGTCAAACGGCTTCGGCAGGCCGACCGCTCCGACCACCTCACGTCCGGCTCCCCATGCCTCGCGCATCCGGCGTTTCCAGCGTGGATGGCGCCATGCCCAGTCGAGGACACGACCACGCCGCCCCCGGCGCGTCGGGACATCACTCATATGCCGTGGCTCACCTTAGGGAACCTATCATCTCAGCGCATGACGGCTCCCCTTCCCAGCGCAGTCGCCAGCGACAAGAAGGACGACGCACCCTTGTGAGCGCTCGCGTCTACGGCAAACCCGAGTTCCGTATCGGATCGCGCGAGGTGGGCCCGAACCATCCGTGTTACGTCATTGCCGAGGCAGGCGCCAATCACAACCGCGACCTCAGCACCGCGCTGCGGCTCATCGAGGTGGCCGCCGAAGCGCGTGCTGACGCTGTGAAGTTCCAGACCTACACAGCGGAAGGGCTCTATTCGCGACGCACGCCGGACATCGACTACCTCAAGGACCAGGGTCTTGTTGGCGAGCACGAGTCGGTCTGGGAGTTGATCAAACGCGTGGAGATCCCGTGGGAGTGGCATGAGGATCTTGCGCGCCATGCTGCCGAGGTCGGCATCGCGTTCTTCTCAACGCCGTTCGAGGAGGCGGCCGTCGACGTGCTCGAGTCGGTCGGTGTCCCCGCCTACAAGATCGCATCGTATGAGGTGAACCACCTCCCGCTCATCGAGCGAGTCGCGCGCACCGGCAAGCCAATGCTCATCTCGACCGGCATGGCTTCCCTCGGCGACATCGAGCGAGCCCTCGACACGGCGTCGGCCGCCGGTGCCCACGACCTCATGGTCATGCACTGCGCGGTCAACTACCCGCCCAGGTTCGCGGACCTCAACCTTCGGGCAATCACGACGCTCCGGAGCGCCTTCGACATTCCCGTCGGGTGGTCCGACCACACCCTCGGGCACACCGCCGATGTCGTTGCGGTGACATTGGGCGCGTGCGCGATCGAAAAGCACTTGACCTTGAGCAGGCACCAGCCCGGTCCGGATCACGCATTCGCCCTGGAGCCGAGCGAGCTTGCCGCAATGGTGACCGCGATCCGGGAGACGGAGGACGCCCTGGGCTCGAGCGTCAAGCGAGTCACCGATGCTGAGGCCGACCTCTTCCGGCTCGCGCGGCGCAGCATCGTTGCCGCCCGTCACGTGCGGGCCGGGGGTGAGCTCTCACGGGCTGATCTCGCCGTCAAGCGTCCCGGCTTCGGCATCCCGGTCGACGCACTCGACCAGGTCATCGGGCGGCACGTTGCCCACGATGTCGCCGCGGACCAGGTGTTGCAGTGGGACGACCTTGTGCGCTGACCGGTGACGCCGCCGCGGATCACCCTCCGCCGTGCGGGAGAGCACGACGCCGATCTGCTCTTCGAGTGGCGCAACGACCCGGATGCGGTGCGTTTCAGCGTCTCCGGGCAACCCGTGACCCGTGAGGACCACGAGCGGTGGTTCGCGATGCGACGCGACGACCCTTCGGTGCATCTCTGGATCGCGGATGAGCACGGGATACCGGTGGCTCAGGTTCGAGTGGATGTCGTTCCACCTGCCGGTGTTGTCTCCGTGGCCGTCGCGGTCTCGCATCGTGGGCGTGGCCTCGGATCTGAGGTGCTTCGCGCGATGGTGAGCGAGATCGCCGAGGACGATCGTGTCCGCGTGTTGCGCGCCCTGGTGCATCCGGACAACGCGCACTCCATTCGAGCATTCGAGCGTGCGGGATTCCACCGGTCCGGGGACATCGAGGGTGGTTTCAACGTTCTCCTGCGGACCGTGGGCTCGTAGCGAGCCGGCATGCCGCTCAGTCGACGGGCTCGATGACTCCCGCTGATTCGAGGCGCCCGAGAATCTCGACGATGGTGCTCGTATCCGCACCAGTTCGTTCTGCAAGGCGCACCACGTCGTGGTCGCCGTCGCAGTACGCAAGCACATTCATCATCGTGCGCGTATCGGTTGCGCTGCCCTTGTAGCTCGTCGTGGGATACAGGCCTCGCCGGCCGAGTTGCGGTTCGCCGGGGAGCACAGACCGCCAGCGCTGATTCGCCTCGGTCAACTCGATACAGCGCCGGAGGATGTCGAAACCGCCCTGCAGGCCGGCGGGAGTCACCACCTCGAGGTTGTCGAGACTGGTGTGGTACTCGGGGTACGTGCCGTATTTCGAGCGCATCACAGAGCACACCGGGAGGTCGGCGCCGGGTGAGCACCATTGCCGCTCGTCACTGCCTCGCTCGAGGAAGCTGTACTGGAGCCAGCCGGGTGCGCATTCGTCGAGCGCCGAGCGTGAGATTCGATCTGCCAGTGTCCCGCCGAGACGCGAGGGGACGTACGAGTACGCACGGTCATCGCCGATGCACGTCACCACCCAGCCCGCTCGGACGCGGGCTCGGAGGGAATCGAGGTGCTGTGAGAGGTACACGATCGGGCCGATGGTTTCCGGTGCGAAGACGAGTCGATACGTATACCGCCGGCGCGGCAGCGACCTCAGCCAGCGTCCGAGGGCCGTGGTGACGACGGGTCCGGACAGCTCGTTGTTCGCCATTGACGGGTGGCACATGTAGGTCGAGAGCAGCACCTCGCCGTCGCCGTCGCCGCGAATGAGAGCCTCCGCGTAGGTGAGCGAGCCGGGCTCGAGCGTCGAGTCGATGACGACATGAAACGGACCCGGGCCGAGTTGCTCGCGATGATGTTGGGTCAGGCAGAATCCCCAGGATCGCTTGTAGTAAGACGTCACATAGGGGATTCCGTCCGGTTGGTCTGCGAGCGAGTGGAGATGCGGCTCGAGCTCATCGCGAGCCATCACGGCATCGACGGGCTCGGAGTAGCCGACCACGTGGAGATTGGAAGCGCGGAAGTCGATGACCCTGCGACCGTCGAGGTCCGCGACATACGCATCGCGAATGTTCCACTCATCGGGAACGGTCCAGTCGAGCGCGCGCGTGCCGCTCAGGACCTCGTGCATCTCGAGCTCGGGAAGGAGTCGCTGCAGATAACCCAATGTCGCTCGCACCCCGTCCCCGGTCAGACTCCGGCAGATCGGGAAGAGCTCGGTGACCCAGCGATGCAGGTCTGCCCCGGTGTCGAGGGGTTGTGTCCCGGTCGCGCCGGCCGGCTCAGTTGTCATGTGCGATTCTGTACAGGAGACCCTCCGCGCGCCCATCGTGGATGACTCGTTCGACTGCCTTGAACATCGGATCGGCATCGATGACTCGCAGGCCGCAACCCTGACCGGGCCTGTCGCCGCTGTACAACGACTGATTCCAGAGCAGCTCACCCATCGGGTCGACATCGGTCTTCACACCGCGCTCGATGTCGCGCACGAACAGCCCGTACTGGCGGTGAGACCGGACACCCGACATGTCCGTGTACTCGCCCGCGAAGGTCTTGTGGTAGCGGTAGGGCACGCCACTCATCTCCTCGACGTGATGGTAGTACGTCATGCTGTGCTGATCCGGTAGGTCGAGCACCGCGATCCGTCCCCCGAGCGCACGGAGCTTTCCGAACGGAGAATCCGCGCCGTATCCGCTGAAATTGTCGATGCCGGAGAATTCGCCGGCGCGCGCACCGATCACGGCGAACGAATAGATCGGATGGCCGGTTCGAATCGCCCCAGTTATCTGGCGCGCGGTTTCGGTGAGCAGACCCATCTGACTTGGGGTCGTGCGCATGTCGAAGGGCACGCCTTCCGTGAATTGAAAGTTGAACAGCGGGAACAGCAGCGTGCCCGCGTCGCCGACGGCCCGCTGAAAGCTCGCGAGAATCTCCGCGGCAACGTCGGACTTCTCGCTGCCCACACAGCGTTTGACAGTGCGCCGGAGGCTGCTGTGGACGAGCACCATGTCACCCTGATGCAGGCCGGCGCCACGCCAATCCTGAGCGAGCGATTCCACAATCTCAGCGTTCATCACGTGTCCCCGAATGGAGTGAATTCGTTGGTCGGTGTCGCGTCGATCGAGTCCCCGCGCCGTCGGAGGGTCGCGGTGGCCATGGTCCGACCCTGGCGTGCGTCGTTGCGTCGTCGCGCGACGCGACGTTGCTGCCCCGCGAGCCTGGCTGCCGGAGTGGCGAGTGTCCAGACCGCCTCAGCCGCCATCGATCGTGCCAGAAGCCCGGCGGCGTAGCGGCGCCTGCCACGCTCGAGGCCGGTGCGCGCGGCTCCCGCGGGCCATGCCTCCGCCACCGCCTCGAGGCGGTCGGCGACTCTGTCGGTCGCGTGGCCGTCGATGTGTCCGAGTGCCTCCTCGTACCACGGAGCACAGGGTACATCCGGGTCCGGAACCGTCCCGTCCAGGAACCGAGCGAGCTCTTCGGCTGACGAGGCTCTGCGCAGGCAACCGCCCGGTGCGGACTCGAACGGGATGAGTCGCTCGCGGAAGCGCTCGTATTGGTCACCCCATGCGGCGTAGATCACCGATTTGCGGGCGGCCACCGACTCGTAGAGCGCGGTGGTCTGGAATCCCACCACGATGTCCGCCGTGGCGATCAGTGTGCGGGTGTCGGCGTCCGGTTTGGCGATCGAGAAGTGCTTGCCCCACAGGGTGCCGGCCGCGCGAGCGAGCCGCTCCTCCTCGGCGCGAACGTTCTGCTGCGGGTGACACTTGACGATCACCTCGCACCCCCCGTCGCGGGCCGCATTCAGCAGGACCGCTTCGGTCTCGTCTCGGAGCTGCTTCCAGGTGGATGGACGAGCTTCGCTCCCCACTCGCGGGACGTACGCGTCGAGCGCATACGACAGGAACAGGACTCGATGAAGCGACAAGCGTGCGCGGCTTCCTGGAGCGGCGTAGATGTCGAATCGGGGCTGACCCGTCACTTCGATGAGCGCCGGCTCGGCGCCGGCGCGCAGCCAGAACTCTCGATGGCGGTCACTGCACACGGTCATGAAGTCGCTGATGAACGGCGCCGCGGAGCGGATGAGGGCACTGTGCGCCTGCATGGTGCCCACGGCGACCGTCGTCTCCTTCTGCACGACGACAACCGGGATGCCGAGGGCATGCGCCGCCTGCGGGAGGCTGCGGACGTAGAAGAAGGTGTCCGATGGGAGCACGATGACGTCGAAAGCCTGTTCGAGATAAAGACGGCGTACCTCGTCGGCGAGCCAGGCCGCGTAGCGGCGCCGCGCGGCTGCGAGACCGGGACGGTTGTAGATGTCCAGTCCGGTGGCGACATCGCCGCCCAGCATCCGCAGAGCTGGGCGGCGCAGGCGCTGGTAGGGAAATCGACGGACGCTGAGCCGCGGATGCGCCTCGAGCGCGCGAAGATCCTGCTCGAAGTAGTGGTCGAGGGCGAGGATACGGACACCCGTCTTCACGATGTTCGGCTCGGGCGGAGGAAGCCGATTAGGGACCGCCTCTCCTCCACGGTCATCGCGAATCGGACGATGCCGATCACGTAGATCATCGCCGCGGGAACCGCGCATGCCACCACCGTGACAAGTTGCACCGGGTCGATCAGCCACGCGGTCACGAGCAGGACCGCCGCAAAGACTCCCGCCCAGATCATGATCGGCAGGATGGCATGCACGAAGAACTCGCAAAAGGTCATCGAGAGCTGCTGCAACGCGAGCCTGATGTACAGGGGAGCCGTGATGCCGTATCCGATGAGAGTGCCCACGATGACTCCGGAGATACCCAGAGGCTTCACCAGCGCAATGGAGATCCCGAGATTGACAACCATTGCAAGCGTGGCGTACAGGGCGACCGTCCGGATCCGTCCGAGTCCGATGAGAATCGTGTGCGCGATGGTGGCAGAGCTGATCACCAGTTGATAGATGAGGAAGAGCTGCGCCGGCCCGCTGATATCGGAGTACTGACTGCCGACCCAACTCACGATCAGCGGTCGCGCGAGGATCATCGCCGCGATCGTGGCCGGAAACGACAGTGCCAGCGTGTAGCGCGTCCCACGGATCAGCAATGCACGGAGCCGGATGGTCGACGCCTTTGCCGAGAGATTCGCCGCGGCGGGGACCACTGCCTGCGTTGTGAATGAAAGGGGGTACGAGGCCGCGCTCTGCAGGCGGTTAGCGATGTCATACCCGGTGAGCACCGAGACAGGCGAGACCGCGGCGAGGATGACCTTGTCCATCTGCCCCCAGATCACGCCGTTGACCGCGGCCACGAACGCCCATCCGCTGAATCCGGCCAGGGGCCGCAGTCCAGCCTTGCTGATCAGACGCGGTGAGATGCGGAGGTCGGGGCAGGACAGTCGCGCCATGAGGGCATATCCCAACGCCGCGAACAGGCTGCTTGCGACAGTCACCGCACCGAATGCCACCACGCCGCTTCCCGTCCCGAGAACTACGACGACGGTGACCGTGTAGAACAACTGGCGCGTCAGGTCCACGGCTTTGATCCGACCGTATCGCTGCAGTCCCTGCAGAAGGCCGTAGAACGCGAGGCCCGGGAGGCTGAACAGCGCCTCGGCGGCAAAGATCACGAAGAGCAATCCGAGCGCCGTCCGGAGCGACTCCGTGGGGACATGGAAGAGATGCGCGGCGGCAACTGCCAGGGCGAGGAGGACCACTGCGGCACCGACTCCGGTGCAGAGGAGGATGGCGAGCGCCGAGCTCACCACCTCGCCCATGCGGTTTCGGTCGCCTCGCCCGTCCGCGTCCGCGATGAAGCGACTCACCCCCGCCTGCAATCCAAGGTCAGAGATGCTGAGGTACCCCGCGGAAACAGAGAAGCTCAGAGCGAGGACGAACACGCCGTACGAGCTCATACCGAGTCTCCGGATGGCGAATGCCACGACGAAGAAGTTGATGAGCAGAGAGAGAACACCGACGATGCCGCTGATCAGGGTGTTGCGAAACACCCGGCGACCGTGGGCGATCTCAGGTGGCGTATCGACGGTGGTCATCCTGCGAGATGCGTCATCCGGTGTTCACGCGCTGCGCGGCGTCACGCTGTGCGTGGTACCGCTCGTTCCGAGAGGGCAGTGCGCTCTGGTCGTGCAGAGACGAGTCCTGTTCGAACGCCGCGACCACTGCCGCGAAGTCAGGTGCCGGGGATGACGGGAGTTCCGACAGCAATCGTTCGACCCGCGCCAGATCCTCCGGAACATCCACTGTCAGGCGGATCCACGAGAGGTCGCGCTCGCAGGCGACCCGTACAATTCGGAAGAGGTCGGGCTGCTCGCGCACCAGCGCTGTGACGTGTTCTCGAAGGTAGTCCGCGACTGCTGCACCGTCGAGTCGCTGCAGGCACTCCAATGTGAACACTTCGCAGTCGTATCCCTCCGGATACGTCGGCGGTTCCACGTTGCCGGCGTAGTCGGCGTCGTACTCCGCACGAGCGCGGATCACGGTGTCGACGATCATGGGATCGGTGAGCGGGCAGTCGGCGGTGATGCGCACGATCACATCGGCGCCGTGCTCGCGTGCGGCGAGCACGTACCTGCTGAGCACATCCTGCTCGGAACCGCGCGTGACGCTGGCCCCCGCCGAAGCGGCCAGCGCTGCAACCTCGTCATCCCCCGCCTCGACCGTGGTGGCGACGACGACGCGGTCGACGAGCGATGCCCTGCTGACTCGCTCGATGATGTGCGCAAGCATGGGCCGGCCCTGCAAGGGTGCGAGGACCTTTCGCGGAAAGCGCGTGGATCCGGTACGCGCCTGGATGACGGCGACGGTGTTCATCGGGGTACTCGCGCGCCGAAGAGTGCGCGGACCGCCTCCGCGACCCGGGATGCGCCATGGCCGTCGATCAGCGCGCGGCCGCGTGACGCCATGTCCTCGCACCGGGACTCGTCATTGAGCAACCGCAGGCATGTGGCGGCGAGGTCTCCGGCATCCACCACGAGCGCGCACCCTGCCGCGGCAAGGGCGGCGGCCTGTGCTTCCTGATTGGGGACCGCTGCCGTGATGACGGCCGGAACGCCGACGCACGCTGCCTGCACCGCAGTCGTGCCTGCGGCGCCGACGTAGATCGTGGCCTCCGTGAAGACGTGCGCAAGGCTCGCCGGCGCGACGAGCTGGCGTTCGCGTGGTCGGTGATCGCCGATCGCACCGTGCGAGTCGGGTCCGACGACTCTGGTGACACGGAGCGTTGTATCCATCTCGAGCAGATCATCGGTCACGCGAACACCGATGCCGTCGAGGTCGGTCGCACCCGTGGAGATGAGCACGGTGCGTTGCCGGCGACCGCTGCGGCTGACGATCTCTCGTGCCTGCAGGAACGATCCACTGATGAGCGCGTAGGGGGCGCCGCCGAGGAACGCGTCCGCGCCCGTAGGCCGCATCGAGCCTCCGCAGGGCGATGGGTTGACACCGAGGTCGCAGTTCGCCGGCATTCGGAGGTCGTCGACCACGACGAGCGGTGCGCGGGCACGCAGCGTGCGCTGCAGTTCGACGTCGAACACGTAGCCGTCGAGCACGACGACGTCCACGAGGGGCGCGGCATCGACCACAGCTGCGACCCGCTCGGCGCTGCTGCCTAGCGCCTCGATCGTGGTGAAGCTTCGGTCCGCCACCCGTCGCAGCAGCGGGCGATCGCCCTTGGGCAGGATGAGGGACACATCGAGGTCCGGATAGAGCGCGTCTGCGAGTGCAAGCATCCGCTCGAGGTGTCCCAGGCCCACGCCGCTCCCGCAGTCTGCGGCCAGCAGGGCGTTCCGAGTCACGGGGTTACCGCACGCGCCGCCGCCCACGCGTGGATGCGGTGCATCGCGATGACCACGTCATCCTGATCCGATGCAGTCATCGCCGGGTACAGCGGCAGAGTCACGAGTCGTTCGCACAGGCGCTCCGCATTCGGCGCCGTTCCCGGGACTCCCCCTCGCTCGCGGTAGAGGGAGAGTAGGTGCACCGCAGGATAGTGCAGCGTCGCCTCGATGCCCTCCGCTCGCAGCGCATCGATGACGGTGTCGCGGTCACATCCGAACGCCGCCGCATCGATCTCAACTGCGTAGAGGTGCCACGCGCTGCGGCGTCCCGCGGGCCGTGGAGGCAGCGCGACGCCGGGGATGTCGCTGAGCATCGCGTCGTACCGGTCCGCGATCTCGCACCGCTCGGCGACGACCTCGTCGAGCCTGCGGAGTTGCGAGGAACCGAGCGCGGCCTGGAACGACGTAATCCGGTGGTTGTCACCGAGCATGGTGACGTCGTACTTCCACAGCATCCCGGTGCGCTCCGCGGCGGTGCTCGTCATCCCGTGGTTGCGCAGCTGGCGGATGCGCACCGCGATGTCGCCGTTGTCGGTCAGGGACGCGCCACCCTCGCCCGTGGTCATCTGCTTCACCGGGTGGAAGCTCAAGGTCGTGATGTCGGCGATCGATCCCGCGGGTCTGCCGCCAAGAGATGCGCCGAGTGAATGCGCGCCGTCGGCGATGACGGGAAGCGGCCGCGGCAACGCAGCTTTGAGAGCCGGAACGTCGGCGGGGAGGCCCGAATAGTCGACGGTGATCACCGCCCTGGTCCGCGGGGTCACAGCGCGTGCGACCGACTCGGGGTCGAGGCATCGATCATCGCCGACGTCGGCGAACACCGGTGTGGCACCGAGACGCAGCACCGCGTTCGCGGTGGCCACGAACGTGAGCGGCGTGGTGATCACCTCGTCTCCCGGGCCGACACCGAGCGCCAGCACGGCAAGATCGAGGGCGACGCTGCCGTTGGCGACGGCCACCGCGTTCGCGACCTGGCAGCGAGACGCCAGCGCGTGCTCGAAATCGGCGATCGCCGCGCCCCCGGTGAGCGTCCCCGAGCGCAGCGCCTCGACGACTGCGGCCACATCGCTCTCCTCGAGCTGATGCCGTCCGTAGGGGAGAGGCGTCGCCCGGATTGGTGTGCCGCCGGCGATCGCCGGCGGACTGTTGACGCTCATCCTGTCGGCGCGGGGACCGCCGTCGTCCCGTGCGGCACGGTGGCAAGGAGCTCGCGCAGTTGCGTGACATCCAGCCACTGCTTGTTGGTGTCGCTGCTGTACACGAACCCCTCCTCCACGGGCGTGCCGTCGCTGGCATCGTGCCGTGTCCAGAAGGCGTGTTCCGGTTCGACGATGTAGCACCATCCGTGGTCGCTCGTGTGACGCGACTCCTCGGGCGTGATCAGCGACTCGTGGAGCTTCTCGCCGGGACGGATTCCGGTGTAGCGAATGGGGACTCCGGGCGCGATCGCCTCCGCGAGGTCGAGGACCCGCGTGCTCGGGATCTTCGGCACGAAGACCTCGCCACCCGACATCGCTGTGAAGCAGTCCGCCACGAACTGCACGGCCTGGTCGAGCGTGATCCAGAAGCGGGTCATGCGCTCGTCGGTGACGGTCAGCTCACCCGCGCCCACCTGGTCGCGGAAGAGCGGCACGACGCTGCCGCGCGAGCCGACGACGTTGCCGTAGCGCACGCAGGACAGGCGCGTGTCGTGCTTGCCGCTGTAGACGTTGGCCTGGACGAACAGCTTCTCCGCGCAGAGCTTGGTGGCGCCGTAGAGGTTGACCGGGCTCACAGCCTTGTCGGTGCTGAGCGCGATGGCGCGGGGAATGCGAGCGTCGATGCACGCCTGGGCGACGTTCTGCGTGCCGAGGATGTTGGTCTTGACCGCCTCGAACGGGTTGTACTCGCAGACCGGCACGTGCTTGAGCGCTGCCGCGTGGATGACGACGTCGACCCCGTCGATCGCACGCCGCAGGCGGTCGATGTCGCGCACGTCGCCGATGAAGAAGCGGAGCCGCGGATCGTCGAACTTGCGCTCCATGTCCGTCTGCTTCAACTCGTCGCGGCTGAAGATGCGAATGGCAGCCGGGTTCCACTTCTCGAGGGCGGTGCGGGTGAAGTGCTGGCCGAACGAGCCGGTGCCCCCGGTCAGCAGGATGGTCCGCCCCTCGAAATCGCTCACAACTCGTCCTCTGTAGGTCTTCGCATGGTTCGCAGGTAGCCTACGGGACACCGGCCCTGGGCGGCGCGCCTCGGTGGTATCAGAATCGAGAGCCGCTCGCGAGCAACTCGCGCCGTCGCTTGTAGTCGGCCTCGTCGATCTCTCCGCGTGCGTATCGCGCATCCAAGATCGCCTGTGCGGACATGCCGTCGCCGGCACTGGGGGCGGCCTGCTGACTCCGAACGAGCCAGGCGACACCGAGCACCACCAGGGCGATGAGAATCACCCCGACGACGATTGAGCCGAACATCATCGCCCAGCCTCCCGCGCCATAGTCGGGACCCCACATCATCGGATTGCTCCTTTGTCTCGTCGGTTGGCGTCTGCTCCGAGCTCAGTGTCTCGGCACCTCATGACTCTCATACACCCAAGCCTTGCCGCTCCAGTGCTGAACGTCCCAATTCCGGGTGACCAATGGCGCCGGCTCGAAACCGGCTCCACGACGCCGGTCTGTGGAGCGGAGGGGATTCGAACCCCTGACCTCTGCCGTGCGAGGGCGCGGGTAAGGATTCGAATTCAGGACTGGACGTTGGTGTCTGTTTGACTTGTTCCCTCGCAATGGTGGACACCGCGAGTCAGGCGTCGACTCCGAACGACAGCCCGAGTGCCTCGCGGTGCAACTGGCGTGCGATCAGTAGCGTAGATCCTGTGCGAAAGGTAGCGTAGATCCTGTGCGAATGGTAGCGTAGTGGCTAGTCTCCATCAGTCCCGGGTATACGGAGGGATCCGTGACCTCGACCGAGAGCCCCCGTGGGGCCCCTCGCTACGACCCACGTCACATAGACTCGGAGCTCGACGGGCTTCTCCCCGGATTGCCCGCCATCGCTCTCGAAGGGCCGCGCGGCGTCGGGAAGACCTCCACGGGCTTGCGGAGAGCTCGGACCACCTTTCTGCTCGACCAACCCGCCGTCCGGGAGCTCCTGGCTGCCGCCCCAGAGCAATTGGTGGGCTCGAAGCCGCCGGTTCTCATCGACGAGTGGCAGCTCTACCCCGTGGTCTGGGACCTGGTGCGCCGCGCGATCGACGCCGACCCGAGCCCAGGCCGATTCCTCCTGACGGGGAGTGCCGAGCCTGCGCGCCGTCCCACCCACAGTGGCGCCGGCCGCATAGTCGGCCTTCGAATGCGCCCGCTCGCCCTGTCGGAACGAGGTCTTCTCCCGCCTGCCGTCAGTCTGCGGGCGCTGCTGTCCGGTGCTAAACCACTCGTCAGTGGCCACAGCCACCTGAGTCTCAGCGACTACGCCGACGAAATCGTCCGGTCCGGCTTTCCGGCGATTCGCCGGCTCGAACCGCGTCCTCTCCGCCTGGCGCTGGACAGCTACCTCGCGCGGATCGTGCAACGAGACTTTGCGGAGCAGGGTCATACGGTGCGCCGTCCCAACACACTGCGCAACTGGCTGGCGGCATACGCCGCTGCGACGGCCACCACCACGAGCTACGAAAGCATCCGCGACGCGGCGTCACCCGGCCATCACGAGAAGCCGGCCAAGACCACGGTCGACCTCTATCGCGAGGTGCTATTGCAGTTGTGGCTGCTGGATCCTTTGCCGGCCTGGTTCCCGAGTCGGAATGCGTTCAGCCGGCTCGGCGCAGCCCCCAAGCACCATCTCGCAGATCCCGCCCTCGCCGCGCGTCTCCTTGGTGCCAGCCACGCAGGCCTGCTTTCCAATGCTGTCGCCGGGCCGCCGGCGCCGCGCAACGGGACCTTGCTCGGGGCGCTCTTCGAATCACTCGTCGCGCTCTCCATCCGCGTTCTCGCCCAGGCGTGCGACGCAACTGTGAGCCACCTCCGCACCAGGGAAGGTCGTCACGAGGTCGACCTGATCATCCAACGTGATGACGCCAAAGTAGTCGCTCTCGAGGTGAAGTTGGCAGGCACCGTGAGCGGCGACGACGTCCAGCACCTACGCTGGTTGCAGTCGAAGCTCGGCGACGATCTGCTGGACGCGGCTGTGATCACCGCCGGACATGACGCGTACCGCCGCAACGATGGGATCGCGGTCATTCCCGCGGCCCTCATTGGCCCTTGAGCATGAAGTCGCTCTTCGAGTAGCGCCATGAGTTGCAGTGGCGAACTCACCGCATCTTCCGCCAACCGTGACCGCCAGCTGGCACTCGCTCCTGAAGGCGATCCGACCTCTGCCCTCTTGGGCAGCGGTGACTCTCGCCGCCAAGGCAGAGGTCACCCGCTGGGGTATCGAATTTGGTGGAGCGGAGGGGATTCGAACCCCTGACCTCTGCCGTGCGAGGGCAGCGCTCTCCCAGCTGAGCTACCGCCCCGAGACGCGCGTCACACCGAGGCGTTTCGCAGTATAGGGCGGGTGGTCCGGATGCCCTAGGAGGTGGGGGTGCGGCTGGCGAAGAAGGTCTTCACCGCCTCGGCCAGCCCCGGCAGGTTGAAGGGCTTCGGGAGCATCCCGTCGGCGCCTGCGAGGCGGGCCTGCTCGGCCTCCTCGGAGAGGGCGCTGAACATGAGCACCGGGGTCTGTGCGGTTGCGGCGTTCGCCCGGATCCGCCGGCAGGCCTCGATCCCGTCGATGCCGGGCATCATGATGTCCAGGATGATCAGGTCGGGCACCTCGGCGGCGGCCGTCGCGACCGCCGCTTCGCCGTCGGAGACGGTCGACATCTCGTAGCCCTCGAGGGCGAGATAGCGGGAGACGACGGACAGCACGCGCGGGTCGTCGTCGGCGAGCAGAACGCGCGGCCGGGACATTGGCACCATGGTAAGGAGGCGGTCCGGAAACGGGTGGTCCGCGTCCATTCCTTTACAGGTGCGCCGGAGCCTCGGTGCAGCGGCCGCCCGTTGCCCGGTGGCTATACTCGCCCGCAGGCATGTCGAGCACCCCGGCGTCCCTTGTTCTTTTCGGGATTGCTGTCGGCGCATACACCCTCGCCGTGGTCGCGTTCGCGCTCCATCTGGCGTTCCGCAAGCGCTGGCTCGGCGATGCCGGGATGGCCCTGGTGCTGATCGGCTGGCCGCTGCATTTCGCCTCGATCCTCACCCGTGCCCTCGAGGCCGGCCACTGGCCCCTCGGCAACATGTACGAGTACTCGACCGGGATCGCGTTCGTCATCGTCACGGTCTGCGTCGTGCTGATGGTGCGATCGAGGATGCGCCTCATCGGCCTCCCGGCGATGATCGCGACGATCACCCTGATGGGGGTCGCCTACATGCTGTACGTGCCCCCCGGTCAGCTGGTCCCCGCTCTGCACAGCTACTGGCTGACCATCCATGTGACCTCGATGGCGACCTCGTCCGCGGTGCTCAGCTTCTCGTTCTTCTTCGGGATGGCCTACCTGGCCAGGCGCTGGGCGGACAACCGCGTCCTCGCGCTCGCCACGGCGACCGCTCCCGCGAGCGTCAGCAGCGGTGGGGTGGCGACCATGACCATGGGTCGCGGCGGTGGTTCGGCCGCCGGCATCGGATCCGGCGGCGGCATCCGGAGCCCGCTCGCTGCATGGCTGCACCGGCTCCTTCCCAACGCGTCGATGCTCGACGCCTGGAGCTACCGCTTCGTGATGATCGGGTTCCCGATCTGGACGTTCGGGGTCATCTGCGGCGCCATCTGGGGCGAGCACGCGTGGGGCCGGTACTGGGGATGGGACCCGAAGGAGACCTTCGCCTTCATCACCTGGGTGATTTTCGCCATCTACCTGCACGCGCGCGTCACCTACGGCTGGAAGGAGAAGCGCGCAGCGATCATCACTGCCTTCGGGTTCGCCGCGATCCTCTTCACGCTCTACGCGGTCAATCTCTGGATTGCCGGGCTGCACTCGTACGCCCGCGCCTGAGCCTCTCTCAACGTCCGGTCTGAGCTCGCGGACTCTCTCCTGAGTGCGCGCACGCGCGACTCAGTGACCTCACGCCCCGCTGAGTCGCTCGCTCACATGACCATGGATATTCCGTCGCACGGGCGCGCTTCCACGGCTGGCCGTGGAGCGCCGGAGCGCATCGAAGGGGACGAGACAAGCACCGCGGCTACCCGCGGCGCTGCCACCTCGTCTTCTTCAGCATCTTCTTGTGCTTGTGCTTGCGCATCTTCTTGCGCCGCTTCTTGATGACGGAACCCATCTGGCCCCGACTATAGCGGTCTGAGGCGCTTGAACGCCGCGCGCAGGGTTGCCGCAGTCGCATCGAGGTGCTCGGGCAACACCTTCACGTCGCCGAGCACTGGCATGAAGTTGGTGTCGCCTCCCCAGCGCGGGACCACGTGCAGGTGCACGTGCTCAACGCTTGCGCCCGCGGCGGCTCCCTGGTTGATCCCGACGTTGTAGCCGCCGGGATGCATCGACTCCGCGAGTGCGCGGAGTGCGCGCTGCGTCGCCGCAAACATCGCGGTCCCCTCCTCGGAGGAGAGCGAGACGAGGTCCGGGGCGTGGCGAAGCGGCACGACCATCAGGTGGCCGCTGCTGTACGGGTACCGGTTCAGGAGGGTGAATGTGATGTCGTCGCGGTCCACGACCAGCGAGGCATCGGAAGCACCCTCGGTGGCGGCGGCGCAGAGGAAGCAGGTCGAATCGGCGGGATCCGGGCCGGAGGAGACATAGGTCATGCGCCAGGGTGCCCAGAGCTGCCTCACAGAGAGGACGTTAGCCGACCGCGGCCGCCGCCGGTCTCGCCTGGACGGTCGATCCCGGACCTCGCTCGAGCATTCGCGGACGCCACGCCTCGAGGCAGGCGGCGGCCGCTGCCACGATGAGCGCCCACGCCGCGAGCTGTCCGGGCGGGAAGGCGCCGCCGTCCATGAAATCGACGAACGCGGCCGCCGTGATCAGGGCCCAGATGCCCACCACCGTGAGCCGGCGTTCGCCGGCGATGGCGATCGCCCAGACGAGCGCAGGGGCCAGCATCACGAGATCCTGGGCGTAGGCGTGTGGCGCACCGAGCAGCGACAGCACGGCCGCTGCGATGAGCGCTCGATCGAGCCGCTCCGGCCGCCGGCGTGCGAGCACCCCGAGGCGCCAGGCCACGACGCATGCAGCCGCGGTGCCGGTCAGGCCGATCACCTCGCTGACCGTCCCGTTCCCGGCGATGGAGCCGGGTATGGCGATGAAGCTCAACATCCGGCGCAGATCCCAGGCGCCGCCCTGAGCCGTCGCCAGCCCGGCGAACGCCGCAATGCCGGCCGTCCCGACGGCTGCCAGGCTGGCGAGGCCGATGGCTCCGACTCCGGCCAGAGCGCCGCCGATGGCGCGGCGGCGTCCCCAGCCGATCACAAACGCGGCGAGGCCGAGCGCGAGATGCGGCTTGGCCACCCCCGCGGCGAGCACCAGGATCAGCGCACCTCGCGCTTCGTGCCCGTGGCGCCAGTCTCGATACGCGAGCGCCAGCCCGAGCGCCGTGAGTGAGGTCCACTGACCCTGGAGCAGGAGCGTCCACGTCCCCATCGACGCCAGCGCCGTCACCCCCGCGGCCACACGCCAGATTCGCGGGGTCGTCTCCGGCCATGGCGCCGAACGCACTGCCACGACCACTGCCAGGACCAGGATCGCAAGCGACAGCGCCGTCCAGAGGCGGTATGCCGCCACCAGGCCCAGCCACGTCACGGGAGCCACCAGGACGGCGGCCGGCGGTGCGTCGACGAAGGGGACCGCGCCGTTGTGAACGGGTGCGATGAGCCGGTCGCGCAGCGCGGTCTGCGTGGCGGCGTCGTACACGGCGGCGCCACCCGGGTGCCTGAGCAGAAGACCGGCGACGTACGAGGACGTGAAGTCAGACCGATCCACGTCCGCCGTGGGCAGCCGCGCCCAGATCAGCACGTAGGCGAGCAGGAGGGCAGCCGCGATCGCCATGACGAGGCGAGCCTGCCTGGCTTGCGCACCCACCCCTCGACGCTACCAGCCCAGCGGCGCTCCGCAAGCCGATGCGACGGGAGCGTGACCCGCCTGTATGCCGGTCAGAGGAGCGTCAGGGTGACCTCGACGTTCCCCCGCACCGCGTTGGAGTACGGGCAGCGCTGCTCGGTCTCGTCGACGAGCGCCTGCGCCTCGGCCCGATCCGTGATCGAGGGAAGCGTGATGAGCAGCTCGACGGCGAGCCCGAGACGCCCGGCGCCGAGGGGTCCGATCCCGACCTTCGCCGTGACCACCGAGTCCAGGACGTCGAGCCCTTTCCGGCGCGCGATCCCGATCATCGCGTTCTGCCAGCAGGCGCCGTATCCCAGCGCGAAGAGTTGCTCCGGGTTGGTGCCGGGGCCGCCCGGTCCGCCGAGCTCCGCCGGCGCGCTGAAATCGACCTCAAGCCTGCCGTCCGACGTCGCGCCGTGTCCCCGGCGCCCACCCGTCACTGTCGCCTCGGCGGTGTAGAGAACCCGCGGCCGTTGCGCGTCTTCGCTCATGACTTCTCCGGTGGGGCTGCTGCCTGGTTGCAGCGCCCCCATCTTAGGAACCCGTTCCCCGGAGAGGCGCAGCCCTACCCGGCTGCTCTCGGCGCCGTCGGTCCGGGCCGCTGCGAGCGCTTCGCATCCGTGCGGAGCCGCACGACGTCGAACGAGTCCGGTGCGACGACGACGCGATCACGGCCCAGCTGTTTGGCCGCATACATGGCGCGGTCCGCTGCGCCGAGCAGCTGGTCGAGCTCGTGGCCGTGGTCCGGATATGTCGCCACGCCGATCGATGCGGTGAGGCGTTCGAGCCCGACGCCCTCGGGGAGCGCGAGCTGGCTGATCGCCTCGCGGACATTGTCCGCAACGGCGGCTGCACCACGCGAGTCGCAATCGTGCAGGAGGATCACGAACTCCTCGCCACCGAGCCGCACGACGGCGTCGGCGCCGCGCACCGCCGCGCGGAGACGCGTGGCAACCCGTTGCAGCACAAGGTCGCCTGCCCCATGGCCGCCCGTGACATTCAGTGTCTTGAAATGGTCGAGATCGAGGACGAGCAGGGACAGCGGTTGCCCGTCGCGAGCCCCGCGCACCAGTTCGCGCTGCGCGGCGTCTCGCAACCAGCGGCTGTTGTACAGGCCGGTGAGCGGATCGGTCATCGCCGCGCTCAGCAACTCGGCATACAGCTGCGCGTTGCGCCATGCGGCCGCGGCGATGTGCGCGAAGAGCGAGCCCGCCTCGAGCTCGCGCGCGCTGAACTGTGCCACGCCGATGCGCCAGCAGTTGATGATGCCGAGCTTTCGCTCGGCCGCGACAAGCGGGATCAGCAGCAGCGACTCGTGCACCACCGCGGTGCCGGGCACCTGGCGCGCAAGCGGGTGCTGGGCGGTGTCGTCGATGTTCTCCGGAATCCCTTTCGCGAACGCCCAGCCGGTCATCCCGGCGTCGAGCGAGAATCCGTCGGCGAGGATCTCGTCCCGGTCGACCCCGGTTGCGAGCACCGGGTTGAAGCGATGCGTCTCATAGTCGGCGACGTAGATGGCCATCTCGGTCACCGGGACCACGCGGCTCATCTGATCGGCCATGACGCCGAGGATGCGCATCGGGTCGTGCTCGCTCTGCAACGCAAGGGCGGCTTCGCTGAGCGCTCGTGGCAGGCCGCGCTGGAGGCGAGATGGCGGCGGGTGCAGCTCCGGGAGGGAGGTGGCCTGCGCGAGGTGCATCAGCGGACCCTGCGCTGCAGACCGGATCCTGGAGAGCGGACGCTGCGCGAACCAGCCTGGGAGCACCACCTCGACATCGGGGTGGCCGTCGACGGGTTGCGCGAGCACCGGGCGCCCGAGGTGCCAGCCCTGTCCGAACTGGACGCCGAGCGACTGCAGGACCTCCTCCTCGGGTTTCGTCTCGATCCCCTCGGCGATGAGGCGCGCCCCGATGTGGCCACCGAAGGAGAGCAGCGAGACCACGAGCGCGCGGCGCGCGCGGTCGGTATCCACCGCGTGGATGAGCGACCGGTCCACCTTGATGAACTCCGGGTGGAGCTCGGCGATCACGCGCATGCTGGCATGCCCGGCACCCGCGTCATCGACCGCGATCCGGTACCCGTGCGAGCGGAGGTCGGCGGCGATGCGCTGCAGATGCTCGAGATCGGGGACCGGATCACGCTCGCTGAACTCGAACACGATCGACTTGGGATCGAGCCCGGCCTCGGCGACCGCGGTGTGCAGCGCTCGCATGCCGCGCCCGTCCATGAGCGTGCGGGTGAGCACGTTGACGAAGAGGTCGATGTCGCCGAGGTTCGGCGCCTCGCGCAGCGCGGCGCGGACGCAGGCGATGTCCACGGCCGACCGCAGGTCGAGCGAAGCGGCTGCCCCGAAGAGTTCGTCAGGGGTGGTGAAGTGCTCGGTCGGCGGGAACCTCGCAAGCGCCTCGTAGCCGATGATCGTGCGGTCGTACAGGCGTACGATCGGCTGCACCGCCGCGACGATGCGGCCGTCCTCGAGGAGTGCCGAGAGCCCGCGACGCACGGCGGCAGCGGATCGCAGCGGCGCGGCCGGCTCGAAGCGTTCCCCCGCCGAGCCGTTCACGGAACGGTCAACGACCCGTTTGGCGCTCACCTCGGTGAGTGTGCAGCGACGTTCTCGAAAACCCTGTGACGGCCCAGTCGCTAGCGAGCGAAAGTTCGCGGATGGTCTTGCCCAGCCCACCCCGGGGCGTCAGGCGATGGGTTCCTCGATCTTGATCTTGGTCCGCACCTGGTCGGAGAAGTGACACGAGGCGAGGTGGCCGTCGGGCTTCAACTCGAGTGGCGGCACGACATCCGCGCAGACCCCGGGGACCTGGGCGATCGGGCACCGCGTGTGGAAGAGGCATCCGGACGGCGGGTTGAGCGGCGACGGGATCTCTCCCGAGAGCTCCACCAGGCGTCGCTTTGACTCGATGCGCGGATCGGGCACCGGGATCGACGAGAGCAGGGCGCGGGTGTACGGGTGGTCCTGCGACGTGTACAGATCCTCGCTCGGCGCCACCTCGCAGATCCGGCCGAGATACATGACCATGACGCGATTGCTGATGTGGCGCACCACCGAGAGATCGTGCGCGATGAAGAGGTACGTGAGGTTGAACTCGCGCTGCAGGTCCTCGAGGAGGTTGATGATCTGCGCCTGGATGGAGACGTCCAGGGCCGACACCGGCTCGTCGCAGATGATCACCTTCGGGTTCAGCGCAAGGGCGCGAGCGATCCCGATGCGCTGGCGCTGGCCGCCGCTGAACTCGTGCGGATACCTGTTGTTGAAGTACGGGTTGAGCCCCACCGTGCGCAGCAACTCCTGCACCCGTGCGTCCTTCGCCTTGCCCGTGATCATCTTGAAGTTGACGAGCGGCTCGGCGATGATGTCGCCGACCGTCATGCGCGGATCCAGCGACGCATAAGGATCCTGAAAGATCATCTGCAGCTGCTTGCGCTGCTGACGCAGCTTCTCGCCGCTGAGCTTGGTGATGTCGACGCCGTCGAGGATCACCTCGCCCGACGTGACCGGGATGAGCTGGCTGATGAGCCTGCCGAGCGTCGACTTGCCACACCCCGACTCGCCGACGAGGCCGACGGTCTCGCCCGCCATGATGTCGAACGTCACACCGTCCACCGCCTTGACGGACCCGTTGCCGCCGGCGCTGAAATACTTGACGACATTCCTGACCTGCAGCAACGGCTCGGTGGAAGGCGCCGGAGTCGGAAGCACGTGAACGACTGTGTCAGTCACCGACCGACTCCGCGACCGCAGCGGTCACCTCCGCGGCGGGGAGCACCTTGCGTCCTTTGGGGTGGATGCCACTCGCGGCGCCCGGGCTCGTGTCCTTGATGTCAGCGGCGCCCATCTCCGCGTACGCCGTCTTCATCGACACCCAGCACGCTGCCTTCTGCATCGGCGCGACCTCCTCGATAAGCGGCGCCTCGGTGAAACAGCGTTCGATGCGGAACGGGCAGCGCGGATTGAACTTGCAGCCCGCTGGCAGGTCGATCAGATCGGGCGGGAGCCCTTCGATCGAGAGCAGCCGCTCACGCCGGCTGGCGTCGATGCGCGGGACCGAGCGCAGCAGCGACCACGTGTACGGGTGCTGGGGTGACTCGAAGATCTGCTCGACGGTGCCCTCCTCGACGATCTCGCCCGCGTACATCACGATCACGCGTTTGCAGAGACCGGCGACGACGCCGAGATTGTGCGTGATGAGCACGATGGCCGCGCCCGTCTGCTCGTTGAGGTCGCGAAGCAACTCGAGGATCTGCGCCTGCACCGTGACATCGAGCGCGGTCGTCGGCTCGTCGGCGATGAGCAGGTCCGGTTTGTTGGAGAGGCCCATGGCGATCATCGCGCGCTGGCGCATCCCGCCACTGAACTGATGCGGAAAGTCGCGCACACGTCGTTCGGGGTCGGACACGCGCACCTGCTTGAGCAGGTCGATGGTCCGGGCATCGATCTGCCCGTCGGCGATCTTGTTGTGGGCGTGCATCGCCTCTTCGATCTGGTATCCGACGCGAAGCACCGGGTTCATCGAGCTCAGCGGGTCCTGGAAGATCATCGCGATGTCCCGACCCCGGATGTTGCGCAACTCCTCCTTGGTCAGCTTCAAGAGATCGCGCCCCTTGAACATGATCTCGCCGTTGACCACCTTGCCCGGACGTTGCACGAGTCCGAGCACCGACATCGCCGTCACGCTTTTCCCGCAGCCGGACTCGCCGACGATCCCCACGGTCTCCCCGGGCTGCACGTTGAAGCTGACCCCACGGACCGCCTTCACCTCCCCGTCATCGGTGAAGAAGTGCGTGCTGAGGTTGCGGACGTCGAGAATCGGGTCCGTCACCGCCGTTGGCGCGGATCGAAGGCATCTCGCAGGCCGTCGCCGAGGAAGTTGAAGGCGAGCAGCGTGACGGAGAGCGCGATAGCGGGCCAGAGCATCATGTAGGGCTCCAAGGGAAGGGCAGCATACCCCTCGGACGCTATGGACCCCCAGGATGCCAGCGGCGACGGGATCCCGAGGCCGAGGTAGCTCAGAAACGCCTCGGTGAGGATCGCGATCGGGATGACGAAGGTCGCCTGGACGATGATCGGCCCTAGGGAGTTCGGGAGGATGTGGCCGAAGAGGATCTTGCCCGACTTCGCCCCGCTCGCCCGCGCCGCCTCGATGAACTCACGCTCCCGGATGCTGAATGCCTGCCCTCGTACCAGACGGGCCATGTCCATCCACACCGTGGCCGAGATCGCCAGCATGATGTTGCCCAGACCGCGCCCGAGGACGAGGTACAGGACGATGGCGACGAGGATCCCGGGGATGCCGTAGAAGATGTTGATGAACACGCTGATGACGGTGTCCACCCACC
>JBAUTG010000076.1:0-10622 GCA_049582105.1 Candidatus Dormiibacterota bacterium | reverse complement strand
CCGCTCCGCTCGCCCGCCGCGCCGCGGCACAGAACAGCGTGGATCTGCATGCCGTCCGAGGTACCGGACCGGGCGGGATCGTCACGAAGGGCGATGTGCTTGTCGCGAAGGCGGGTGGTGGTCCACGCGAGGACACGACGGTGCACGTGGCGGAAGGCGAGACGGCCGAGGCGATCCGCGGGCCGGCCGCGTCACTCGTCGATTACATGGAGCGAAGCCGGGACATCCCGACGGCCACGTCGTTCCGCACGGTGGCGGTCGACATCCTTGATGCCCGCCGCCGCCAGATCAACAGCGCTCTCGCCGCGAGTGGCACCCCGGCGAAGGTCTCGTTCACACATCTGATCGGCTACGCGGTCGCTCGCGCGGCGGCTGCGAGCCCGGCGATGACCGCGCACTTCGCGCGCACCGACGACGGCAAGCCCGCGCGCGTTCCCGGTCCGGCGAACCTGGGGCTGGCCGTCGACAGCGTGCGCAAAGACGGGTCGCGCTCGCTGGTCGTCCCCGTCATCCGCGACGCCGCGCAGCGTTCCTTCAATGAGTTCCGCGACGAGTACGAGCGTCTCATCGAGCGGGCGCGCACGAACACCCTCTCCGTCGACGAGCTGCAGGGCGCAACGCTCACGCTCACGAATCCAGGCGGCATCGGCACCGTCGCATCGGTGCCGCGACTGATGCCGGGCCAGGGAACGATCATTGCCGTGGGCGCCATCGGATACCCCGCCGAATGGCGAACCGTCGCGGAGCGCAGTCTTCGCGACCTCGGCATCGGCAAGGTCATGACGATGACCAGCACCTACGACCATCGGGTCATCCAGGGAGCCGAGTCCGGTGAGTTCCTCGGTCGCATCGAAGCGCTCCTCGACGGTGCCGAGAGCTTTTATGAGGATGTTGCAGCCAGTCTTGGCATAAACCTCCCGGCGCTCGACATGCGGTCGCGCTCCACCTCGACGCCGCAGCCGCCGCCTGCGATCACGTCTGCGCCTGCCCCGCCCACGAACGCACCGGACCGCGCGCTGCTCGGTGCCATGCAGGCGGCGACGTCACTCGTCAAGGCGCACCGGACCCATGGTCACCTGGGCGCGCACCTCGATCCCCTCGGCTCTCCGCCGATCGGCGACCCCGCGATGGACCCTGCGACATACGGCCTCACCCAGGAGGTCATGGAACGGATCCCGGCCGATCTCCTCCGTGTCTACGTGCCCGGACGGAATCTCGCTGAAGTGCTGCCGAACCTGCGTCGTACCTACTGCAGCACCATCGCTTTCGAGATCGAGCACATCTCGAGCCACGATCAGCGCGTGTGGCTGCGCGAGCACATCGAGTCCGGCGCGTACCGCCCGACCCTCACCGTCGAAGATCGCCTGCGCCTTCTCGAGCGCCTCACGAAGGTCGACGCCATGGAGCGCTACCAGCGAGCCACCTTCCTGGGCCAGAAGACCTTTTCGATCGAGGGCCTGGATGCGCTCGTGCCGATGCTCGAATCGCTCCTCACCAATGTCGCCGCGGACGGCATCGGTGAGGTGGTCATGGGGATGTCGCACCGGGGACGGCTCGCCGTCGTCGCGCATGTGGCGAATCGCTCGTATGAGTCCATCCTCAACGCGTTCGAGCTCGCGTCCGCGCGGCGCGACATCGGCCTCCTCCAGTCGACGGGCGACGTCAAATACCACGTCGGCGCAACCGGGACATATCACACAGAGACCGGCAAAGTGATCCTGGTCAGGCTGCTGCCCAACCCTAGTCACCTCGAGGCGATCGACCCGGTGGTGGAGGGATGGTGCCGTGCCGCGCAGACGCAGCGTCGCGCGACGACACTGCATCTCGACCCGATGGCGGCGCTCCCGGTGCTCATCCACGGTGATGCGGCGTTTGCGGGGCAGGGCATCGTGCAGGAGGTGCTGAACCTGCAGTCGCTGCCGGGATACACCACCGGCGGCACCGTGCACTTCATTGCGGACAACCAGGTGGGATTCACCACGAATCCGCTGGAGGGAAGATCGACCCGGTATGCCTCGGACCTTGCGAAAGGCTTCGACATCCCCATCGTGCATGTCAACGCCGACGATGTCGAGGCGTGTCTCGCGGCGATCACCTTCGCGTATGACTACAGACGTGCATATCGACGCGACGTGATGGTGCATCTCATCGGCTATCGCCGCTTCGGTCACAGCGAGGCGGACGAGCCGGCGTACACGCAACCGATCATGTACCAGAAGATCCGCCAGCATCCGACGGTGCGCGAACTGTTCGCCGCCCGCCTCGTTGGTGAAGAGCTGATCCGGCCGGAGGAGGTCGAGGCGCTCGCGAAGGCCGCGTACAGCCGCGTGGCCGATGCGCACAAGCGGGTCAAGGAGCATCTCGCAGCGGAGCTCGATGATCGCACGCACGAGCAGGTCGTCGAGGAGCCGGATGACCCGATGCAGCGCACCGCGGTCTCGCATCGTCTGCTCACCGCGCTGAACGAGCAGCTGCTCACCTTCCCGAAGCACTTCACGCCCAACGCGAAGTTGATCCACCAGCTGGAGCGACGCCGCACGGCGATCGTCGACGGCGGTATCGACTGGGGCACCGCTGAGTCACTCGCCTTCGCGTCGCTCATCACGCAGGGTCATCCCATCCGCTTCACCGGACAGGACACGGTGCGTGGCACCTTCAGTCACCGCCACCTCGCCTTCCACGACGAGCGAAACGGTGAGGTGTTCATCCCGATGCAGCACCTCACCGACGCCGAGGCGACCTTCGAGGTGCTCAACAGCCCCCTCAGCGAGGTCGGGTGCCTCGGGTTCGAGTACGGCTACAGCGCCGCCGACCCGGAGACACTCGTGATCTGGGAGGCGCAGTTCGGAGACTTCTTCAACAACGCCGAGATGATCGTCGACCAGTTCATCGCGTCAGCGCGCGCGAAGTGGGGACAGCACTCGCGGCTCACGATGCTGCTGCCGCACGGCTACGAGGGCAGTGGTCCCGAGCACTCGAGCGCGCGCATCGAGCGCTTCCTGCAGCTGTGCGCCAACGACAACATGCGACTCGCGAACTGCACGACACCATCGCAGTACTTCCATCTGCTGCGCAGCCAGGGACTGCTCAACGATCCGCGGCCGCTGGTCATCTTCACGCCGAAGAGCCTACTGCGCCTCAAGGAGTCGACATCGACGCTCACCGACCTCACCACGGGCCGGTTCCAGCCGGTGATCGACGACCCGGCCGCGGCGCACCGCCGCGACGAGGTGCGCACCCTGCTCCTCTGCTCGGGTCGCATGTACTACGAGCTGAGCCTCTCGCCGAAGCGCGCTGAGGCGACCGACGTGGCGATCGCGCGTGTCGAGCTCCTGTATCCGCTGCCGGTCGAGGCGATTCTCGACCTCGTGGCCGCCTACCCGAAGGTCGAGCGTCTCTGCTGGGTGCAGGAGGAACCGCAGAACATGGGCGCCTGGAGCAGCCTCGAGCGAGCGATCGGCCTTGCGAGACCGGCGCAGGTGCAGTGGGAATACATCGGCCGTCCGAGGCGTGCGAGCCCGTCCGAAGGCTACGCGGGTTCGCATCAACTCGAGGAGGAGCGCATCGTCAACGAGGCGTTCGCGACGTCGCGCCGCGGTCCGGTCGAGTCACTCACGGACACTCCCGACGCGCCGCCGATCGCCACATGACCCCGCGTGTCGTGGTGCTCGGGGGCGGTCCCGCCGGCGACGTTGCCGCCCTTCGCGCCGCGCAGCTCGGCGCCGGCGTCACGCTCATCGAACGCGCGGAGCTCGGCGGGACGTGCCTCAACTGGGGTTGCATACCCACCAAGTCACTGCTTGCGGGGGCCGACCTGCTCCGCAAGATCCGTGACGCCGCGGACTTCGGCATCCGTGTCGGCGAGCCCGAGGTCGACTTTCCGCGCATGATGGAGCGCAAGGAGGAGATTGTTCTCAGAATGCGCAAGGGCGTCGAGGCCGCGTGCAAGCGACGCAACGTCACGGTGGTCCGCGCGCAGGGGGTCGTCGACGGCGATGCCGTGGTGGCAGCGGATACCCGGTACGAGTTCGACCACCTCGTCGTCTGCGTCGGCACCGAACCGTCCGGCCTCCCGGGGATCGACATGGACCATCCGCTGGTGGTCACGTCCAACGGAATCCTGCGCCTCGAGCGCGTTCCCGAGCACCTGCTCGTCATCGGCGGCGGTGTCGTCGGCTGCGAGTTCGCGAGCCTCTTCGCCGCGCTCGGCTCGCGGGTCACGGTGGTGGAGGTCCTCCCGCAGGTCCTTGCCGGCGTCGATCCCCGCGTGGTGGTGCAGTGGCGCCGCATCGTGGAGAAGCAGGGGATCACCTTTCTCGCGGGACGCCGCGTCGAGTCGGTCGACTACGGAACGGCAACGGTCACCGCGCATCTCGACGACGCGACGGCGATCGAGGCCGATCTGCTGCTCGTCTCCGTCGGGCGCCGCGCCCAGACCCGCGGGATCGGCCTGGAGGACGCCGGCGTCGTCATCGACGATCGCGACCACGTGGTCGTCGATCCCTACCTCCGCACTGCGAATCCGAAGATCTGGGGCGCGGGTGACTGCATCGGCGGACTGCAACTCGCGCATCTCGGCAGCGCCGAAGGTGGCCGGGCAGTCGAGAACGCGCTCGGCCACGAGGTGATGCCGATGGACCGGACGGTCGTGCCGTCGTGCATCTACACGCATCCTGAAATTGCCATGGTTGGCCTGAACCCGCAGGCCGCGAAGGACTCGGGCATCGAGGTGAAGCTCGGCCAGGCTCGCTATGTCGGCAACGGCAAGGCGCTCGGCGAGGGCGAGCCGGACGGGCTCGCGCAGCTCTACGCCGACGCAGCGACCGACCGCCTCATCGGCGCGACCGTCATGGGCGTCCACGCGGTCGAGATCATCCACGAGGTCGGTGTCGCGATCAGCGACGGACTGTCGATGGATGACCTCGGGTCGATCATCCACGCACACCCGACGGTGAGCGAGCTGATGATGGACGCGGCGGAGCAGGCCGAGGGCGTCGCGCCCTACCTCAGCTGATCAGGACGCGGCGGCCTTCCGCAGGCGCTCATCACGGCGCCGCCTGCTTCGAGTCCGGAGCGCGACGAAGAGCAGACGCCCTTCGAACGCCGCCGCGACAGCTGCCGCGATGCCGGCCACGAGCAGGATCGCGCCGAGCCACCGAGGGGTGAGCACGACGATCGTCGCGCCGGCCACGACGAGCACCGCGGCGCCCGTGACGTAGGCGGCCGTGAGGAGCGCACGCCAGCTCAACGACACCGACGTCCGGACGGCGTCGATCGCCGCCTGTGCATCGATCTGACGTGGTTTGGGTGCGCTGCCGGGCGTCGTCGGTGAGCCGCCGTGGGCGCCCCGCCGGCGGGTCGCCAGCCGCCAGAAAAAGAGGCTGGCCGCCAACCGGGCCAGGAGCCTGATCGCGATGGCCCACGGCATATCCCCATGCTACAGTCGCCGGGCGTTTGAACCGTGGGAGCAACGAGATGATCCGTGCGTACGTGCTCGTGACCGCGAGCGCCGGCAAGGCACAAGACGTGGCTGCAGCACTCAGGGGCAAGGAGGGCATCGTCCTGGTCGACGCGATCACGGGCGAGTACGACGTCATCGCCCAGGTCGAGTCGCCGGATGTTCCGGGGATCGGGAGACTGATCCTCGAGCGGATCCAGTCCGCGGACGGCGTGGTCAAGACGATCACGTGCCTCGCGGTCTGATCCGGGCGTTGCGGCACCGGCCGGGAGCCCTGGCCTGGGAGGACTAGCCGCCCTCTACGGGACGGCGCTCACGCGCCTGCGTGGGAGCACGCACCTGCGCGTCTCACTGCTCTTCTGGACGCTGCTCGGCGCCGGGCTCGGCGAAGCGCTCACCGCGTTCGTGGCGACCGTGCACGACCACGGCGCGATTGCCGGGGCCGTCGTCGCGACCGCGGTCTGGTGGTTGATCGTGACCGTCGGCGTCATCGGTGGAGCGGCGCTGCTGAAGACACCGGACGGAACGCAGGTCGATCGCTACGGCATCCCGAACGGGCTCACCGCGCTGCGCGCCTACGCATGCGTCCCGCTGCTCTTCATCGCAACGCTCTCACTCCCCGGGCGTCTCGCGCTCGCACTGTGGGCCGGCGTCGGCGGCTCGGTCGGCCTCCTCGACGCCGTGGATGGATTCATCGCCCGCAGGTACGGTCCTGTGACCGTCCTCGGCAAGGCGATGGACCCCTTCGGCGACGCCATGTACTTCGTCGTCGGCGCCATCGGCTGCTGCACATTGGGGATCGCGCCGCTCTGGCTCGCGATCCTCGTGGTCGTGCGCTACGCGGGCCCGGTCGCGCTGACGCCGCTCGTGCTGCTGACGGGGCGGCGCCCGGAGCTCGTGTACACGGTCTGGGGGCGCAGGAACACCGGGCTGACGGGGATCGTGCTCTTCGTGCTGTTCTGGGTCCGTCTGTTCGGCGGCCCGGTCTGGCTGGTCGCGCTCATCATCGCAATCCCCACGCTCGTGCCCACGACGCTCCTGCACTTCGCCGCGCTGATGCGGCGGGTTGCGGAAGCGCCGCGGGCGCGATGATCGGCCGGGTCAGACGGCGGCTGCGCGCAACTCGTCGCGAACCTTGTTGAGCCAGGCGAGCGCCGTGACGCCATCTGTCCCGGCGACGTAGTTGCAGTCGAACCCGCCCGTGAGCATCTGGGCGAGGCCCGCATCGTCGAAGCCCGCGTTGAGCAGACGATCGATTTCGCTTGCGGCAGCCGTGACGGTCTCCCCCGAGGTGTCACGCACGAATGCCTGCAGCGCAGCCTCGGGAGACGCGTGGTCCTCCTGCCAGTCCTGGTGGAAGTAGCCACCGAACAGCTGGGCCAGCGCAGGGTAGTCTGCGCCCGCTCGCGCGACGGTGTCGAGGTTGATGGTGCCGTTCATCTGGATGCTCCTAGTGTCGCTTATCGCGATGCGGGGATCGGGTTGGGTATGCGGTGACGAGGGTGAAGCCGCCCGGGAGCTCATCGCAGCGGCGAAGGACGAGCCGGACAGCGGTCACCTGGGTTGGCACTGCGACGCCGCGGCTCACCTCCGCGTATGTGAGCACCTGGCCCACGATCTCGCCCATGTCCTCGACGAAGGTGAACGGTGCGCGCTTGTCACGGCCGGCCAGCCAGGCGGCGATGTCCGCACTGCGCCGCGTGACCGCGACGTCGACGCATCGCTGCGCCGTCGCCCGGCTGACGAACCGGCCCGCGGCGGCAACGCCCTCGCGGAGGATGCGGCGCATCTCGTCGCCCGGTTTGGTGTCGACATGCCGGCGCAGCGTGTGCCCGCCGCGCCCCTCGTAGACGCTGAGGTCCTCGACCGGTATCCGGCGAGGTCGAGGCCGGGGCCCCGGTGCCGGGCGGTCAATGCCATCGACCATGCGAATGTCCCTCCGCGCCTTGCGTTGAGCGGCCGCTCGGACCGCGATGTCTCGCAGTCTCTCCGGGCTCGGCGGACGCCTCGCGGACGGTGCGCGGGTTTGCTCGGCTGAGGCGCAACGCATAATCACGGCGCCGTGCTCGCCGTCATCAAGCAAACGCCCGCCCCCGGATTCGTCATCGGCGACGTCCCGGTGCCCACGCCTGCGGCCGGGCAGGTCCTCCTGCGCGTCGCCGCGACCTCCGTCTGCGGCACCGACGTCCATCTGTACGACTGGAATCCCTGGGCGGCCGCGCGGGTACATCCGCCGCGCGTCGTGGGACACGAGATGTCCGGTGAGGTCATCGCCTGGGGCGAGGGTGTGACCGCTCCTGCGATCGGGACCCGCGTTGCGGTCGAGTCGCATCTCGTCTGCGGCCATTGCGACGAGTGCCGCCGCGGTGACTTTCACGTCTGCGAGAACACGCGGATCCTGGGCGTCGACGTCGACGGAGCCTTCGCGACGCATCTGGCCCTGCCGGCCGCGAACGTGTGGCCGGTCGGCGACGCGGTCCCAGCGGACGTTGCGGCGGCGATGGAGCCGTTCGGCAACGCGGTCCACGCGTGCTCGTACGGCGATCTCGCCGGTCGCGCAGTCGTCGTGTTCGGGTGCGGGCCGATCGGGTGTGCGGCGATCGCGATCGCGCGGGTCCAGGGAGCGGCACGCGTGATCGGCGTCGACCGCAACGAGTACCGCCTGCACCTCGCCGAGAAGATGGGCGCGCACACAATCGTGCGAGCGGGGGAAGGCCCCGCCGATGATGCGGTCCGTCGCGCAGCCGGCGGCAGCATCGACTGCGTGCTCGAGATGAGCGGATCTCCCGTCGCCGTCGCATCGGCGACGCGGCTCGTGCGTCCTGGCGGATGGATCAGCCTCCTCGGGATTGGCGACAGCCCGGACGTCGTCGACCTCTCGACCGACGTGGTCATGAAGGGCCTCAGCCTCTACGGCGTCGCCGGCCGTCGCATCCCCGCCACGTGGGAGCGGACCACCGGGTACGTTCGCGACGGCGTCATCGACGTGAGCGCGCTGATCACGCACCGCTTCGCGCTGCGCGACATCGACGCCGCAATGGCGCTCATGAAGTCCGGCGAGTGCGGCAAGATCTCCCTCACGCCGGAGTAAATCCACTCAGCGTATGGTTGGCGAATGGTGATCGGATCGAAGACGTCGGAGGCGGTGCAGGCCCTTGACGCGTCGCTGAACGAGGATCTCGAGGCGCTGCGCAGGGACGGGTTGTTCCGTCCGCTCCGCGTGCTCGAGTCGGCGCAAGGGCCGGAGGTCGACATCGCGGGAAAAGCGGTGATCAGCCTGTCCAGCAACAACTATCTCGGCCTCAACACCCATCCGCGTCTCGTGGAAGCCGCGTCGCGCGCGGCAATCGAATGGGGCGCAGGGACCGGCGCCGTGCGCACCATCGCGGGAACGCAGACGCTGCACCAGGAGCTGGAGCGCCGCCTCGCCGCGTTCAAGCACACCGAGGCTGCGCTCACCTTCCAGAGCGGATACGCGGTGAACGTCGGGGTCATCGGTTCGATGCTCGACTCGGGTGACTGCGTCGTCAGTGACAAGCTGAACCATGCGAGCATCATCGACGGCATCCGGCTGACGAAAGCCGAGCGCATCCTGTACGAGCACGCCGATCCGGACGACGCCGAGCGCGCGCTGCAGGAGGCGCGCGGCAAGGGATACCGGCGAGTCCTGCTGGTGACGGATGGCGTCTTCAGCATGGACGGAGACATCGCGCCGCTTCCCGAGCTCGTCGAGCGTGCGGAGCACTACGGCGCCGCGGTGATGGTCGACGATGCGCACGCAACCGGCGTGCTGGGCAGCCACGGCCGCGGCACGACCGACCACTTCGGTCTGCACGGGCGCGTCGCGCTCAACATCGGCACGCTCAGCAAGGCGGTCGGCGTTGTGGGCGGCTACGTCGCGGCGTCGCAGACCGTCCGCGACCACCTGATCCACAAGTCGCGGCCGTTTCTCTTCTCGTCGTCACACCCGCCCGCTGTGGTCGCGGCGTGCATCGCCGCGATCGACGTGCTCGAACAGGAGCCGCAGCTCATGGAGCAGCTGTGGAGCAACACCCGGCATTTCAAGAGCGGGTTGCGCGAGCTCGGGTTCGACATCGGCAACAGCGAGACGCCGATCACACCGGTGATGTGCGGCGAGGCGCCGGTGGCGATGGAGCTGTCGGACCTGCTGCTCGAGCGTGGTGTCTTCGCGCAGGGCATCGGGTTTCCCACCGTCGCGCGCGGCCGGGCGAGGGTCCGGACGATCGTGTGCGCCACCCACACGCATGAGCAGCTGGACCGGGCGCTGCTTGCCTTCGAGGAGGCGGGAACCCGGCTCGGCCTGATCGGCGGCCGCCACCCGGCGTAACGCGATGGTGCCGGCATGCTTCTGCGAAGTGCGTCCTCATCGAGGAAGGCAGATCCTGCGATGACTCATCGCACCGCCGCCGAGCTCGAGGAGGAGCGGCTTGAGATCCTGGCCGCGCAGCGCGACCGAACGGCCTTTGCGACGCTCTACGAGCGCTACGTCGACCAGATTCACGCCTACGTCTACACACTCACCCACGACGTGGAGCAGGCCGACGACGTGACCGCGGCCACTTTCACCCGTGCCATGGAGGAGCTTCCGCGCTTCCAGTGGCGGGGCGTCCCGTACTCGGCGTGGCTGTATCGCGTGGCCGGAAACCTCGTGTCACGGGATCGCCGCCGACCCGGTTGGATCGAGCTCGAGCCCCGGATGCTCCGCGACACCGGCGCCGATCCGTCGGAGTTCGCGGAGGTGAACGACCGTGCGGAAGAGGTGCGCTCCGCGGTGGCCGCGCTCCCGCACGACCAGCGTCAGGCGATCCTGCTTCGCTTCGGCGGGGATCTGCGCAACCGGGAGATCGCCGAGGTGATGGGCAGGAGCGAAGGGGCGGTGAAGCTGCTCACGTTCCGGGCCCTGACGGCGCTCCGGCGGCGCCTCGGTGCGCCGCTGCCGGCCGAGCGCCTCATGAGATCGGGGTCGTGATCGACGAGCACCGCCTCGACGCGGCCCTGGACAGTGACCTCGCGGCCTTCGCGGCATCGCCGGAGCTTCGCGACCTCGTCAATATGGGCGCCGAGGTCGGCGACGCGCTCGAGGCGCCGCGCCTGAGCCACGAGGCACGGGCGCGCATCTACGCGGCCGCGGTCTCCCACGCGC
>JBAUTG010000075.1:0-20693 GCA_049582105.1 Candidatus Dormiibacterota bacterium | reverse complement strand
GGAGCGAGTTCGCGCCCTTGGTCGCATAGGCGGTCAGGGCCTTGAACTGGCTCATCGTCGCGTTGATGTCTGTGCCGAACGAGGTGACGGTGATCCCCGACGGGACACCGGGGTTGGTCGTGCTCCCACCGCCGCCGCCCCCCGTTGACGAGCTCCCGCAGGCAGCGGCCACCAGTGCGGCTGATGCGACGAGCGTCACGCGGCTCGCCATGGACAAACGTTCGGACAATGTGCCGCGCCTCTCGTGTTGTGTACGCATCAGACCATGAACCTCCAAGACCGAATTGCAGTTCTCGTGGCGCCGCCCGCTCCGCGAGCCGGTACCGTGGATATGGCATCAACCGAATGCTGGCCGGAAGCGCGGCCAGCTGGGGAAGTCGATCACCTCCTTCCCCTCGCCTGCTCGGACACACCGGCGTGTGGTGTCATATCTGCCAAAGGCGCCGCCTCCATCTCGTACGGATACGTTCCCCGATATGCTCATCTCCCTGGTCGCGGGCGACCAGTGCCAAAGGTCACCACACTTGGTCTGACCGTCCCGGGAAACTGAGCCCCGTGGGGAGCGCGACGCTCGCCGCGAACACCCCCGGTGCGGTTCGCGGAGGCATCGACCGGCCGCGGTTCCGTTCCCGATGGTTGCGTTGACCGGGTTGGTCCGATGTCACACCGATCTGTGACATCCGGCCCTACTGTCCCGCGCATTGGGCTTCTAGTCTTCGCCATGAACGGCAACCGGCAACCGGCAAGCGCAGGCGAGGACATGCAGACATCGGATTCGACACTGCAAGACGAGGTCATGGCTGAGTTGCGCTGGGACTCCAGCACCAACGCAGCGAATATCGGTGTCAGCGCCCATGACGGTGCAGTCACCCTGACTGGCCACGTGGCAAGTTATCCGCAGCGCATCGCAGCCGACAAGGCAGCGAGACGAATCCGCGGAGTGGTCGCGGTGGCCAACGAACTCGACGTACACCTCCCGGCTTCGTGGCAACGCGATGACACCGATATCGCCGAGGGTCTTGCTCGAGCGCTTTCGGAAAGCCCCCTCGTCGATCCTGGATCCGTCAAGGCGACGGTCACCCGTGCATGGGTGAAGCTCGAGGGTGAGGTGAACTGGGCATACCAGCGCACCACCGCTGAGCGAATCGCGCGTCACGTGGTCGGCGTCCTCGGCATCACGAACGCGATCACGCTCAAGGCGCGCCCCACCGCGCACGACGTGGACAGAGAGATCCGCGCCGCGCTCCACCGTCGTGCTGATCTGGATGCGCATTCGATCCACGTTGAGGTGTTGGGCAACGTGGTCACGCTCACCGGCAATGTCTCCTCCCTCGCGGAGGAGCGAGCAGCGACCAGTGCAGCCGCAGCGGCGCCCGGGGTCGCGCGAGTCGCGAGCCGGCTGCGAGTGATCCCGGCGCCGAGGCTCGCGGGTAGTCGAGCCGAGCGAGTGCTGCCCGAGGACATTCAGCCGGCGATGCCTCGGAGCGGCCTCAGCCCTTGATGAGCTCGCGGAGTTCCTCGCTGATGCCACGCGTGATCGCCCGCGGGTCCGGCACCAGTCCGGCGTCGGCAATCACCCCCATCTGGATCTGCCCGGCGTAGGTCATGATGCTGATGCCGATGCCGAGCATCGCGGACTGGGGCACGAAGAACGTCATATGGCGCAGCCGCCGTCCGGCCATGTAGAGCTCCTGCTCGGGTCCGCGAACGTTGGTGACCACCGCCGTGGCCTTGGTGCCGAAGAAGCGAACCACGAGACGCCGCATCGCCTGCGGCACGAGGCCGAGGGCTCCGAGCACTTCGAACGTCACCGACGGCTGCGGCGAGTGCCGTGCCGCCTTCATACGATCGTGCACCGCGTTGAGACGGTCCCTCCGGCGAGCAAGTCCCACGGGCATGTCGATGAACAGGAGGCCGAACTGATTGCCGGCGGCGCCATCACTGGTGCCGGGACGGATGTCGATGGGAACCAGGGCGCGGATGTGCGCCGGCACGGCTGCCTCCTGCTCGCGGATGTACGTCCGCAGTGCTCCGGTCACCGCGGTGACGAGGACGTCGTTGACCGTGCACCCGGCAGTTTCGCGGAGGCCTCTCAGACTGTCCAGCGGGAATGGCTCGGTCCACGCCACGCGTTTCGTGCGGGCGAGGTCTCCGCGCAGCGGTGTCGAGGCGTCGGGCCAGATCGCGGTCAGCCGCGCGAGCTCGACCGCCTGGGCGCCGAGCTCCACCAGGCCTTCGATCGCATGCCGTGGGTCGAGCGATGGAAGATGCAACCCAGCATCGGCATCGCGTGACGGGCGCGGGTGACGCGGTGCTCGGAGTGACGCGGCAGCGCTGGTGCCGGTGAGCCCCAGGAGCACGCGCGTGAGCGCAGTGCCGTCGGCGATGCAGTGGTGAATGCGGGTGAGCAGGACGCCGCCGTCGCGATAGTTCTCGATGAGATGCGCGTCCCAGAGCGGGCGCGACATGTCGAGGGGGCTGCTCATGAGATCACCGACCAGGGTGCGAAGCTCAGCGTCCCCGCCGGGCGCAGGAAGGGCGACGCTGTGCACATGGGCGTTCAGGTCGAACAGCTTGTCGGGCACCCACCGCGGCGGACCGAGCGGCGACGCTTCGATGCGCTGGATGAAACGAGGGTGAATCAGCAGGCGGGTGCGCAGCGTTGCGAGCAGCTGCTCGCGATCGAACGCCGCATCGAAGAAGTCGAGGCTCCCCACCATCATCAGGTTGGTGGGCATCTCCATGTGAAGCCACGCGTTGTCGACCAGCGACAACCGCTCCGGCTTGTACCGATCGATTGTGGATGTGCTCATCGCGTACCTCCGCGATAAGGATGTCCCGTCTTTCGGCTCGGTACCAGGGCCGTTTGACATCGAATCCCAGCGCCACAATTCCTCTGTCTGGATCCTGTCCAACAGCAGTCACACGTCAGGACCTTGTCCTCTACCTCGAGCCGGCCCGCCTGGACGATCATGAAGGCGTGCTCAGGGACGGTAGGTATCCGCCCCGACAGGACGCGGAGTCCCGCCATCGCGCTGAGCGGAGGATTCCACCATGGCCATCACGAGCGACACGGCTACAGCCGTACTGGGAAACCGGATTCTTCGGGCCCTCCCTGAGGATGAACGTGATCGGCTGACTGCCGACCTCCAATTGGTCGCACTTCCCACAAAGACCGTGATCTTCGAGCCGGGCGAGGTCATCCGGTGGGTGCACTTCCCGCTCGACGGCGTCATCTCATTCGTCACACCGCTCGCCGACGGGGATGTCGTCGAGGTCGCGACCATCGGCAACGAGGGTATCGTCGGGGTGCCGCTCGTGGCGGGCGGGTCACTCGTGGTGCGAGCGATCTCTCAGGTCGGAGGTCATGCGCTCCGGATGGCGGCCGCGCAGTTCACGAGAGATCTGGACGGCTATCCCGTCCTTCGGCAGCTCGTGCGCCGGTATGTCCAGGCGCTGTTCGGTCAGATCGCGCAGGCGGCGGCGTGCAACCGGCTCCACTCCAACGAGGAGCGCCTGAGCCGGTGGCTCCTGATGAGTCACGACCGAGTGGGCAGCGATACCTTCCCCATCACCCACGAATTCCTCGCGCAGATGCTCGGCTCACGCCGGGCGACCGTGACGCTGTCAGCGGGACTCCTCCAGTCCGCCGGACTGATCCGCTACCAACGAGGTCGGCTGACCATCGTCGATCGTCCGGGGCTCGAGGCCGTCGCCTGCGAGTGCTATGCGGTCATCAGGGCGGCGCTCGACAAGGTTGTCGAAGACCCCACGATGCAGTGACGCCGAGCGCAGCTGAGCGTTGATCGAGTGTCTCCTCATCGTCGACGCCTGGGCCTCAGCGTTGATCCGGTCCCACGGCTCACGTCGTCCCGAAACGCGGCGATCTCTTTCTTCGCACGCAGGGATCTTCTTGGGGAGGATGTCGGTCCGCCGTCAGCGCTGTGGAACCTGCCCGAAGCGCGAGCCATCGCCCGCCGCCAGAACCGCGACGGCTCTTGGAGCTACCCGTGCGGAGGGAAGCCGCACCGCCGGGGCGAGCATTACGACCAGCTGGAGACCTTCCGACAGCTGGCACTCCTCGTCGGAAAGCACGGCGCCACCAGGGAACACCCGGCTGCCGAACGCGCTGCCGAGTTTCTCCTGTCGTTTCAGAGCGACGAAGGCGATCTTCGTGGGATCTACGGAAATCAGTACGCCACAACGTATGTCGGAGCGATCACCGAGGTCCTGGTGAACGCCGGCTACGCCGGTGACCGGCGGGTGGAACGAACCTTCCGGTGGCTGCTCGCAACGCGACAGCGCGATGGCGGGTGGGCGATCCCGCTGCGCACCGTCGGCATCCCGTTCTCAGAGTTCGTGGATCTGACGTTGCACCCCCATCCAATTGCGCCCGACCGGTCCCGACCCTCCTCTCACCTGGTCACCGGCATGGCCCTCCGTGCGTTCGCCGCGCACCCGAGGCGGCGTCGTTCCCCCGAGGTGCTTCGCGCCGCCGGTCTGCTGGCCACGCGCCTCTACACGAAGGATCCCTACGGCGATCGCGGTGCCGTCGCGTTCTGGGATCGCGTGTCCTTTCCCTTCTGGTTCACGGACATCGTCTCAGCACTTGACTCGCTGTCGCTCCTCGGGCTTGGGCCGGACAACGCTCACATTGAGGATGCGCTTGCGCGAGTCAAGGCGTTGCAGCGCGGCGACGGCATGTTCGCATTCAAGCAATTGAGAGATTCCGACCCGGATCTCGCGGAGTGGATCTGCCTCGCTGTCTGCAGGATCCTGTCACGCTGGAGCGATCACCGTCACTGACGGCGGCGTCGATGCCCTGTCGCGGTTGACGATCCCTATGTCGCTCCGATGTCCAGCGGGCTTCCGACGCAATCGTCGCAGTACCAGAGAGGCTGGCCGGACCCCTGCCCGCGCTCACGCACATCGCCGCCGGACTTCCCCGCATAGGCGAAATGCTCGAGCCTGGCATCACACCGTGAGCAGTTGACGCGGCCGCCGATCCACTGGTACACAAAGGGCTGACCACCGACAAAGACGGTCCGTTGCGGCCACGGGCGAAAATCGGCGGCGGGAACCAGGCGACGTCTCGCGTTGGTTGGAATGTCGCCGAGTGCCAGGCTGTTGTCATGGACCTCGGCAACCTCGAGCTGTCCCGTCGCCGCGTCGCCACGGAGCGCGAGGACGGTGAGCGTGGAACCACCAACGTGTCCGGGAACGGATGTGTCGAGTGGCTTCAACGACATGTGGTCGAGATCCCCCAGGGAGAGCGAGTTCCATGCTGCAACAAAGGAGAGGCGTTTTGTGCCTCTCCCTTGTGTTGGTGACGAGCGATGATCAGCTGATTCGCACGGCTCCGCGAGACCAGCGAAGACCGGCCGGCCAGACGATGCCGACCAGGCCGACCAGGAGCGCGAGCCCCGCAGCGATGACGCTGATGTACCCCGCCAGGTTCACCGACAAGGTGCTCGGCGAGAGGTACGAGACCATGGTGATCCAGAGAGCCACATCAGCCATGACGAACACGACCGCCATGAAGAAGTGGCGGGCCAGCAGCGCTACCGCGATGACGGCGCCGACGATTGCCCAGATCATGAAGGTCATCCCGAGCGCGTGAGCGATGTCGGGATTGCTCGCAGCCGCCAGAGTCGGAGCCCCGAGCAACACGTAGGTCACACCAAGGGCTGCCATGAACGCCAGTCCGCCGGCCAGCGCCAGCCGCCTGCCGACGACCGCGTGGATGGCGAGCATTGCCAGACCGATCCCGGCAGCGAGGATGACCGGGAAGATCACGCCGACCGTGCCGATCGTGATCCATCCGGCATTGATCACGCCAAGACCCATGAGCATCGTGCCCACGGCAACGAGGCTGAGCACTTCAGCTCCTGTCCTGGCATCGACGGGCCTGACCGCTTCGGCCTTGACCGCTTCGGCCTCGCCCGCTCCAGGAGTCACCTCCCACACCGTCGCGTCGAATTCTCTCGTCTCGAATAGCTTTGCCATTGCAGACCTCCTTATGGCTGTACTCGTTGACGTGCTACAGGTACAGGGTGGCTCCGCCTAGCGCCCGATGCCAGGGCTATAAGACCTGAGTGCGTGTGACGAAACGCCTGTGTTTCAGGTGATGCGCCTGCGCGACCGTCATGTGCTCAGCGACGAACGACCGTCACCACGACGATGACGCCCAGGACAACGGTGATCACGCCAGCGGCGCTACCGGCTGAGTGCGGGCGTGACCCCTGCGACCTCATCGACATGGCCGCCGGCGCGATGCGCCCACGTCTGCCGCGGCGCATGCGCAGTTCGTTGAGCTCGCCCGGTGGTGTCGATGGCTCCGACATGCGTCGCACGAGGAATCAGCACGAAGGGACGTCGTGCTTTGTGGCTCAGCTCGTGGGCGACCGTGCCGAGGAGAAGCTCCTCCATCGTGCGGTGCAGTCCATTGCCGACCACGATGAGATCTGCATCCTCGGTGTCGGCGACGTGCAGGATCGCGGCCGCCGGGTGCCCTTCGACGACGATGATCTGATGCTTGATGTCCGTCCTGGTCAGCGGTTCAAACAGCTCCTTCTCGACATGAGATCGCATGTCGTCACCGAGATAGTGCAACTCCCGCAGGCGGACGTCCCGGACTGGCGCGCCGCCGTGAGCGCGTACCGGTTTCAGCACGTGCACGGCGACGATTTCGGCGCCGCTGACCGTTGCCTCTTCGATTGCCCATTCGAGTGCGGCGTCCGACGCCTCTGATCCATTCACTCCCACCACGATCGTCCGCCCGTTCATGAGGTTGCCTTCTGCATCCGAGGATTGATCTGCTTCAGCCTCATCGAACATCGAGATCGAGGGGCCGTCCAGAGGCATTGGTCCCGACTTTGCGGGCCCGCGCGGGTCGTGGTCGCACGCAGGGCCGGTTGCAAAGCCTCCGTGGAGCGTGTAGTGTCGTGTGTGCGGGCCCACCAAGCCAGCGATGGCGGGGTGGACGGCCCGGAATGATGGTGGCCCATCAGTCCGGACGAGGGTCGAGCCTGAGGGCCACCGAAAGGCACCGCCTCCCGTACCCAGAGCCTCGCGTCACGAGATGCGGGGCTTTTCGTTGTCTCCGCGAAGCGAGGCGGGTCAAGATGCCGCAACGCTGCGTAGCGCATACAAACCGGTCATGGACGGCGGCCGGCGACTCATGCAGCTGTCAGCCGCGACGTCGCATCCTGAGCGGCCTGATGTCCCAGCGTTTCGTGTCCTTTGCCTCTGGCGGGAGGAGCGCGCGCGGCTGAAGGATGAGTCCATCACGAGTTGCGCAAACCCTGTACAAAGCAAGGAGGACACCGTGTCGAAGGAGACGCACAGGGTCCGGGTCTGGGCCTGGAGAGAAGACGAGCGCGAACTGGCGTTCTCGATGGATAGCCTGGACGCTCGAAGTGCCGGGCTGTCACATGTGCGGAAGCTGCAGGACGACCTCACGGTGAACCGTATCGAGATGCGTGAGCACCTGATCACAACCGACGGTGATGAAGAAGAGCTTCCCAGCGGCGTCCGCGGCAGCCTCGGGTGGATACGTACTGATGGTCGGTGGCGCCGGCTCCGTGGCAGCGACACACACTCCGAACGCCGTCGCGGGTGAGGTGCGCAGCGGACGGGCCATCCGGGGCGCCCGTCCTCCACTGTCGGCGCGATCGCTGTCAGAAGGAGACTACCTCGACGTGGCCGGCATTGCCCTCCGGTACAGCCGCAGATACGATCCGGTCATCACCCCGGGGTTGAATCGATCGCGCGCCACGCGGGCGCAACGGAACGGATCGATGTCGCGCGCGCATCCGACGGCGTCAACCATCTCTTGAAGGTCGTCGACCACGTACCCGGTGATACCGGGCTCAATCAGCTCAGGTGCTGAACCTTGTCGAAACGACACCGCCGGCGTGCCGCTGACCATGGCCTCAACGACGGTGAGTCCAAAGGGCTCTGGCCAGCAAATCGGCGCGAGCATCGCTGTCGCTCGGGCAATCAAGCGCGACTTGAGCGCTCCGGTGACGCTGGGCAGATACCGCACGTGCGTACCGTCGATGAATGGCTCGATGCGCCGGCGGAAGAATGAGCGCGATGACGGCGTCTGCTCGACCTTGCCCGCAAGGATGAGCCGCAGGCCACAGCGACGAGCCACTTCGATGGCGACATCCTGGCCTTTCTCTTCGCAGATGCGTGCCAGGCACAGCAGATACGGGGGATCACGATCCGCCGTCGACACGCACAGGCTCTTGACGTCAACGGCGTTGTGCACGACCCCCGCCCATCGCAGATGCGGCGCCGAGCGTCGCTGGCTCTCGCTGATGGCGATGAATCCGCCATTCGTGGGCAGCGACGCCAGGAACTCGAGCTCACTCGCGCCGATCTGTCCATGAACGGTATGCAGGACCGGCGTCGGAGCGGGCAGCACGCTCGTGATGAGCGCTCCCCCAAAACCCGAATGGTCGCTGATCACGTCGAATGGCCCGAGTTTGCGAATCATCCGCTCGACACGCGAGAGATAGGTCATCTCGTGGAGCACCTGCGTGTCCTGTCCGAGGTGAACGTCCAAGCCTGTGGGCGCGCAGATGGTCGTTCCGCTCTCGGATCCATCCGCCCCGAACAGGGTCACCTCGTGACCCTGTCGACGCAACTCCCGGGCCAGCAGGGTCACGACCAGTTCGATGCCACCGTAGCCCTTCGGTGGCAAGGAATACCAGGGCGGGGCGACGAGCGCAATCTGGAGTGGTCTGCGATCGTCGGACGTGTGCTTCACGAGGCCCACGCTGCAGCCGGCCACTCGTCGGCACAAGAGGCTTACGTCTGACAATGACCATGACGATCGTCACTGATCGGGCGTGCGCACTCAATGTCGCGCCAACAGGACGTCTTCCCCAAGGCGCCTGTTAGCTTCTCGCCATGGATTGCGATGACGACCTCTGAGCGCGACCCGCCGCGCGACGCCCCTCCGGACGCATGGTCGGAGGTGCTACAGCGGCGCTTCGAGGCAATCGCCTTCGACTGGGATGGCACGGCGGTCTCGGACCGGCGCGCTGACGCGTTGCCCGTCCGGCGGCAGATCGAACAGCTCGTCAGCTTCGGTGTGGAGGTGGGGGTGACCAGCGGCACCCACGTTGAGAACATTGACGGCCAGCTGCAGGCGCGACCGGCCGGACCGGGCCACCTCTACCTCTGCGTCAACCGCGGCTCCGAGATCTACGAGGCAAATTCGACGGGCGTCCATCTCATTCACCGGCGGTCGGCGTCCACGGCGGAGGAGCTCGCGCTGGATCGCGCGGCCGAGCGCACGGCCGAGGCGTTACAGGAGCACGGGCTGACCCCGGTGCCGATCACACGGAGGTTCAATCGCCGCAAGCTCGATCTGATCGCAACCCCCGACTGGGCAGACCCACCGAAAGCGCGGATCGCGGAGCTCGTCGATGCCGTCAGTGCGCGAATCCGCGCAAGCGGCCTCGGATCGCTCGCGGCGGTGGTCGAGCTCGCCACGGGCGCAGCGCGTGATGCCGGCCTCGAGGATCCGCGCGTGACGACCGACGGGAAGTTCGTGGAGATCGGCTTGACGGACAAGTCCGAATCGCTCCGCTGGCTGATGGCGAAATGGTGGGGTTCGGGGATCGGGCCGGGTCTCACGGTCATCGCCGGGGACGAGATGGGATCGCTTGGCGGGGTCCGGGGGAGTGATCACTACATGGTCGTTCCCGAAGCGCAGCGAGCGTCCGTGCTCTCGGTCGGAGTCGAACCCGAGGGTGTCCCGCAGGAGGTGGTACACATCGGCGGCGGACCTCGCGCGTTTCTCACCTTCCTCGCGGATCAAACCGCCCGACATCAGACGCACGAACTGCCGGGCATCGACATCGACCCGCTCTGGTCGATCACCGTGCTGGGTGCCGACCACACGCTGGAGCGCGTGAATCAAGTGCTGCTGACACTCGCGTCGGGGACGCTCGGGAGCGGTGGAGCACCATGCCTCCGGCATCCAACGGTCACGCCCACCGTGTTCGTCGCCGGAGCCTTCGAAGGGAGGGGTGAGGAATCCCATCTGCTTCGCTGCCCGATCTGGCAGGAGAGTTCCGCACGGCTGCCGACCGACGCGGAGGTGCGCCGAGTGCTCGACCTGCATACCGGGCTCCTCAGGCAGGATGTGATCGATGCACACCGCAGCGTCAGAGCGTTGGGGTTGGCTGCCGTGCACCGCGCCGGCGTGGCAGCGCTGGCAGTCGCGGGACTGGATGTCGACGAGTCCCCGGCGCTTGTCTCCTATCGACATCCCACGAAAGCCGACGCTCGCACCCGCGTGCTCGATCATCCGGGCGACCAGCAGCTCGATTGCGAGGGAGGCTCGGTCACGGTATCGGCGACGACACGCGTCTTCGTCTCACCGACCGGACCACGTACCGACCTCGTGGCCCGGTACGTGCGCCATGAGGACGGCATCGAGCCCCCGGCCCCCGAGCACGTCGACGTCGATTCCCTCGTGCGCGAGCATCGCGCCGCCTGGGCTGCACGGTGGCGGCAGGCGGACGTTGTCATTCGGGGCGACGACGAACTGCAGCGCGCCGTGCGCTTCGCGCTCTTTCATCTGATGAGTCAGGCGCCGGATGACGAAGAGGCGTTCGTGGGCGCTCGAGGTCTGACGGGCGAGGGGTATCGCGGTCATGTCTTCTGGGACGCCGACGTGTTCGTCCTTCCCTTTCTCGCGCTCACCAATCCGCCTGCAGCTCGGGCGATGCTCGAGTATCGGATTCGGCGCCTGCCACAAGCTCGTGCCCGCGCGGCCGCGTTCGACAAGGCCGGCGCGCGATTCCCCTGGGAGTCGGCAGCCACCGGCGAGGACGTCACTCCGGCGAGGATGCGTGATCAGACGGGGCGTGAGATCCTGATTCACACGGGGACATATGAGGAGCACATCGTCGCCGACGTGGCCTGGGCAGCCTGTTTCTACGCCGACTGGACGGGCGAGACACAGTTCATGGCCGGGCCGGGAGGCGAGCTCGTGGTCGAAACGGCGCGGTACTGGAGCTCGCGCTGCCGTCGTGACAACGACGGCCGGATGCACATCGATGCGGTCATCGGGCCCGATGAGTATCACGAGATCGTCAACGACAACGCGTTCACCAACGTGATGGCGCGCTGGAATCTCCGCCGCGCACTGCGGTTGCACGACGAGGGACTCGTCCAGATCGACGACCAGGAACGCGAGGTCTGGCGCAACGTTGCGGCGAACCTTGTCGACGGGTACGACCCGGGGACGCAACTGTTCGAGCAGTTCTCCGGTTTCTATGCGCTCGCGCCGTTCGACCTTGCGCGGGCGGTCCCTCATCGACCCGTCGCAGCCGATCTGCTGGTCGGCTATGACGTCGTCAACCGGTCGCAAATCGTCAAGCAGGCGGACGTCCTGATGTTGCACCACATGGTTCCGGAGGAGGTTCCCGCGGGCTCTCTGGCCCCCAACTTCGCGTATTACGAGCCACGGACAGCCCATGGCAGCTCACTCTCGCCAGGAGTGCATGCAGGGTTGCTCGCGCGCCTCGGCCGGCCGGATGAGGCGCTGGATCTCCTGCGACTTGTCGGTCGCCTCGATCTCGACGACGTCACCGGGACCACGGCCGGTGGACTGCATCTCGCCGCCATGGGGAGCCTGTGGCAAGCGCTGGCGTTCGGTGTCGCGGGACTGCAGTTGACCGCGGACGGTGTCGCGCTGGACCCCCATGTACCGGCAATCTGGACGGAGTTTGCACTGCCCGTGCAGGTGCGGGGCAACCTGGTGCGGATCACGATTCATGGTGATCGGCTCGATGTTGCAGCGGCCGCCCCGCTCACCGTTTCCCTGCCTGCAGGGATCACGATGCACGCTGCTCCGGGCCAACCGGCGGCCGCTCAGCGCGAGGAAGACGGAAGATGGGTCGTCGTTCCGCCCCCTTCGCGATAGCTCAGTCCGGCAGGATCTCTCGCCTCGCGGAGCCCGGCATCGTCGTCAGGCGGTTGCCTCGGCGGCTGCGCGATGGGCTTGCCCGCGAAGTTCGACGCCGCTGAAGGCCGTGACCCGGTGCCGGTCGGGCAGGAGCAGGACCGGCGTCCTCGACTCCCGCAGCGCACGCTCGACGATCCGCGCACGGCCGGGCGAAAGGTTCTGGCTCCAGGCGAGCACCAGCAGATCCGCCCCGGTCTCCTCGACAGCTCGGACAATCTCGCTGGCGGGCACCCCCACCCGGTGCTGCAGCGTCGGAAACGGCGCCGACCCTGGCCAGTAGCGGCGCAGGAATTCCGCCGACCACGCCGGCACCTCGTGCTGCGGCTGGTCGTTGAACATCGGCAGTGCGTGATATGCATGGACGTGCAGCGCAACGAGATCGATGCCGGCAGCGGACGCGAGCTCCACGGCCTCGCGCAATGCCGCAGCGGTCATCGACGAGGCGTCGAGCGGTATCAGCATGCGATGAACGGCGCTGTGGATCTCGGCGCCGGTGGGCACCACGATCATCGGTCGCCGTGTGGCCACGATAAGGGCGCGTGCATGGCGACCCAGCGCCTGATCGCCGGCGGATCCAGCTGAGGAACCGGCGATGATCAGCGCCACATCCGGGAGCATGGCGCGGCCGAGCAGCGTCTCCAGCACGCGGCCCTTGAGCACGAGCAGAGGAATCCCTGCCTCGGCAGCGGATTGACGGGCGAGCGCAGTCCCTCGGTCCGTCTCGGTCACGTGCACGGCTTCGATGCTCGCGCCGAAAACCGGCGCCATGGCGACCGCGGTCGCAAGGATCCGGGACGACAGATCGCCCCCGTCGATCGCTGCCACGACCACCTTCGGGTGGGTCGCGTCAGCGCTCACGCGTCGGTCGTGTGGAGAGTGCTCGAGGGTCATCGTGCTCACCACCTGGATGATCGCCGCGGGCTCGGGGCGAAACAAGGGGACGAAGTCCTCAGAACGCGGGGGCCTATGACCTTCGAGAGGCGGCTCTGCACCCCTCCGAGCAGCGCCGCGCACGGATCGGGGCTATCCGCCTGGGCTACTCAGGACATTTGGCCCTTGCCCGCCGCTGACCCGCCCGATACGTTTTCTGCATGTGCGACACGGTGGCGGTTGTCGGCGACAGCGGGGTCCTCTTCGGCAAGAACTCCGACCGTGACCCCAATGAGGCACAGATCCTCGAGTGGCACGCGCCGCGCACGCATCCACCGGGCGCGTCCGTCCAGTGCACCTGGCTTCAGATACGCCAGGTGCGTGAGACGAATGCGACGGTCATCAGCCGCCCCTTCTGGATGTGGGGTGCTGAGATGGGCGCGAACGAGCACGGCGTGGTCATCGGCAACGAGGCCGTGTTCACCCATCAGCCATACGCAGCCATGGGCCTCACCGGCATGGATCTGCTGCGCCTCGCCCTGGAGCGCGCCAGTACCGCTGCGGGCGCTGTCGAAGTCATGATCGCGCTCCTCGAGCAGCACGGACAGGGGGGTGGCTGCGGACACGAGGACCGGGATTTCACGTACCACAACAGCTTCCTTGTCGCCGATCCGCGTGAGGCCTGGGTCCTGGAGACTGCGGGGCGGTTGTGGGCGACGGAGCACGTGCAACGGGGCGTTCGCACGATCTCGAACGGTCTGACCATCCCAGGGTTCGCCGAGCAGCATTCCGACTCGCTCCGAACGGCGGTGGCAGCGGCCGACCATCGCCGCCGGCAGACTGCAAAGGTGTTGGCAGGCGCGTCGACCGCCGGTGACGTCATTGACGCGCTGCGTTCGCATGGAGAGGGAGACTGGCCGCACTACGCACTGCACAACGGCGACATGAGCGGTCCATGCATGCACGCCGGCGGACTCCTGGCCGCGTCGCAGACCACCGCATCGTGGGTTTCGGAGTTGCGAACCCGGAACGCCCTGCACTGGGTCACGGGTACGGCGGCGCCGTGCACCTCCATATACAAACCGGTCCGCGTTGACCGCCCCGTCGACCTCGGCCCGGCTCCCAACGACCACTTCGATGACCGCACGCTCTGGTGGCGGCACGAGCGTTTGCACCGGACCGCGATGTTTGACCCGCCAGTCACCGTTCCGCAATTTGCCGCGCAACGTGACGCGGTCGAGCATCGGTGGTTGGCAGATCCGCCGAAGAGTCAGGACGCTTTCCGGGAAGCCGACGGTCTTCTGGATCAGTGGACCGCCGCGGTCTCGTCTCAGCGCCCGCGAGACCGCCGTCCGATGTGGGTACGTCGTTACTGGCGTGAGCGCGCTGAGCGAGCCGGCCTCCCCAACGTTGATACGCCGACGGCGACGCATCGAAGGGTTGCCTGATCGGATGTCGAGGAGATGGCAGTGAACGAGGATATCCCGATCGCGCGAATCGCGGGCATCCGCATCGCCGCGAACTGGAGCGTCCTGGTGATCGGTGCGCTCCTCGCCTGGAGCGTGGCTGCGGAGGTGATTCCAGCCGCGGCGCCGGGCACCTCAGTGCTCCTCGCCTGGCTGGTCGGAACCGGCGCTGCGATACTCCTCATCGCCTCGCTGACGGCGCACGAGATCGCTCACTCGCTCGTGGCCCGTCGCCGCGGGGTCGTCGTTGAGGGCATCACGCTCTGGGTCTTCGGTGGGGTCTCTCATATCAAGGGGGATTGGGGATCGGCGCGAACCGAGATCGCCGTTGCGGCCGCAGGCCCGGCGACCACGCTTGTCCTGGCTCTCGTGTTCTATGGCGTTGCTGCCGGCCTCGACGCTGTCGGTGCGCCGCCTCTGGCGGTGGTGGTTCCCTGGTGGCTGGCGTTCGTGAACCTCACCCTGCTTGTCTTCAACATCGTGCCCGCCTTCCCATTGGACGGCGGGCGCTTGCTGCGCGGCATCCTCTGGGCTCGCCGCGGTGACCGGGCTTCGGCCACGAAGTCCGCCGCGCTTGGGGGCCGCATCTTTGCCTTCCTTCTCATGGCGGCAGGGGTCGTGGAATTCTTTCTGTCCGGTGACATCGGCGGCTTATGGCTGGTCTTCATCGGGTGGTTCCTCGAAACCGCGAATCGTGCCGAGGTGCAGGGTGAGACGGTGCAGCACACACTCGCCGGGGTCACGGTTGGGGAAGTGATGACGCCGAATCCAGTCGTGATTCCGGGTTGGATCACTCTCGACGCGCTCATCGAGCAGTATGCGATGCGCTATCACTTCACGACCTTTCCCATCCACGATGTTGGCGGCCATGTTCAAGGGCTGGTCACCCTGCGCCGCCTGAAACGTGTTGCCGCGTCGGAGCGCGGACACACACGCGCACTCGACATAGCCATCCCACTGGAACAGGTCCCCATTGTGGCGTCAGCGGATCGCCTGACCGACCTCCTTTCGAAGCTCGGCACGGCGAGTGACGGTCGCGCGCTGGTGTTCGATGGAGACCAGCTGGTTGGGATTGTGTCGCCCAGCGACATAGCCCGACGGCTGCAGGTGAGCGAGCTGCGAACGGTGCCTCCTCGCGCCGCGTAGACGCGCACTCAGGTCGCGAGGACAACGACGACGGGAGCACAGAGCTCAGCTCGTGGCGAGCCCTTCGAGCAGTGGCAGGCTGCGGATGCGATTACCGGTGGCGGCGAAGATCGCGTTTGCGAGTGCCGGGGCGATGGTCACGATCGGCGTCTCTCCTGCACCGGCCGAGGGAAGGTCCGGGCGGTCGACGAGGACGACCTCGATCGGTGGGATGTCGCCGAATCTCGGTACCCGGTATTGACTGAATCGCGGGTTGAGGATGCGGCCGTCCGCAAAATGCACGGCTTCAAACAGCGCGCCCCCGAGGCCCATGATGGTCGCGCCCTCGATCTGGTTCCGAAGGTTGTCCGGGTCGACGATGGCGCCGCATTCGAAGGCGGTCACAACCCGGAGGATGTCGAGGCGGGCGCCGTCGACGCGGACCGCGACGCACGTTGCGACTCGACCACCCTTCTCCGATCCGGCCGCGATGCCTGCGCCACCGCGGTGCTCGTGTGACATGGAATCCCACCCGAAGTGCGTCGCCGCCGCGCGCAGCACGTCCGCGAGCCGTTCGTCGCTCAGGTGCCGGAGACGGAACGCCAGCGGTTCGACATGGAGCGCGAGCGCGAGCTCGTCGATGAACGATTCGCGCGCGAAGGTGTTCGCGGTCGCGGCGAGTGCGCGATAGGCGCCTTGCGTCAGCGGCGAGTCCGCGGGTTGGAACCGCACGTGTTGATCGGCGATGTCGTAGGGGACGCCGATCGCGGCACTCCCGGAATTGATGTTGGTGAACTCCCATGCCGTGATCGATGCGTCCGCGGTCGCCCCGGCGGTGATGTCGATGACCGCGGCTGGACGGAAGTACGCCCACGTGAACTCCTCTTCACGCGTCCACTGCAGCTTCACCGGTGATCCGGACTCGCGAGCGAGCCGAGCAGCGGCGATCGCGACGTCTGCATCATGCTTGCCACCGAAACCGGCGCCGGTGTCCGAGACGATGACGCGCACCTGCGTCTCGCGCACTCCGAGTGCCTCGGCGAGCGCGCTTCGGACACCGAAGGGCTGCTGCGTGCCGGTCCACACGGTGAGCCGGCCTTCCTCCCATTCCGCGAGTGCGACGCGGGTTTCGAGCGGAGCGTGCGCGATGTACGGCGTCAGATAGGTTCGGCGCAGTTGCACCGGCGCGGACATGATCGCCCGCTCGTAGTCGCCGCTGCGGTGCTCGTACGCCCCGCCCCATCCCTCCACGTCGACGGGGTGCGATCGCAGATGCGACTCGAGGTCCGCTTCGGGAACTGCCTCGACCCGGTCCCACTCCGTGTGAATCGCCTCGAGAGCCGTCTGTGCGGCGGCGGAACTCGGGGCGACGACACCGATGAAATCGCCGTCGACGACGATGTTGACGTCGGGCATCGCGCGAGCCGCGGTGACGTCGGCGCTCCGCAGGTGGGCTCCGAACTGCGGCGGGCGCACGATCCGCGCATGGCGCATCCCGGGCCGGCTCAGATCGGAGGTGAAACGCTTCGCGCCGGTGACGGCGGCGACATCACCGCGCGCGACATCGTGTCCGGCGAGGTGCCAATCAGTCGCGGGCGTGAGATGGACGTCGTGATCGACGACGTCGAAGCGGCGCACACCGGGTTCCAGCTCGGGACCCTGCGACAGGCCCTCGCGCGCCGCCGCCGCAACACGCTGGAGGGCCATCGCGGCAGTCGGCATCGACATGCTCCCGAATGTTCCGATGTCCCATGGGCAGATGTCCGTGTCACCCATCACAAGGCGCACATTCTCAAGGGCCGTCTCCAACTCCTCAGCGACGATGAGCCGGAGTGCGCGTCGAGTCCCCTGGCCAACCTCCACCTTCCCGGTGAAAGCCGTCACCGTGCCGCCGGCGTCGACATGCAGCCACGCTGCCCCCATTCGCGCCGGCATGCCCGGTACGGTGGTCGATGGAGGAACGACGAACACCGCACCGTCGCCGAGCACCTCGAAGTAGTCCCGACGGTCTCCGGCGGTGAGGTCCCAGGGTGCCCGCGGCCGCCGTGCGAATGCCGGTACGGGGTTCGACGGGGCGCGCACGCTCGACACGGGTTCGCTGTGGTCACGAGCTCGCCGGATGGCGTCGATGATGCGCGGGTACGCACAGCAACGGCACACGTTCGGCGTCATCCACTCGACGACCTCGGCATCGCTTGGAGCCGGGTTCGAATCGAGCAGCGCCACCGCGGCAACGACCATGCCCGGTGTGCAGAATCCGCACTGCATCGCGCCCGTATCGACGAACGCCTGCTGGACGGCATGGAGACCGCCGGGCGGCGCGAGACCCTCCACCGTGATGACGGATCGTCCGGCAACATCGCCGGTCGCCACTGCGCACGCACGTGCAAGAACTCCGTCGATCAGGACGCTGCAGGCGCCGCACGCCGACTCGCCGCAGCCGTACTTGGTGCCGGTCAGTCCCACGACCTCGCGCAGCCACGCGAGCAACCGGAGGTCCGCCGCTGCATCGATGTAGTGGTTGACTCCGTTGACGGAGATCTGGCCGGACGCCGGCGCCTCTGCGGTTCGCGACGACGAGTCCGGCATCAGTCGCCACTGACCATGATCACACGACTCATTCTTGACGGACATTTTCACTGATGATGCGCGGCGCCGACCGACACGCCAGTGCCATCCGGCATATCCACCAGCGGCCATTCAGCCCAGCTGGCTGATCTCCGGACTGAGCCGCTCCTCACCCGCCTCAGGCTGGCGAGTACTTGCTGAGCAACGGCTCCCAGTCCGCGTCGTCGGCGCTCACCGCTGGTTGCTGCGGCAATTCAGGCAGCGTCGATTTGAACCCGGCGCCGGTGTCGAATGCGACAACCGTGTCGCCCGGTCCGATGGCGCCCCGATCGCGCAGCTCCGGGAGCGCTGCGAAGACCGCAGCCGATTACCGGCGGCCGCCGGTGCCTGGTCTTGTCCCGCCGCATAACTCCCAGCACTGCTTGGAACGCCGACAACCGATACGCGGGTCATCTTGGCGACTCTACCGACACCTCCTGTCAGCCGCGCTCACACGTTGTTGCAAGATCGACTGGTGATCCTCCCCAAGATCCGAGATCCGCGATTCATCACCGTGCGTCGCGGCGGAGTCCTCAACGACGACGATCATCGTCTTCTCGCTCTCTGGGCGGCCGACTGCGCGGAGCATGTGCTGCGCCATTTCGAGCAGGCGTGTCCCGAGGACGACCGCCCACGTCGCGCGATCGACCTCGGGCGTGCCTGGGCGCGGGGTGAGATCACGTGGTGGGAGGCCCGCACGGCGGGCGGCCACGCGAACGCCGCGGCTCGAGACCTGAGTGGCGCCGCACGACATGCCGCATACGCCGCCGGCCAGGCCGCGGCGGTGGGCCATGTCGCGGCTCACCAACTCGGAGCGGCCGCCTACGCGATCAAGGCCGTGCGTGCGGCAGCATCGAATGACAGTGTGGAGGCCGGCCGTGCGGAATGCCGGTGGCAGCGGGCTCAACTCCCCGATGAGATCCGAGAGCTCGTTCTCGACGATCAGCGGCTGCGCAACGAGTTGTGCTGGTTAGTGTTCGACTGCTGATGCGGGCTACTCCATAAGCACTGAATCGCCCGATTGCGAAATGATCGTCTCGCAGCGCGCCGTGGCTTGTTGCTCCAGCCGACTTCGTGAGACGTCCTTTCCTATTATCGATAGTTGGCTACTGAGTCACCGGGGACCTCGCTGCGAACTTGACTAAATGGAGGCACTTCGTTGATGGCAGGACGCACGCACCTGAGCTTCGGGAACATCACCTCGGGAGGAAGGCTCATCTTTGGCATCGGCGCCGGTGGCAGCATCAATGGATCGCTCGACCCAGCTGTCGCAGACATCGTGCGTCGCGAGCTCGACGCATATGGGGTTGACGTCGTCGCGACGTCGGATGCCATAGCCGCATTGGACGAGGCGCTGACCATCACACGTCGGATACGGACCGATACGGAGCCATTCGACTTCGACGGGAGCTTCTGCACGCTGTGGGATGCCATCGGTGAGACGCCGCGGAGGCCCGTGCGGAGGTTCTCTCCTTCGTTGAGGCGGGTGCACGTCACCTGGTGCTGGCACCCGCGCTGGGATCGCTCCCCGCAGGCCAAACCGCCGTCAGTTGGCTGGCTCAGGAAGTCGTCGAGCCGGTGCTCGAGCTCGGCCGGTGATTGCACTCGTGCCTGCGCACCTATAACTCGAGCTCCGGGCCTTCGGTATCGGCTCCGACGGAGTCCGGCCATGCCGTCCGTCGCACGACGTACCCCACGTTTGCGTGGCTGACTCCGAAAGCTGAGGCTATGGATCGGTGCGTCGCTCCGTAGTCCGCCATGAGCCTGATGGCGAATACATCGTCGCTCGTGAGCTTTGCACTCGGATGGCGCGGGCCGTTGTTCGGGCGGCGATTGCGCATTTGCTGCTCCCACGTCGTCCAACGACAGTTGCCCGGTTCGTAATTGCCGTCATTGTTGATCCGGTCCAGCGTCAGGTCGTCAGGACACGGACCCATGTCGGCGAGGAAATTCTCGAAACGATGCCAGCGATTGCAGACGGTGATTCCGCGTCCGCCGTAGCGCGGCCAGTCGGCGCTGGAGGGATTCGTGCAACGCCGCACCATGCTCTTCCAGGCGTGGTACGTGCGAGTGCCGCCGCCTGCTGCTTGTCCGTGGGTGCGCGGCATGCATGAACTGAAGCAAGCCTGCGCGCCCTCGCCAGGGACAGTCGAGGCCCGGGCGGGGCCGATGTTCAGCTGCGCCGGCGGAGCATTCCGACTGCCGTGTGTCGGATGGAGCGGGAGACGGGGCTCGAACCCGCAACTTCAACCTTGGGAAGGTTGCACTCTACCATTGAGTTACTCCCGCTCGATTGAGATCGCTTCCCGGCCCTCATGCCGTGGAGCGTATCAGAGCAGGTTGCGCTCTAGGGGATCGTCACCCGTTCGATGGTGGCCCACCTTCAATGGGCTTGGCAGGCTCGCTGTTATGGATCATGAGGGTGAGTGATAGCGAACGCAGTTCGCTCGTCAGGAGTTCCGACATGCGCAGCGCGCGCTCAACACGATTCTTGATCGGCACCGGCTGTACCGTTGGCGTCGATGGCGCTAGCGGCCAAGCCCGGAGACTGCCCAAGCGGCTCGGGTCATCCTGGATCGCTGCAGGCTTCTTGGATGTCCGATAGCGAGGGATCCATCGACGCATCGATGTAC
>JBAUTG010000074.1:0-2529 GCA_049582105.1 Candidatus Dormiibacterota bacterium | reverse complement strand
GGTGGGTTGCTACCGCCGGTGGCCGATGACCCATGCGGTCGCGGCGCATCCCACGACGACCCAGGCTCCGAGCACCAGGATCGACAGCCCCACCTGGGTCTCGACACCGCTCGTGAGGCCGGCACGCATCACGACCGCCATGTTGTAGAAGGGCAGCACACGATGCACGTCGAGCAGCCAGGCGGGCAGTTGCGACGCCGGGTAGACGATCGGTGAGAACAGCAGGACGACGAACATCAGAGCGTTCGTCACGAGGTTCGTCACCATCGGGTTATGGATGGCGAGCGCCATCCCGTAGCCGACGGTGATCGCCACGAGCGCGCAGAGGAGCGCCGCGGGGATCAGCAGTGGCGAGATCGACAGTTGCACGCCGTATCGCCACACCGCCACGAGGAGCGCGAGTGCCGTTCCGGGCAGTGCGAGCAGCGTGTAGAGCAGAAATGTTGAGACCGCCTGCGCGCTTCTTGGTGCCGGCAATGACCAGATGTATTCAAACGTCCCCTCGATCTTCTGCTGGACGACACCGCCCGGCAGCATGACGAAACCGAGTGGAATCAGCGCGAGCGTCGGCGCGCCGGTCGCGATGTAGAGTGCGTGCGCCGCAGTGATCTGTGGATAGAAGAACCCGTACATGATCACCATCCCGGCGCCCATCAGCATCTGGATCAGTACCATCATCGACGCCCACTCGCGCATCCGGCCGTAATCGAACTGAAGCATCCAGCGGAGGCTCGCGAACCAGTACCGGACACCGGAGCGCATCGCGACGTTCACCGGTTGCCGCGCCACAGCGCCCGCAGCGACTCGAGACGGAGCATTCATGGCCTTCTCGTCAGCGCCCAACCGGCCGCCGCGATCGATACGATGACCCAGGCACCCAGCACGAGATAGGCGGTCATCACAGCCGGATCCGGCGTGGATGTCAGCGCGGCGCGCACCACGACCGCCATATGACGGAACGGAAACCACCAGTTGACGTCGACCAGCCAGCGCGGCATCTGCGCCAGCGGGAAGAGGATCGGGGCGAACCCGAACACGACGAAGACGCAGAGCTGGGTGATCAAACGCGTGGCCATCGGGCTGCCGATCGCATGTCCGAGGGCGTAGCCGAGCATCGTTCCGGCCAGCGAGGTCAACAGCACCGCGGGAATGATCGCGGGCGAGATGTTGAGTGGCACCCCGTATCGGAGCTGGGCGACGCCGAGCGACACGATCATCGCGGGGATCCCGCCGATCAGGCACACGGTGTACCACGCGCTCGCCGTGACCGACCAGCTGACCGGCATCGTACGCAGGTATTCGTAGCTTCCATTCGCCCGCTGGTCCGCCACGAGTTGGGGACCGAGAATCAGGCCGACCATCAGCAGATTAATCACCGGGACCCCTGTCGACACGAACAGTGCGGCGCTGAGCGGGATGTGTTCGAAGAAGAGCGCGATACCGAGGACGAAGCCGACACCGGACAGCACCTGCACGGCGGTCAACGTCACAAGCCAGATCCGCAGACTCGCAAGGTGCCACCGGATCATCGACTGGTAATCGCGCACCCAGCGGGTCGCACCGCGCTCGACGGAGCTCCTCGGGGCGATCACTCCGACGGTGGCCATCTCACGCCTCCGATTCGTCACCGTCCGCCGACATCGTCGCGGTGAGCCGGATGTACGCGTCCTCGAGAGTCATGGCTCCGAGGGCATACTCCTCGGCGACGCCGGAGTCGATGAGCGACGCGGCCCAGGCGATTCCGGTCGGCGCATCGTGCTCGTCGATCGTGGTGACGAGGTTGTGACCGACTCGAACAGCCGAGCCGGCCCACTCCGGCAGCGTCGGGGTCGCAGCAGTCGGAACGAGCATCAGTTGCAGCCGCAGGTGCGAACGATCCGATGCCTTGAGCGATGACGGCGTTCCGGATGCCACCAGGCGTCCGCTGTCGATCACCGCGAGGCGATCGACAGACTTCTCGGCCTCAAGGACGTTGTGCGTCACGAGCATCACGGCACTGCCGTTCGATCCGAGCGTCCGGATCTCCTCCCACAAGAGCCGGCGCCGGAGCGGATCCACGTCGTTCGTCGGTTCATCGAGGATCACCATGCGCCCGGGGCAGACGGCCGCCATGCAGAATCCGACGAGCCGTTTGACGCCCCCCGACAGGTTCGCTCCGAGGGTGTTGCGCCACTCGCCGATGTCGAGGGCATCGATCAGCGCTTCCGTCCGCCGGCGCACCGCGGGCTGGTGGCCACCCCGGATGCGTCCGGCGAGCTCGATCGCCTCCCGGACGCGAAATGCCTCGATCGGCATCTGCGCCTGGGGCAGGTACGAACTGAGCTGACGCGCGGCGTCGGGGTCCGCCACGAGGTCGTATCGGCCCAGGGTGATGCGACCGGATGTCGGTTTGAGGAGACCGATCGTCTGCCTCACGAGCGTCGACTTCCCGGCTCCGTTCGGACCGAGGAGTCCGAAGACCTCGCCGGGCTCGACGTGAAGTGTGATGCCGTCGTTCGCGGCGAGCGAACCGAAATGCTTGGTCAGGTT
>JBAUTG010000073.1:0-1891 GCA_049582105.1 Candidatus Dormiibacterota bacterium | reverse complement strand
CGGCTGGTGGCAGATCGGCCAGTACGCCTTCTTCGCGGCGATCGGACTGGCCATCGCAGCCCTCGTGGTGTTCGGAGCCTTCGTTTTCGAGATCGTCAGCTGGCGGCGTGCGGTCAGCGAGGAGCGGGCGACTCATCTGACCGTTCCGTCCCTCCGCGGCGCCCACGTCGTCTGACCCGACATCTCGGGCAGTGTGCCCGCCGAGTGACCCATCGGCCCGGCCGGTGGGTCATTCCTTTGTCTGCCATCAGGTCCAGGCAGTGCGCCGCCGGACGTCACAATGCTTGCGATGTCCAAACGGACGCCGCACGATGCTCCACCTGCCGCCACCCTGCCGACGAAGGTGTACGAGACCGAGCTTCGCCGGTTGCAGGTGGAGCTGGTCAAGCTGCAGGAATGGGTCCGCATCACCGGCGCGCGCGTCGCGGTGATCTTCGAGGGCCGGGACGGCGCCGGCAAGGGGGGAACGATCAGCCGCATCACCCAGTACCTGAACCCCAGGGTGGTGAAGGTGGCTGCACTCCCGTCGCCGTCTGACCGCGACCGCTCGCAGTGGTATTTCCAGCGCTACGTCGACCGTCTCCCGGCCGGCGGTGAGATAGTGCTGTTCGATCGATCCTGGTACAACCGGGCCGGTGTCGAGTACGTCATGGGGTACTGCTCGCACGACGAGCACCGTCTGTTCCTACGCCAGTGCCCCATCTTCGAGCGGCTCCTCATCGACTCAGGGCTGACGCTCATCAAGTACTGGTTCTCGGTCAGCGACCAGGAGCAGGAGCGCCGCTTCCAACTCCGGCTTCGCGATCCGCTCAAGCAGTGGAAGCTGAGTCAGATCGACCTGGAATCTCGGCTTCGCTGGGTTGAGTACTCGCGCGCGAAGGACATCATGTTCGTCCACACGGATACGCCCGAGTCGCCGTGGTACGTGGTGGAGGCCGATGACAAGCAGCGCGCGCGTCTGAACTGCTTCGCGCACCTGCTGTCGAAGGTGCCGTACAAGGATGTCCTCAGCACCCCGCTGACGCTACCGCCTCGTCAGTCGGACGAGGGCTACGTGCGACCCAGCCTCGACACCTATACGTACGTCCCCGACCACGTGGCGTCGCTCGTCGCCGCCAAGGTTGCCGCCAGGCATCACTGACCGGCATCCGGCCCGATGGCCGCTGGTGAGCCGAACTGACGCAGCAGGGCCGAATGACCCGGGCAGGGTGGGCACCCTGACCGCGGATGACCCAGGAACGGCACCGCGAATGTCGTGGCATACGCCTCTATTGGGGGTGGGTGGGTGCGGGCGACGATGGGTGCACGGTCAGATGGCCGCAGAGAAATATCAAGGAGCAGCACCATGACCACGGGAATGCGCTGGCGGATCTTCGTCCTCCAGGTCGGGCTCATCGGCATCCTCGGCTTCGTCGCCGGCTTTGCCTTCTGGGCCAGCAACTTCGCGACCAGCCAGGTCCAAACCCAACTCACCGCTCAGAAGATCGACTTCCCAGCGGCCAACTCCGCTGCCATCAAGGCGCTCCCCGCCGCTGATGCCGCAGCCATGAAGGTCTACGCCGGACAGGCGCTGACCACCGGTGCGCAGGCCGAGACCTACGCCAATCACTTCATCGCCGTCCATCTCCAGGAGATCGGCGGTGGCCAGACCTACTCCCAGGTGAGCGCCGCCTCGATCGCGGATCCCACCAACACCAAGCTCTCCGGCGAAGTGCAGACCCTCTTCCGGGGTGAGACCCTCCGTGGCCTCCTGCTCAACTCCTACGGCTGGTGGCAGATCGGCCAGTACGCCTTCTTCGCGGCGATCGGACTGGCCATCGCAGCCCTCGTGGTGTTCGGAGCCTTCGTTTTCGAGATCGTCAGCTGGCGGCGTGCGGTCAGCGAGGAGCGG